>JBOIDW010000359.1:0-1854 GCA_050740655.1 Gammaproteobacteria bacterium | reverse complement strand
TTCAGACCTCCTGATCTCACAGACGCATCCTGCGGCCTTCGGTAGGCCAAAGCAAGAGATTGATCAAGCGGTTAGGAACGGAGTAGGCGCGTCGGTCGGGGGTGGCTGGCGGACCGGCCTGGATTCTGAAAAGATCCCGAGTTGAGGAGGTGCCGGGTCACCTCCTCGCTCGTCACACGCCCCGTAGGACCCCTCGGAGAGGTCGCCTCGATGCCACAACGCCACTTGCCGCTCTTCCCCCAAGGGGTCACCCACATCACCCTGGAGCTGGCCTTTATGAAGGAGGACGGCCGGGTGACGTATTTCAACGGGCACATGCCGGTGTTCATTCACGAGGAGAACGACAGGGCGACCTTCCGGATGATCACCAGTCAATTCTGTGTGAACGGCAATGCCAAGCAAGCCGACATCGTGCGGGCCTTTGGAGTCACGACCATCAGCGTGAAACGTTCCGTGAAGCTGTATCGAGAGAAAGGGCCGGCTGGGTTTTATGCCCCGCGCCCCCCGCGCGGGCCGGCGGTCTTGATCGAGCCGGTGGTGGCCGAGATCGAGGAGTTCCTGGCAGAGGGGTGGAGTGAAGCGCAGATCGCGGAGCGGCTCGGGTTGAAGCGTGACACGCTCCACAAGGCGGTGCGCGCGGGCAGGATCCGTGTTCCCGCTAAAAAAAAGAGCTGTCTCCCTGCAGGGAGACGCTAGCCAGCACCAAAAGCGCCCGCGCCGAGATCGATTGCGCGGCGCCGATGGGCCGCGGAGCGACGGCGACCCTCGAGCGGCTGGCGGCGAGCCTCGGACAACTCGGTGCGATGGCCCCGCGCTTCGAGGACGCCCTCGACATTCCCAAGGGCGGCGTGCTGCTGGCCCTGCCGGCGCTCTTGGTCTGTGGGCTCTTGCGTCATGCCGGCCAGTACTTCCAGTTGCCCCCGGGCTTCTACGGGCTCGAGACGAATCTTTCTGCTCCTGGGCTTCCTGGCGCTCGCACGGCTCAAGTCCATCGAGGCCCTGCGTTATTGTGCGCCGGGGGAATGGGGAAAGCTCCTGGGGCTCGACCGCATTCCCGAGGTGCGGACGCTCCGCGCCAAGCTCAAGCACTTGGCCGAGCAAGGGCAGGCCTTCGAGTGGAGTGCTGCGCTCTGCACGGAATGGATGGCGGCGACGCCGGAGGAGGCCGCCGTCTTATACGTCGATGGCCATGTCCGGGTCTACCACGGATCTCAAACCCGTTTACCCAAGCACTACGTGGCGCGCGAGCGCCTGTGTCTACGGGCCACTGCCGACTATTGGGTCAACGCCATGGATGGCCAGCCCTTCTTCGTGGTGAGTCAAGCCGTCGATCCGGGGCTCTTGCGGGTCCTGGAACAGGAGATCATCCCGCGCCTCGAACGGGACCTGCCGCGAGAGCAAAGCCCTGAGGAATTGGCTGCCGATCCGCTGCTCCATCGCTTCACCGTGGTCTTCGATCGGGAAGGCTACAGCCCGGCCTTCCTCGCCCGGATGAAGCAAAAGCGCATCGCTTGTCTCACCTACCACAAACACCCCGGCGAGGATTGGCCCGTGGAGGAGTTCGTGCTCGGGCAGGGAAGACTACCGAATGGGGAGCCCGTGACGATGAAGCTGGCCGAGCGGGGGACCTTTCTGGGAGGCGAGGTGTGGGTACGCGAGATCCGCAAGCTCACCGACACGGGTCATCAGACGGCGATCCTGTCCACGGACTATCGTAGCGAAACGGCGCGCCTGGCCGGGGCGGTGTTCTCCCGATGGTCTCAGGAGAACTTCTTCCGCTACATGCGCCAACACTACAGCCTCGATAGCTTGGTCGACTACCGCACCGAGGCCATTCCCGAGACCACCCGGGTC
>JBOIDW010000358.1:0-6916 GCA_050740655.1 Gammaproteobacteria bacterium | reverse complement strand
TCGATCTCCTTGCCGGTGAGGGCCGCCGCGACGGCACGCATCACGGCCTTGGTGTCATTGTCGCGTTCGCCGGCCGCGTAGGCACGTAGCTGGCTCGCCGTGTACTCGGCACGCTGGCCGCGCAAGCTGGGGACACCGGCCGCGGGATTGCCGCTCGCGGCGGGACCGTGACAGGCCATGCAAGCGGCGACCGCGCGTGACCTGCCGCCACCGCGGTAGACCGCCATGCCCAGCGCTACCAAGGCCGGATCGGCCGTTCCGGGCTCGGCCGTCTGGCGCGCGTAGTAGGCCGCTAGGCGCTCGATGGTGGTGCTGCTGAGCGGTGCCGCGGCTGGGCTCATGACGGCGTTGTTGCGGGCACCGGAGCGGAAATCCCGTAGTTGCTTGACCAAATAGCGGGCGTGCTGGCCGGCGAGCGAAGGTACGGCAGCCTGACTGGCATTACCGGTCGCGCCGTGGCAGGCGGTGCAGGTGGCGCGCGTACGGCTGGCAAGGTCGGCGTGCCCCTGGGCCTGGACGAGTGATACCGCCATCGCGAGGCACAGGCCGGCGGCGAGCGGCAATGGAGTCTCGTGATAGCGCGGCATAGCCTAAGCAGGCGGCGTTCGCCTCCGTTGCGGTCTAATGCCGGGTACGCGATGGGCGCGGCGACTCCGGGACCTGTTCCGCGACCCAGCCGCGCCGTACCCGCTTACCCAGCAAGGCGCAGGTGTTGATGAAGACGCGCTCGCCCTCCCCCGCGCACCACTCCCAGTCGGCCGGGCTGCCCGGCACCCGCGTCCGCCAATGGCCGGTGACGTAGACCGGTCCCACGCGCAGCTCCACGGCCCAGTCGTGCCAACTGTCCTCCGCGTCCTCTCGGTCCGCGTATTCCTGCTCGATAAAACGGCAGTGATCGCCGTTTCTCTCGTTGACCACCGTGTATTCCGAGACCACGAAGGCCTCGTCCACGCAGGACTCCCAACCGGTGTGGACGCTCTCTGCGCTGGCCATGAGGGTGTTCAAGATGGTCGAAGGCGTCAGCGTCAAGGTGAGTTGCGCATCGACGTCCGGTACGTCGCTCGTTTCCTTTTCGGTCATCCAACCTAGGCCTGTTTGCTCATCGGAAGGTGGGCCAGAATAGCACGATTCCCGGCGCCGCGGCCGGTATAATGACGCTCGTAATACTTGCCGGAGATTGCGAGATGTCATGGCGGCCCCGTCTGACCTGCTGACCGAGATCCTGCGTCACAAGGCCGAAGAGGTCGCGCTGCGCAGGTCGCTCCGGCCGCTCGCCGAGGTCCGCTCGGCGGCCGAGTCGGCGGCCGCACCGCGGGGTTTCGTACAGGCCTTGGCGCGCCGAATTGCCGGCGGTGCTCCCGCCGTGATTGCCGAGATCAAACGCGCCTCGCCCAGCAAAGGCGTCATCCGCGCGGATTATCAGCCGGCCGCCATCGCCGCGGGGTATGAGCAGGCCGGAGCGGCGTGCCTATCGGTGTTGACCGACGAGCGCTATTTCCAGGGCGCCGACGCGCATCTACAGGAGGCGCGCGCGGCCTGCCGGCTGCCGGTGTTACGCAAGGACTTCGTGCTCGATCCGTATCAGATCTACGAGTCCCGTGCCCTGGGCGCGGACTGTATCCTGCTCATCGTTGCGGCCTTGAACGACGCTGAGTTGCGCAGCCTCGCCGAGCTGTCTCGCGCGTTGTCGCTGGACGTGCTGGTCGAGGTACATAATCGCGAGGAGCTGGAACGCGGCCTGATGCTGCGCACTCCGCTCATCGGCATCAACAATCGCGATCTGCGCACCTTTCATACCGATCTCGAGACCACCATTCGGCTCATGGTAGACGTATTCCCGGACCGCACCGTGGTGAGCGAGAGCGGCATCCGCAGTGCGCAGGACGTAGCGCGGCTGCGCCGCCATGGGGTACATGTCTTCTTGGTCGGCGAGAGCCTCATGGCGGCGCCCGATCCCGGCGCCAAGCTCCAGGAGATCTTCCCTGCGTAGGCGCTCAGGGACGCAAGCGATAGGTCGCGTCGAAAATAGACTCGAGGACCGCGTGCGAGCCGCGGATCTCATCCACCACCTGCTTGGCCCAATCGAAGTACTGGCGCCGGCGGTCCAGCGACCACGTGAGCGGCGGGCTTGCGGCGATGTCGCGCAGATTGCAGATCTTGTCCGCCAGCTTGACTAGACGGGCCGGCCCGCTCAGGCGTTGCGCGTGCAGGACCTGTAACCGTTTGCGCTCCTGCCTGGGCAGCGTCGTATCGTCGCTCACCTCCGTCACGATCGCTGCCACCTCGTGGCCGAAGAGCGACTCCAGCTCGGCGCGGCTGGTCCGGGTGTCTTCCAGGGTGTCGTGCAGGATGGCGGCCGCGAGGACGCGCGGATCGTCGACCTGTGCCTCTGTACAGAGGAGATCGGCGAGCGCGATGGGGTGATTGATATAGGGCGAGGCCTCCGGGCCCTTACGGCGTTGATCGCGATGCCGGTGTGCGGCGAAGGCAAGCGCTCGGAGGATTAGAGGGAGATCGGCATTCAAGGCGCGGCGGAGGATAGGGACTGGTCGGTATGCAGAAAGCAGTGTGCGCTGTGGTTGGCGCTGAATCGGGCGCCGGCCGGATAAGCGGTGCGGCATTGCGGCATGGCCTTGGCGCAGCGCGGGTGGAAATAACACCCCGTGGGCGGCGCGGCCGGTGAGGGCAAGACGCCGGACAGTCGGATGACCGGCCGGCGCAGCGTCTCGTCGATCTGCGGCACGGCCGAGAGCAGCGCCTCGGTGTAGGGGTGTTTGGGGTTGTTCAATATCTCACCGACCGGGCCGGACTCGACGATGCGTCCCAGGTACATCACCGCCACCTCATGGGCCAGGTATTCGACCACCGCGATGTTGTGGGTGATGAACAGATAGGCGATCCCCAGATGCGCTTGCAGTCCTGATAACAAATTCAGGATCTGCGCCTGGACCGAGACATCCAGGGCGCTGGTCGGCTCGTCGCAGACGATGAGCTTGGGGCGCAAGGCCAGGGCGCGGGCAATGCAGATACGCTGGCGCTGACCGCCGGAGAACTCATGCGGATAGCGCTGTTTGACCGCCGCGCTGAGGCCGACCTCCTCCAGCAGCGCATCGACGCGCCGTTGGCGCGCCTGCTCGTTGTCACCCAGACCCTGGACGCGCAGGCCTTCGGCGATGATCTCGGCGACCGTCATGCGCGGGTTCATGGAGGAATAGGGGTCCTGGAAAATGAATTGCGCCTCGGCGCGGCGCCGGCGCAGGTCCTCGGGCGCTAGCAACGCCAGGTCCTCGTTGTTAATCCGCACGTGTCCGGCGCTCACCGGCAGGAGCCGCAATATCCCCTTTCCGGCCGTGGTCTTACCGCAACCCGACTCGCCGACCAGGGCCAGGGTCCTGCGGCTGGCGATGCGCAATGACACCCCGTCCACGGCCCGCACTTGGCCGATGACGCGCCGCCACAGCCCGCCGCGGATCGGGAAATAGACCCGCAGATCCTCGACCTCGAGCAGGGTCTGTTCCGGCGCGGACGGAGGCGCTTGCGGCGCAGTGGATTGCCCGACCGCCACGGGCCGTGGCATGGGATCGGCCAATCCGACTCCGTACAGATGGCAGCGCACCTCATGCCCTTCCGCGAGCGCGCTCCAACGCGGCGCTTGCTCGTGGCAGTGTGGCAGGACCGCGTCACAACGCGAGGCATAACGGCATCCGGGAAAGGCCTGGGTCAAGGGCGGGACGGAGCCACGGATCACGGCCAGCGGCGCGCCCCGCCGCGCGCCGCTAGGCACCGCCGCAAAAAGCTGCCGCGCATAGGGGTGGGCGGGGGCTCGAAAAAACTCCTGCCGCCGGCCGGTCTCCACGATGTGACCGGCGTACATAACGGTTATCCGGTCGGCAAAATCCGCAGCCACGCCGAGGTCGTGGGTGATGAGCAGGATGGCCATCCCGTGCTCCGATTGGATGGCCTTGAGCAACGCCAGGATCTGCGCCTGGATGGTCACATCCAGCGCGGTACTGGGTTCGTCAGCGATGAGCAGGTCCGGTGCGCAGGCGATGGCCATCGCGATCATCATGCGCTGTTTCATGCCGCCGGAGAGTTGATGCGGATACTCATCGTAACGCCGCTCGCGGTCCGGGATCCCGACCGCATCGAGCAGCGCCAAGACCTTGCGCCGCAAGGCCGGACCCCGCAGCGCCGCATGCTGGACCAAGGTCTCGGCGATTTGCAGGCCCACCGGCATGACCGGGTTGAGCGAGGTCTGAGGCTCTTGAAAGATCATGGCTATCCTGGCCCCGCGCAGCTCACGCATACGGGCCTCGGGGAGCGCGAACAGGTCCTCGCCGGCGAATGCTGCGCGACCCGATACGAGCCGCGCGCCGGGTGGTAAGAGCCGCATGATGGCCAACGCGGTCATGGACTTGCCGCAACCGGATTCGCCCACCAGCGCAACGGTCTCACTCCGGCGGATGCCTAGGTCCAGACCCTCGACCGCCCGTACCGCACCGGGCTCCCGGCCGATCCGGACCCGGAGATCCGATACCGCCAGAAGCGCGGAGGGCGCGTCAAGCGGCGCTGCGGTTGGGCGCGCTAGGGGAAGGCTCATCGCAATAGATTACAATTGGCCGCGCCGTGAATCTGTTCAAACCGTGCGTAAGGCTAGTCATTGCGAGTGTACACGATAGCTTATGTGCATTTCGAACCACGCCATGCCTTCCTCGCCACTAGCGAGCACCGAGCCGCCGAAGGCCGTTCCGCCACGGACCGTAGCGGTTGCACCGATGATGGACCGTACGGACCGGCACTGCCGGTATCTATTGCGCCTCCTGTCGCGGCACGTCTGGCTGTATACCGAGATGCTGCACGTCAACGCGCTGCTGCAAGGCGATGCGGCGCGACATCTGCGCTATGACGCGAGCGAGCACCCGTTGGCCTTGCAGCTCGGCGGCAGCGATCCCCGGCGGCTTGCGCGAGGCGCGCACTTGGTTGAGGACCATGGCTATGACGAGGTGAATCTGAACGTCGGTTGCCCCAGCGAGCGCGTGCGCGAAGGGCGCTTTGGCGCCTGCCTGATGGCCGAGCCCGAGCGGGTGGCCGACTGCGTCGCCGCTATGCGTGCAGCGGTGCGCATCCCGGTGACCGTCAAGACGCGGCTGGGCATCGACGAGCGCGATTCCTATGAACTGCTGTGCCGATTCGTCGAGCAAGTGGCCGCCGCTGGTTGCCGAGTGTTCATCCTGCACGCCCGCAAGGCCTGGTTGCAGGGCCTGAGCCCGAGGCAGAACCGCACGCTACCCCCCTTGCGCTACGAGCTCGTGCACCAGCTCAAGCGCGACCTTCCCGATCTGGAGCTGCTCGTGAACGGGGGAATCACCGATCTCGACCAGGTCGAGGCGCAGCTGCACGGCGTGGACGGCGTCATGATCGGCCGCGAGGCCTATCGCAATCCCTATCTCCTGACCGCAATCGATGGCCGTTTTTACGCCGATCCCCATCCCATCCCGACGCGGGAGGCGGTAGTCACGCGCTATCAAGACCATATCCTGCGTGAGCGGGCCCGAGGCACGGCCCTGTCCTTGCTCGCCCGGCCGGCACTAGGCCTGTTCCGCGGCCAGGCCGGCGCTCGCCGCTGGCGGCGCGAGCTGGCGGAAGCATTGGCAACGGGTTCGCTCTAAGCCTGGGGTGCGGAAACCGTCCGCCGGACTCCAGGCGGTGCTATAGTTACCGGTGCCGTGGTCGACCGGTCTGAGGCGAGTGCGATGCTCAGGCCCCGTTTCTCCCGGTCCTCGGCGTTTGTCCCCTTGAACACTTTTGGAGGTAAAGACCATGCCACTACGTATAGGTGAAGAGGCCCCGAATTTTACGGCGCAAACAACCCAGGGACAGGTGAATTTCCACGACTGGATAGGCGAGGGCTGGGCGATATTGTTCTCGCACCCCAAGGACTTCACGCCGGTCTGTACCACCGAGCTCGGTTACATGGCCGGTTTGCAGAGCGAGTTCGCCAAACGTAACTGCAAGATCATCGGCCTGAGCGTCGATTCGGTCGAGGACCACCAGGCGTGGTCCAAGGACATCGAGGAGACCCAGGGGCACGCCGTGCGCTATCCCATGATCGGCGACACCGATCTGATGGTCGCGAAGCTCTACGACATGATCCACCCCAATGCGAGCGGTGGCGCCAAACAACGTACCGCAGCGGACAATGCTACGGTGCGCTCGGTGTTTCTCATCGGGCCGGACAAGAAGGTCAAGGCGATGATCACCTATCCCATGAGTACCGGCCGCAATTTTGACGAGGTGCTGCGGATCCTGGACTCCATACAGCTTACCGCCAAGCACAAGGTCGCGACTCCGGTGAATTGGAAACCGGGCGAGGACGTCATCATCGTCCCGGCGGTCTCCGACGAGGAGGCGAAACAGAAATTCCCGGCTGGCTGGAAGGCCCCGAAGCCGTATCTGCGGATCGTACCGCAACCCAAGTAATCCCGGTTTCCGATCCGGGGCGCGCGTTCGTTACCGCGTAGCGCTCGGCTTATCGCGTAAGCCGAGCGCGTTCTCCATGACCGTAACCCGGACGATACTCGGGCGGATTGACCGGGCGAGCCGAGACCCAACCCGCTAACGCTTCATCGAATCGAAGAACTCGGCGTTGTTCTTGGTGGCCTTGAGGCGCTCGATCAGGAATTCCATGGCCGCGACCTCGTCCATCGGGTTCAGCAGCTTGCGCAGGATCCACATCTTCTGCAGCTCGTCGGGGTTGGTGAGCAATTCCTCGCGGCGCGTGCCGGAGCGGTTGATGTTGATGGCCGGGAATATGCGTTTCTCGTAGATGCGCCGGTCGAGGTGGATCTCCATGTTGCCGGTGCCCTTGAACTCCTCGAAGATCACGTCGTCCATTCTCGACCCGGTATCGATCAAG
>JBOIDW010000357.1:0-1947 GCA_050740655.1 Gammaproteobacteria bacterium | reverse complement strand
TTCGAGCAAAAGCTCGTCGAGGGCATGCGCGCGCGCGGCTATTCGGAGCGCTTCGCCCGCCAGATCTATAAACAGATCGAGGGCTTTGGCGAGTATGGCTTCCCCGAGAGCCACGCGGCGAGCTTCGCGCTCTTGGTCTATGTCTCCGCCTGGCTCAAGTGTCACGTCCCCGCGGCCTTCACGGCCGCCCTTTTGAATAGCCAGCCCTTGGGTTTCTACGCCCCCGCGCAGCTCGTGCAAGACGCCCGCAGGCACGGAGTGGAGGTGCGTCCAGTTGATGTGGGTGCCAGCGACTGGGACTGCACCTTGGAGCCCACCTTGACTGGCCAGTTAGCGCTTCGTCTTGGGCTCCGCAGGGTCAAGGGCCTTTCGAAGAGCGGTGCCGAGCGCCTCGTGGAAGCGCGCACAACCGGGGCCTTCATGGATGTCCAGGATCTCATGCGGCGTGCCGAACTCAATCGCCGCGACCTGGAGGCGCTCGCTGCGGCCGATGCGCTGGTGAACCTCGCCGGCCAGCGGCATCAGGCGTACTGGGCCGTGCTCGGCATCGAAGCACCGGCGCCGCTACTCGCCGCCACCACCGTCAATGAAGCCTTGCCCTTACTGCGCCGCCCCACCGAGGGCGAGGCGATCGCCGCCGATTACGGGAGCCTCGGTCTGACGCTCCGGCGCCATCCGCTCGCGCTCTTGCGCCCGCGCCTCGAACGGATGGCCTTCGTGACGGCCGAGAAGGTTCTATGTCTTGCGCACGGAGACGCCGTCCGCGCTGCCGGTTTAGTGATCACCCGCCAGCGTCCCGGGACCGCGACCGGGGTGGTGTTCGTCACCCTCGAAGACGAGACGGGCTACCTCAATCTCATCGTCTGGAGCAGCTTGGTGGACAAGCAACGAAAAGAGCTTCTGGGCTCACGCTTACTGGCGGTCATTGGAGAGGTGCAGCGCGACGGCGAGGTGGTGCACGTGCTCGCCCGGCGACTCGAGGACCATACGCATCTGCTCGGGCGCCTGTCGATCCGTCCGCGGGAGTTTCATTGAGGCGCGGCCAACCCATGCTCATTTCAATGGGAGCTTCTGACTAGAGCACGCCGGCAGGGACAAGCAACACCTCAGGGACGATGGACAGAGCGGTGCAGCCTGCGCTGGCGAGAAGGCGCATCCACTACGAGCGGCGGCGTCCCGAAGAGACGACCCTCTACCAGCTCGTACAAGAACACCTCGAGACCTTCTTGGCCCAAGTCGAGCTTGAGACGGAGGCGGGCTTGCCCGAGTTTGTCAAAGAAGAGTTCGATGCCTTTCTCGAGTGCGGCATCCTCGCCCATGGCTTTCTACGCCTGCGTTGCGTCGACTGCGCCCATGAGAAGCTCGTCGCCTTCAGTTGCAAGCGGCGTGGCTTCTGTCCGAGCTGTGGCGCCCGGCGCATGGCGGAGAGAGCCAGGCCCAGGGAGGGGCCTGTTGGGCGCGCCGAGGATGCACGGCCGCCCACCTGGTCGATCACGTCATTCCCCGGGTGCCAGTGCGCCAATGGGTGCTGTCGTTTCCGATCCCGCTTCGTTGTCTCTTTGCCACACATCCCCACTTGCTCGCGCCCGTTTTGCAGATCGTCCACCGGGTCATTGGCCGATTTCTGATCCAACAAGCGGGACTCGAACGCACCGAAGCCCACAGCGGCGCGGTCACGCTGATCCAGCGTTTCGGATCAGCCGCCAATCTCAATATTCACCTCCATTGCCTGGTGCTCGATGGGGTCTACCACACCACCGAGGGCCTGCCGGTATTCCACGCCGTGCGCGCCCCCACCCTCACAGAGCTGCAGACCTTACTCCTTCGCATCATCAACCGCCTCATGAAGTTCTTGACGCGCAAGGGCTTCCTCATCGAAGAGCAGGGCATGAGCTATCTCGCCGACACCGATCCGGATCTCGCGCTCGGGCCCCTGCGGGCGGCAGC
>JBOIDW010000356.1:0-2388 GCA_050740655.1 Gammaproteobacteria bacterium | reverse complement strand
CTCTAATTCTGGGGCGTTATAACAGAAATTTCAAGTATTATTTAGATATCTACACTATCACTATGAATTTCCGTAATATACTACCGGTCTGTTTCAGGCACCCGAATTCTGGATCCGGCTCATCCGGTTCAAGACCGCGTTCCCGCATTCGCGCCGACTCATGCGTCCGAGCAGGCGGCAATGCCTGTATCAAAAGCCGATGGGTCAAACGAAGTGTTCCGATCGCTTCGCGCAAGGCAGACCGCACATCGGCATCGGTGAGAAACGTTCGGGGCCGATCGGCGTGTGCGGTGCAACGCTGGCGGGAACGAGGGTGCGACGATCATCAGGCGTGATGGAATCATATCGCCAATGATTGGCGCGGACACGCGCCCTATATACGCTTGCTCCCGCCGACCATTATTGCGGCGTTG
Organism: Gammaproteobacteria bacterium; assembly: GCA_050740655.1. Lineage (GTDB taxonomy): Bacteria > Pseudomonadota > Gammaproteobacteria > JACCXJ01 > JACCXJ01 > JBOIDW01. The sequence continues at coordinate 1,975 of JBOIDW010000356.1, read as the reverse complement.
GCCTTCAGATACCTATGAGTGCGACGCGCGATTTCATCGACAACAAGGGCTCGATACCAGAGGCAGACCCCCCGCGGCCCTGATCTCGCTGACCGTTTCAGTCGTAGCCCGGATGAAACGAAGTGGAATCCGGGAAAGACCTCCCCGGATTCCGCTGGCGCTCTATCCGGGCTACAACCTATCCCATTCTCCTTCGTTCACGGGAGGAGCGAATTGCAGCCCAGGAAGAGGAGCAAGGGCGGCTGGCCGATGGCCGGATCGACCAAGGTTGTATCAGTCGATCCCGCACCGATGCCGACGTTATACGGCCACACCTTCCCTTCGTTTTCGCCGCCGATGCCGGGCGGTCAGAAACCCTGGACGATGGCGTCGTGGATGGCGCGCTGCACGTTGGTGCAGGCCGGGTCGTCATGCGTATCTGGGCTTTGCGAATTGGTGTGGTAGTACTCCGTCTTCGCGCTGATCTCCGACTCGCACGACGCGTGGTCGTTGCTCAGCTGGTAGGGGATGTTCGCCGCGTTCATGTACACGACATCGTCCGCGGCGTCCTCGGCGAAGTGCGAGAAGGACAGCGAATGGTACAAGGGAGAAACCTATATCTTCGTTGATGATATGAACGGAACTATCCTGATGCATCCTACCAAACCGGAACGCGAGGGAAAAAATTTCGCTGACATGAAGGATGCCAATGGAAAACTCTGGATGCGGGAGTTTATAGAGACAGCTAAAACCAAAGGATCGGGATGGGTAGATTATATGTGGCCTAAACCGGGGGAAGACAAGCCTTCCAAGAAGATAAGCTATATCAAGAAGGCGAAAATGCCTGATGGAGAAATGGTCATCGTAGGTGCTGGCATTTACGTTGAGTAATCGTTGTTGCCATTCCATAGGAGTTTCTGAGCCGAAGCGAAGAGAGGGATTTGAGCGCTCTGACTCCTTTTTATACCCAAACGATCATGTAGACCCGTTCGAAAATCCACAGCGCCGCGAGCGAGCCGATCGCATAGGCAGGGACGAGCTCACTGGCCTTCGGCCACGGCACCGGTAGCCTGCGGATCACCGCCCTTCCGGCCAGCACCAGCCCGACAAAGAGGATCTGCCCCAGCTCGATGCCGACGTTGAAAGAGAAGAGTGCGAGGGGGATTTCATCGGTAGGCAGCCCCACCTGTGCTAAGGCACCCGCGAAGCCCAAGCCATGCAGGAATCCAAAGACTAGCGCCATGGCCCACGGAAAACGCCACAACCCGGTGGCGCACCCTTGTGCTTGGCGCGTGATTTCCACGGCGACGGCGAAGATGCTGAGGGCGATCAGGGCCTCCACGGGCGCCGGGGGCACATGGACAAAACCGAGCACCGCCAGCGATAGCGTCACGCTATGACCGGCGGTAAAGGCAGTGATAGTCCATAGCAGCCGCCGCCATCCGTGTATGAGCAACACCAGTCCGAGCACGAACAGCAGATGGTCTAGTCCGGTCAGGATGTGCTCGAAACCCAGGATGAGGTAGTCGCGCATCACATCCAAAACCCCGGCATGCCCCGGGACGATCAGAAACGCCTGGTTGCCGCGCAGTACCGCCTGGACCAGCCGCCCCTCGGCCAGGTGGATGCGAACGAGCGCATCGGTCTTCCGGACGTTCAGACCTTCGACGCCGATCCGCTCACCCACAAGGCTCCGGCCTCCACAGTCGATGCGCCAGCGTTGGCTTAGGCTCTGTACGTTTTCGCTGGCGGTGGGTGCAGATAGCTCATGACATCGGCTCGGAAGCACTGGTGAGAGCGGAGCGTTGCTGGGTTGGAGGAGTGGCACCCGCCACAGTACCTCGACTGCGGCGTCTCCTGACTCCCTAAGCTCTAAGAGTGCTGGATCGAGCGGATGGGCCCACGGGCGCATGGGGCTGGCAAGGAGCAACAGCCCGATGACGAGTCGCATAAAACTCTTCCTGCTCACGAGCCACCTGCTCTGTTCAATGCGCCC
>JBOIDW010000355.1:0-10664 GCA_050740655.1 Gammaproteobacteria bacterium | reverse complement strand
CAAAGGAGCATCTGGGTGAAGCTCGCTTGCCAACCCAACACCGCATTGAGGACCGCCAGGGTAAGGCCCCAGAGTCCCATGCCCGTGCCCAGCAGGCGCAGCAGCCGTGCCCGGCTAAACCGGGCCTGCGGCCGGGTGGGTGATCGTCTAATGATCGCCGGGTCAACACGTAGTTCCCGGCCGTGATGGCCGCCGCCGGTCCGGAAGTAGGCGGGGCTCAGCCTGCCGCCCAGCGCGCCGATCAGCCCGGCGGCGGTGGCTCCGGCGGCATTTAAGGCCGTAGCCCGAGCGGGTCCTGCGGATCGATGTCCGCCATGAAGGGTTGGCGGCGATCGTGGTTGGTGATCTGATAGACCTTGCCCAGCCAGTTGTTGATGATGGCCTCGGCGGTATCGTGCCAGGTGTTGTCGAGATGAGGCGTCACCAGCGCCTCGGGCAGCTCCGGGATGGCCGGACCCGCGACTCGCGCGGCGCGCAGCTCATCCGCATATTCGTCCAGTAGCGCCTCGATCATTGGCGTGAAGTAGCGCTCCGGGAAGGGTGGATAGTCCTCGCGCTCACCGCTGGCGTAGCGGTAGACCTCGCGCTTATATTCCTTCATCAGGCTGATGGTGTCGTATTCGGGATGGGCCTGAAAGAACACGATGCGGAAGCGGTCCTCGCTCACCGCGAGGTGTACGCCGGCCGCGGTGCTTTCGGCCAACACCCGTAGTCCGGCGGCCTCGAATTGGGCGCGCGCGATCTCGTTGTAGCGGGAATGCGGGACATCGAAGCGTGTATTGACGCCGACGACCAGCGGGTGGTGTCCGTCGATCACGCGATGCGAGTACACGCCCCAGCGTTTGTCCGGCAGGCGGTGGCGCCGCTGACCGTAGCGAAATTGCAGCACGGCGTGGGTCGCGAGGCAGGAGCAGATGGTTGAGGTGACGTTCTGATAAGCCCAATCGATGACCTCGATGAGCGGTTGCCAAAACGCCTCCAGCGCCAGGTCCGGCTGCGTCACGTTGGCGCCGGTGATGATGAGGGCGTCGAGCCCCTCGCGCCGGATGCGCTCGAACGGCTCGTAGTAGCGCGCGATATGTGCCGCCGCCTCGGGACCGCGCGGGAGATCGGAGAGCGTAAACGGGTGTACGTAGAACTGCGCGATCTGATTGCTTTCGCCCACCAGCCGCAGGAACTGCCTCTCGGTCGCGCTGAGCGCCGCGTCGGGCATCATGTTCAGCAGCCCGACGTGGAGCTCGCGGATGTCTTGATGGAGCGCAGTCTCCCTGGACAGGATAGTCTCGCCCTCGGCGCGCAGCGCCGCGAAGGCGGGTAGATCGGAACTCGCTACCAGTGGCATCGCCGATCCCTTGCGCGCATCAAGGCTGGCGCCCGATCGCGGTCTCGATCAAAGCCAGAAAATCCTGCTCGTCCCGGACCGCGGCCAATTCATGGGAGGTGACGGTGTATCCGTATTGCTCGGCAAAGGCTTGGTAGCGGGGGATGCGCGAATAGAACAAGCGCGGAAAGATCCAGCGCACGAATGCATCGGGATCGATTAACGCCACGTAGGACAGCTCGTGCTCGCGCATGAACGCCGCGAGCTGCGCATCGAGAAAGGCCTCGCGGTAATAGAGCGGTTTGGGATCGGCCACGGCGCGCTCGATGAGCGCCTGCTCGTCCTCGGCGCTGGCGTGGATATACAGGATCAGCGTATGCGTGGCGAGGACCTCCAGGGTCTCGGCATCGTCCAGCTCACAGACGCTGCCGCCGGCATCGTTCACGAAGTGGTTATAGCCGTAGACCGCCTTGGCCTTACCGATGAACTGCGGCACGTCGCGCATGGCCGCGATCTCGGCGCGACGGTGGAGGGCCTGGCGGCGCTTGAACTCCCGGAGCGGGAGCCCCGCTTGCTCCGGGTTGCCGAGCTTGCCGAGAAAGCTCGACACCGGCTTGAGGTGATCGACGGTGATGTTGTTGCTGATGTAGATCGAGTCCGAGCGCAGTAGATCGCGCAAAAACGGGACCTGCATGGCCTGCTGCTTGATGTTGTCGAGGATCGGCTCGTCCAGATAGCGCGTGCCGATCCGATAATCGCCCGAGTAGTGAAACCATTGATGCTTGCGCAGCATCTGGGCGAGATGGGTCTTGCCGACCCCGGACATGCCGAGCAGCGTCACGCGCCGGTGCTCCCAGCGCCGCAGTCGCTCGATAGTGAGCTTCATGATCTAGGGGGCATGCAACCGGGAGGAGCGCTGCGGGCCCAGGCGGCCAATGCCATCAACCATGGCGCTAATATGACCGAGCGGCCCGTCTACATCAATCCCCCGCGCGCTCCGGGGGCAGGGCTATCAACTAAGAAAAACGCGGGAGATGTTGGTGCGATAGGGCTCTATCCCATCCTTCGAGGGCACCCTTAAACCGACTCCGCGGCCTCTCGCTCCTCGACCGCAATATGGATCGCGCCGTCTTTGACCGTGACGGTGACGCGCCCGCCCTGTTCGAGCTTGCCGAACAGCAGTTCCTCTGCGAGCGGCCGTTTGAGCCGATCCTGGATCAGCCTGCCCATCGGGCGGGCGCCCATCAAGGGCTCGTGGCCGTGCTTGGCGAACCAATCGCGCGCGGCCCGGTCGACCTCGATGCTCACGTTCCTGGTATCGAGTTGCGCCTCCATCTCGGCGATGAACTTGTCCACGACCTGGGCAATGGTGTGCTCGTCCAGGGCACTGAACTGGATAATGGCATCCAGGCGGTTGCGAAACTCCGGACTGAAGGCGCGCTTGATGACCTCCAGCGCATCGCCCGTATGGTCCTGGACGGTGAAGCCCACCGAGGCGCGGCTGATCCGATCCGCCCCGGCGTTGGTGGTCATGATGAGGATGACGTTGCGGAAGTCCGTCTCGCGGCCGTTGGTGTCGGTGAGCTTACCGTGGTCCATGACCTGGAGCAGCAGGTTGTAGACATCGGGGTGGGCCTTCTCGACCTCGTCGAGCAGCAGCACCGCGTGCGGATGCTTGTGGATAGCCTCGGTCAGCAATCCGCCCTGGTCGAACCCTACGTAGCCGGGCGGTGCGCCGATGAGACGCGAGACGGTGTGGCGTTCCATGTATTCGGACATGTCGAAACGCACCAGCTCGATGCCTAAGGCGCGCGCCAGTTGCCGGCTCAACTCGGTCTTGCCGACACCGGTAGGACCCGCGAACAAAAAGGCGCCGATGGGCTTGCGGGGGTCGCCCAGGCCCGAGCGCGCCATCTTGATCGCGGCGGCCAGCGCGTCTATGGCGCTACCCTGGCCGAACACGACCAGCTTCAGGTTGCGATCGAGCTGGCGCAACAACTCCTTGTCCGTGCTGGACACGGTCTTGGCCGGGATGCGCGCGATCTTGGCGACGATGTTCTCGATATCGTTGACGCCGATGGTGCGTTTGCGCCGGGATGGGGCCAGCAACTGCTGGCTGGCGCCGACCTCATCGATGATGTCGATGGCCTTATCCGGCAGGAATCGGTCGTTGATGTAGCGTTCGCTGAGCTCGGCGGCCGCGCGCAGGGCCTGTTGGGTGTATTTGACGCTGTGATGTTGCTCGAAGCGCGATTTGAGGCCGCTCAGGATCTTGACCGTATCCTCGATCGAGGGCTCGGCGACGTCGATCTTCTGGAACCGCCGGGTCAAGGCCCGGTCCTTCTCGAAGACCCCGCGATACTCCTGATAGGTGGTCGAGCCGATGCATTTGATCTCGCCGGACGCGAGCATCGGCTTGAGCAGGTTGGAGGCGTCCATGACCCCTCCCGAGGCGGCACCGGCGCCGATGATGGTGTGGATCTCGTCGATGAACAGGATGGCGCCGGGCTCTTTTTGCAGTTGTGCCAACACGCCCTTCATGCGCTTCTCGAAGTCGCCGCGATATTTGGTCCCGGCGAGTAGCGCCCCCAGGTCGAGGGCATAGACGGTGCTGTTTGCCAGCACCTGCGGTATCTCGCCCGCCACGATGAGCCTCGCCAACCCCTCGGCGATCGCAGTCTTGCCTACGCCCGCCTCGCCGACGAACAAGGGGTTGTTCTTTCTGCGCCGGCACAGGATCTGGATGGTGCGCTCGACCTCATCGCGGCGCCCGATGAGCGGATCGATCTTGCCGAGCCGCGCCTGCCGATTGAGATTGGTGGTATAGGCGTCGAGCGGACTCTTGCCGGGCTCGGCGCCTTCGCCGTCATGGGCCGGTCCGTGGGCCTCATCGGGTTCGCCGTCGGCGCCCTTGGTTATCCCATGCGACATATAGTTGACGACATCGAGCCGCGATACGTCTTGCCGGTTTAACAAATAGACGGCCTGCGACTCGCGCTCGCCGAACAGCGCGACCAGGACGTTGGCGCCATTCACTTCGCGGCGGCCGGAGGACTGCACGTGAAACACCGCACGCTGTAAGACCCGCTGGAAACCCAGGGTCGGCTGCGTGTCACGGCCGTCTCCATCCGGCAGCAGGGGCGCGTGCTCGGCGATAAAGCGCTCGAGCTCGCGACGCAGAGTGCCGCAATCGGCCCCGCAAGCGCGCAGCACCTCGCCCGCGGCGGGGTTGTCGAGCAAAGCGAGCAGCAGGTGCTCGACGGTAATATATTCGTGGCGTTGCGCGCGCGCCTCTCTGAAGGCGCGATTGAGTGAACCCTCCAGCTCTCTGTTCAACACGGTCAGTGCCCCTCTAGTCCCGTTCCAAGGTACACAGCAGCGGATGTTTGTGCTCGCGCGAGTAGGCATTGACCTGCGCAACCTTGGTCTCCGCGATCTCGTGCGTGAATACCCCGCAGATCCCGCGCCCAAGGGTGTGTACCTCGATCATGATGCGGGTCGCGTCCTCCCGGTTCTTGTGAAAAAACTGCTCCAGCACGTGCACCACGAAATCCATCGGCGTGAAATCGTCATTGAGCAGTACTACCTTGTAGACCGGCGGCCGTTTCAGTTTCGGCCGGGCCTCCTGGAGCACCAGGCTGTCGCCGGTGGCGGGCAACTCTCTCTCTCCCATAGGCGCTGGAACAGTAGGCTAAGGCCGTATCCGATTGTTGACCACCGTCAATTATACGGGCCTCATCAACACAATCCATACTCGTCGCTCTCGCAGGTCTAGTCAGTCCGTCGGCTTTTCCCGGTTTCGGTACACGGCCGCGCCAAAATGGGGCTAGCAAACACCGTGCAAACGGGCTGAGGTGAACGCTGCCGTCTGGCCGCTGCCGGCATCCGCACCGTGAGCGGCGGGCACCCGTACCACTGAACCGATCGACCCGCGCAGGCATCAGCCGCGGCGGGAGGCTGGACGAGGGCCTGACGTCCGGTAGAATCTGGCGGTTTATTCGATCTCCAGGAGCGCGTCGTGGTGCAAAAACCCGTCAAGAAGGTGGTGCTGGCCTACTCCGGTGGCCTCGATACCTCGGTGATCCTCAAGTGGCTGCGGGAACAATACGGCTGCGAGGTGGTGACTTTTACCGCCGATATCGGTCAAGGCGAGGAACTGGAACCGGCCCGCGCCAAGGCCACGGCGATGGGCGTGGGCGAGATCTACATCGACGATCTCCGGGAGGAATTCGTGCGCGACTTCGTGTTCCCGATGTTTCGCGCCAATGCCCTGTATGAGGGCGAGTACCTGCTCGGCACCTCGATCGCCCGCCCGCTCATCGCCCAGCGCCTGGTCGAGATCGCCATCGAGACCGGGGCCGATGCGATCGCGCACGGCGCGACCGGCAAAGGCAATGACCAGGTGCGCTTCGAGCTGGGCGCCTATGCCTTGAAACCGGATATCCGTATCATCGCACCGTGGCGCGAATGGGACCTCAACTCGCGCGAGGCCTTGCTCGACTACGCGCGGCGCCATGCCATCCCCGTCGAGAATCAGTCCGGCACGCGGCCGCCGTATTCCATGGACGCGAATCTGCTGCACATCTCCTATGAAGGCAGTGAGCTGGAGGACCCGTGGCTGGAGCCGCCGGAGTCGATGTGGCGCCGGACGCGCTCGCCCGTGGAGGCCCCCGACCGGCCGGCCTATGTCGAGCTCGGTTTCGAGCGCGGCGATCCGGTGAGCATCGACGGAGAGCGGCTCGCGCCGGCCGCGGCACTCGCCCTGCTGAATCGACTGGGCGGCGAGCATGGCATCGGCAGGCTGGATATCGTCGAGAACCGCTACGTGGGTATGAAGTCGCGCGGTTGCTACGAGACGCCCGGCGGCACCCTCCTCATCAAGGCGCACCGCGCCATCGAATCTCTGACCCTGGACCGCGAGGTGGCGCATCTCAAGGATGACCTCATGCCGCGTTACGCGGCCCTGGTCTACAACGGCTATTGGTGGAGCCCGGAGCGGCTCAATCTGCAGCGCCTCATCGACGACTCGCAGCAGTACGTCAATGGGGCGGTACGCTTGAAGCTCTACAAGGGCAATGTCCTAGTCGTAGGCCGCCGCTCGCTGGACAGCCTGTTCGACACCGCGGTGGCGAGCTTCGAGGACGACGCCGGGGCCTACGATCAAAAGGACGCGAGCGGCTTTATCCGGCTCAATGCACTGCGCATGCGCATCGCTGCCCGGCGCCGCGATGGGGGTCGTTAGGCCCTGGCGGCCCCATCTGCCTAACGGCGCCAAGTTACGTAAGGCTGTTGCCAACGTGGCGCGGGCAAGCCGGGGGCCACGGCGTATTCTGTGATAGCATTTCGCCTTTTATGACAACAATCCCTTAATTCCTTCGCATCTCTTATGGTCTCTTTCGCCAAGGACTTGACGCCCGTCAATATCGAGGACGAGATGCGCCAGTCCTACGTCGATTACGCGATGAGCGTGATCGTCGGACGCGCCTTGCCGGATGCCCGCGATGGTCTCAAGCCCGTGCATCGGCGCGTGCTCTTCGCCATGCGCGAGTTGGGCGTCGAATGGAACAAGCCGTATAAGAAATCGGCGCGCGTGGTCGGTGACGTTATCGGTAAATACCACCCGCACGGGGATACCGCCGTCTACGACACCCTGGTGCGTATGGCCCAACCCTTCTCGCTGCGTTACATGCTGGTCGACGGCCAGGGCAACTTCGGCTCGGTGGACGGCGATGCGCCGGCGGCGATGCGCTATACCGAGGTACGCATGGCGCGCATCGCCCATGAGATGCTCTCCGACATCGACAAGGAGACGGTGGATTTCGTCCCCAACTACGACGGCTCGGAGCATGAGCCGGCGATCCTCCCCGCCCGCGTACCGAATCTGCTGGTCAATGGCTCCAGCGGTATCGCGGTGGGGATGGCCACCAACATCCCGCCGCATAATCTGCGCGAGGTCATCGATGCCTGCCTCGCGTTATTGGAGAACCCGGACCTCGACACCGAGGTGCTCACCCGGATCATCCCCGGACCGGACTTCCCCACCGCGGCGATCATCAATGGCCGCGAGGGGATAGGCGAGGCCTACGCCACCGGCCGGGGGCGCATCCACGTGCGCGCCCGCACCGAGACCGAAGACGACGGCGAGCGCATCGTCGTCACCGAGCTGCCGTACCAGGTGAACAAGGCGCGGCTCATGGAACGCATCGCCGAGCTGGTCAAGGAGAAGAAGCTGGAGGGGATCCGCGAGATGCGCGATGAGTCCGACAAGGACGGCATGCGCCTGGTCATCGAACTGCGCCGCGGCGAGTACACCGAAGTGGTGCTCAACAATCTCTTCCAGCAGACGCAGATGCAGGTGGTGTTCGGCATCAATATGGTGGCCCTGGTTCAGGGCCGGCCCAAGACCGTCACGCTGCGCGAGTTGATCGAGTGCTTCCTGCGCCATCGCCGCGAGGTCGTCACGCGCCGTACCATCCACGAGCTGCGCAAGGCGCGCGAGCGGGGACACATCTTGGAAGGGCTGGCGGTCGCGCTCGCCAATATCGACCCGATAATCGCCCTCATCAAGGCCTCCCCCAATCCCGCCGAGGCCAAGCAGGGCCTGTTGAACGCGCTTTGGGTGCCGGGCGTCGTGACCGACATGCTGGACCGGGCCGGGGCGACCCTATCCAAGCCCGAAGACCTGCCGCCGGGCTTCGGGTTGACCGAGGGCGGCTATCGGCTCACCGAGGTCCAGGCCCAGGCGATCCTCGATCTGCGTCTGCATCGGCTGACCGGTCTGGAGCAGGAGAAGATCGTGCAGGAATACCATGAGGTCCTGGAGCGCATCCGGGACCTGCTCGATATCCTGGTGCGGCCGGAGCGGCTGGTCAGCGTGATCCGCGACGAGTTGAACGCGGTGCGCGAGCAATATGGCGACGAACGCCGTACCGAGATCCGCGATGCCCACGTCGGCCTGTCGCTGGCGGACCTGATCACCCAGGAGGACGTCGTGGTCACGCTCTCGCACGAGGGCTACGCCAAGGCCCAACCGGTCGATCAGTACCGCTCGCAACGCCGCGGCGGCAAGGGCAAGACCGCCACCACCATGAAGGAGGCGGACTTCATCGAGCGCATGTACGTGGCCAATACCCACGACACCATCCTGTGCTTCTCCAATCGCGGCCGGCTGTATTGGCTCAAGGTGTACGAGTTGCCCCAGGCCGCACGCACCGCGCGCGGCAAACCGATGGTGAATCTGCTGCCGCTGGAGGAGGGCGAACGCATCACCGCCTTCATGCCCATCAAGTCCTTCGAACCAGCCGGTTACGTGTTGTTGGCGACCCGACAGGGCACGGTCAAGAAATGCGCGCTCACGGAGTTCTCCCGGCCGCGCAGCACCGGGATCATCGCCATCGATCTCCCCGCCGGCGACGAGTTGGTGGGTGTGGCGTTGACCGACGGCGCGCAAGACGTGATGCTGCTGAGCAGCGCCGGTAAGGCCATGCGGTTCCACGAGCGCCAGGTACGTGCCATGGGCCGTACGGCGCGCGGCGTGCGCGGCATGCGCCTCGGCAAGGACGACGTCATGATCGCGCTCATCATCGTGGCATCGGAAGGGCCCGGGGAAGAGGACGTGGTCCCCGATGCAGAGGACACGGCTGCGGATACCGCTGGGGAAGAGCACCAGGGCGAGAATGGCGAACCCGCAGCGCTATTTCCGGCGCCCGAGAGCGAGGGTGGCGCAGGACAGATCCTGTGTGCCACCGAGCGCGGTTACGGTAAGCGCACCCCGGTGCGCGAGTTTCCGCGCAAAGGCCGCGGCGGCCAGGGTGTGATCGCCATCCAGACCACGGCCCGCAACGGCAAGTTGGTCGGGGCCATCCTGGTGCGCGACGAGGAGGAGGTGGTGTTGATCACCGACCGCGGCACGCTGGTGCGCACCCCGGCCAAGCACATCTCGCTGGTCGGCCGCAACACCCAGGGGGTGACCCTCATGGGCCTGGACGCCGATGAGCGCGTGGTCGGCATCGAGCGCATCGCCGACGTCGAGGCGGACGGGGAGGGCGACGAGCCGGGCGGCGCGAGCGGGGAGGGCGAAGAGCCGGGCGGCGCGAACGGGGACGCCTAGTATTGTCTACGAGTAACGAGCAGGAGCTGAAGGAGCTACGAGCGCGGATCGACGCGCTGGATGAACAGCTCCTCAAGCTCATCAACCAGCGCGCCGCGCTGGCCAAGCAGGTCGCGGCGACCAAGGGCGGCGCTATCGAGAACGACGGTTATTACCGGCCGGAGCGCGAGGCGCAGGTGTTGCGCAACGTCATCGCCGCCAATCCCGGTCCCTTGCCCGACGAGGAGGTCGCGCGGCTGTTTCGCGAGGTCATGTCGGCCTGCCTGGCCCTGCAAAGGCCGCTGGACGTGGCTTTTCTCGGGCCGGAGGGGACCTTCACGCACGCCGCGGTGCTCAAGCATTTCGGCCAATCCGTACATGCCATGCCGATGGGGACGATCGGCGACGTGTTCCGCGAGGTCGAGGCCGGCGCCTGCCACTACGGCATCGTACCGGTCGAGAACTCCATCGAAGGCGTGGTCAATCACACGCTCGACATGTTCGTCAATTCCTCGCTCAAGATCTGCGGCGAGGTGGAGCTGCGCATTCATCATCACCTGTTGAGCAAGACCGGTGGGCTGGATGAACCGCAACGCGTCTATGCCCATGAGCAGGCTTTGGCGCAGTGCCGCCGCTGGCTTGATAACCAGCTACCCAGGGCCGAGCGCCGCGCCTTGTCGAGCAACGCCGAGGCCGCGCGGCGCGCCGCCCAGGAGCCCGGCAGCGCGGCCATCGCCGGCGACGCCGCGGCCAATCTCTACGGCCTGCAAAGGCTGGCCAGCAACATCGAGGACGAAACCGACAATACCACGCGCTTTCTGGTGATCGGCCATCAGTCCACGCCGCCCAGCGGCGACGACAAGACGTCTTTGATCTTTTCTACCAGCAACCAGCCGGGAGCGCTATACAAGATGCTCGGGGCCTTCGCCGAGCATGGCATCAGCATGATGCGCATCGAGTCCCGGCCCTCGCGGCGCGGCATGTGGGATTACGTATTCTTCGTCGATGTCGAGGGCCACCTGCGTGACGCGCTGGTAGCGGAGGCCCTTAAGGACCTCAAGCAACGCGCCGCGATGGTAAAATTACTCGGCTCCTATCCGCGGGCCGTGCTGTGAGCGTGCACTGCGATCTCTTGTCCTTGGCCGTGCCCGGCGTGCGCTCGCTCCAGCCCTATCAACCGGGCAAGCCGCTGGAGGCGCTGGAGCGCGAATACGGCGTGCGCGATGCTATCAAGCTCGCCTCCAACGAGAACCC
>JBOIDW010000354.1:0-3450 GCA_050740655.1 Gammaproteobacteria bacterium | reverse complement strand
TTCAATCAATCGTATTTTATGTATTTGAAACGCGGGTCATCGGGTGTGCCTTCCAGGGCGCTGTCTGCCGCCAATTGCGGCCGCCACATAATCACCTCTTCTATCTTCCGCGCCAGCGCGAAGTCCTTGTTCGTAACGCCCTTGGCCGAGTGGGTCGTGAGCTTCACGACAACAAAGGCGTAAGACACGGTGAGATCGGGATGATGAAAGGCCGCCTCGGCGAGGTGGCCGACGGTATTGACCACCATCAAGGTCCCTTTCCAACCCGAGGTCTTGTATTTCCGTCTGATCCAGCCGTCCTCCAGAAACCACTGCGGGAGTTCCTCCTTCAGACGCGCTTGCACCTCCTCCTCGGAGTAGGTTTCCTCATGCTTTCTGACTCGCCAACTCATTGCCGTCGCCCTCCAAATCGTTCCGGTTGCGGACACCGAAAGCGGTCCGCTTATCGCTGCTCACTAGCTTAGCCCAATCCGCCGGGATCCGGGAGCGCACGGCACGGACGGCGTCCGCATTGACCTCGTTGCAGCGTTGACCGCTCAGGCACAAGGCGCTGCGGAAACCCAGGTAGTCCGGCGCCAGCGCGTGGAGCGGCGCGATGTCGTGCAGGCCTAGGGAACCGGCAAGCCCGCTCATTAAACCACAGCCCCGGGCCACCCGCACCAGCTCGCCCAGATCGAGGTCCGAAACATAGCTGCGCAGCCCCCCGCCCCGCTTGTCGGCGGTATCGAGCATGACACCGGCCAGGCCTGCGTCTGCGAGGGCCGGGATCGCCTCCCGGCAACGCGGCTCGCGATCGGCAAACAGCACGACGACGATGCGCATCCCATGACTCGCCTCGCGTCCCAGCGCCTTCAGGATGGCCGGGCGATCCCCGCCATCAAAAAGCCCCACCTTGATGAGATCGATGCCGGCCGCCGCCACCCGCTGCACCGCGGCAGCGATCGTCTTCGGCCGCGAGGGCAGATCGCCGACGGTCGCACTCACCGGGCGCCGCGCGCGGATGTAGCTCAGGACCTCGCGCATGACCACGGGCGTCACGGCCCCCAACACGCCATCCGCCGGTGACTTGAGATCGATGAGGTCGGCCCCGCCCTCGAACACCACCCGCGCTTCGGCTAGCGACGCGACGCTGGCCAGAAACCCGGTCATTGCGAGTGCCCGGCGCGAGACGCGGCGATCCGCTCCATGAGCCACGCCCAGGCCAGTTGCTCTTGGGGACCCGCGGTTTTCTCGATCGCGATGCGCAGGTAATCGACCTCGCTATCGATCTTCGCGATGCTCAGCCTATCCAGGCGGGTCACCAGGATCGCGGCCTCGATCACCGCGGCCTGGGCGCGGTTGAAGCCCTTGAAGGGCCGGTGATTCTCGGCGTGTCTCACGCGGCACACGAAGCGCGGACGCTGCTCATCCGGCTCCACGCTCGTCACCTCCAGCTCACGATGCGCCAGGGCGTCCGCCAGACGCTCGCCGGCCACGTCCCGGGCCGGCAGCACGGGCCAAACCGTACGTCCCGTGAGGCAACCGGCGATGATCGCCACATTGTCCGTGAGATTGAGCACGGCCTGGCCCGTGCGCTCGAGATTGTCCAGGGTCCGGGACGGACGGAACGGGGCCAGCAGGACCTCATCGCCTTGCTCGCGGTACCCCATCGGGACGATATGCCGGCCGCCGTCCGCATTGCGGCTGATGAGCACCGCCTCGTAGATCACTTCGGCTTCGCGCGGTCCTGCCGGGCTGCCAGGGTCGTCCCTGCCGCCTGATAACCATGCCGATCGGGCGCGGCCGCCGCCGGCTCGGGCGGCGGATAGGCGCTGCCCCACTTGAGCGGCTGGTCTTGCGCGTAGCGTTTGCCGAGCTGCCAGGCGATCTCGGCGCGCGCCAACTCCACGCCCATGTAAAAGGCGTGCGGGGCATCGTTCTCCAGTGTCTGCAATTGGGGAAACAGCTCGAAGGGGTCGCGGGCGACGTGCATGCCGTCGCGATTATACACATGGATCCCCACCTCCGAGACCTGTACCCGTAAGCTCGGATCGCGGATCGCGGCGGCCATCTCGGCGATCTCCTCGGGGCCGTAGGGAAACGGCCTGCGCTCGTGCACCGCCAGCAGTCCGCCGCCGTAGCCGCGCGGCAGGCTGTTGTCCTGGCGCGCCGCCCACAGCAGGCGGCGCGCAAAATCCAGCTCGCGCACCACCGAGCGCGCATGCGGGCTTACCTCGGTCGTCAATAGATTATGGATGTCCAATTCGGACATGATCCCGGCGAGCACGGCATTGAGCCCGGCGGTATCGGCATCCGTCAGCTCGCTGAGGTTGCCGGTGCCCATCATGATCTCGATACTCGGATAGCGCCGCCGCAACTCGCGATAGCGGACCACGGACTCGGTGAACCCGAAATGGATGGGGTCGAGGATGCTGTCGGCGAGGAACGGCCTGCCCAGCGAGCATAGGCGATCGACCGCCCGGCACAGGGAGTCGAGCTCGCCGGGTTGCGCCGGGATCACTACCGGTATCGATGTGATCCCATCGGCGAGCGGCAGGGTGTACTCCGTGAGGCTCAAGAGATAATCCGCACCGGCCTCGCCGCCACGCCGCAACTCCTCGCTGTCCAGCGAATCGACGCTCACCCGATTACCGGCTTCATGCAGCGCCGCGACCGCCTCCGCCAGATGCGGGAAGGCCACGCCCGGCAGACAGCCCAGATCGATGACATCCGCCCCGTCCTTCCTATAGCGCGCGGCGCGCGCCAGGATCGCCTCGACCGCGAGCCTTGGGGCATCCACGATCTCGGCGAAGATCCGGATACGATAATCGCTGAGATCGAGCGGCCGGCCGTCGCGGCCGAAGTACCCCGGGAGGTCCTTGAGGTCCTCGGGCCCCCGTTCGACGGGCACCCCCAGACTCCGGGCGGTGGCGGCTAGGTCCCCCGCGCACAGACCCGGCACGATGATACGGTCCGCCCCGCGCGGGTCTTGCAGGCGGCGCCCGATCATCTCGGCGCTCATGAGCGCCGCCACGCTCACGCCGATATTCAGCACCTCAAAGGTAAACGGGCAGGGCTCGAGGGACGCAAGCACCCGCTGTAGCCCGTGCTCGGCAAGCTTACCGGTCAGAAACAGGATGTGCTCGGGCAATGGTGATCACTCCCGCGGCGGCATGACCGAAAGATTGTAATGACCCGGGGGGCCGGTGTCTCAACCTGAAGGTGCACGGAGCAAAGACGCTAAGCCCCCGCTTGGTGCCGGCCTGGTACAAACCGAGGCCGCGGTTCCGGCGATTTGAACGCAGGCGCAGCGAGCGGCAAGGGTCACGAGCGGGCCCGCGAGGCGATCCGTGCTCGATGAACATTTCCCTCTCCGATTCGCTGAAGTCCTTTGTGGACGAGTAAGTGGCGCAGCGCGGCTATGGCACGGGCAGGGATTACGTGCGTGAGCTGATCCGCAAAGACCCGGAT
>JBOIDW010000353.1:0-7468 GCA_050740655.1 Gammaproteobacteria bacterium | reverse complement strand
GCCTCGGCGTATCCCGTGTACACCTCACCGCTGGAACCGCTGCACGCAGCCAGCATGCCGGCGCCGACAACGGTGGGCACAGTGACCATCGGACTTCGTCTCACAGAGTTCCTCACCTCTCATCTGCACCGGCCAATCCCCGCAGCGGCTACTGGATGCACAGGCCCACCGTTCTTTGGTTGCGAACGATATTCAGGACCTCCGGCGAGCGACGGCAGGGATGTGCGCCGGTCGGGATCAGGGCCGCAGTATGGAGATCTGCGGCGGGCCAGAGGCCCGGCCCGGAGTCAGTGCGTGTGAAGAAATGCTACGCTGGGCGCGTCGCGTTTCGGCAGTACTCGGAGTCCCCCGGGTAATTTAGTATACACTCGGGTGCCTGTGCTACGGGGCAACACGCGTCCCGCGCGACGACGTTCATCAGCACTCAGGCCGATCCCTACTCCGTCACGGGCGTTGGTGCGGATGACGGAAGCGGCGCGAAGCCGCAACCCTTTGCAACGGATGATCGACATGCACCATAAAACACTCCACGCCGGCGGACGCGCCGGCCTGTACCTGAGCGTTTTCCTTACCGGCGCTGCGGTGATGGTGATCGAGTTACTCGGGACGCGGTTGCTCGCCCCATTCTACGGCACAAGCCTGTATGTATGGTCGTCCCTGATCTCCGTCACGATGATCGCCCTCGCCCTCGGCTATTTTGCCGGCGGCCGGTGGGCCGACCGGACGAAACGCACCGGGCTTTCACTCATTATCGCGCTCGCCGCCCTGTTGACGCTGTTGATCCCGTGGGCCACCCGGCCGGTCTTGTTGGCGACCGATCCGCTAGGGCTGCGGGCGGGCGCCTTTATGAGTGCACTCATACTGTTCTCGCCCGCTTTGACTCTGCTCGGAATGGTAGGACCCTATGCCATCAAACTTTCGACGTCGCAATTGGACCGCGTGGGTACCAGCGCCGGTTCGATCTATGCGGTCAGCACACTCGGCAGCGTTATCGGCACCTTGCTGTTGGGTTTCTTTCTGTTTCCCTTGCTGGGTTCTCGCGAGATCCTCATCGGTCTCGGTGTGCTGCTGCTCGTGCTGGCCGTGCTCGTCGCTATCTATGAGAAAAAGCGCCTGGGGCGATCCGCGGCCGTGCCAACGAGCGTCGTATTGGCACTGCTCGGCCTCGCGCTGGTGCCGCAAGCCCTCGACGCGGGGCGTGATTACACCGGCGGGCACGTTTTTCGGATCCGATGGGAGCAAGAAAGCCTGTACGGCTGGGTGCGGGTGATCGATAAACCGGGGCAGGATCTCCGTCTCCTCATGTCAGATGCCTCGACGATAGGTGCGGCCAGCATCTCCAACGGCGATAGCCGCCTCACCTATCAGGACATCGTGAATCTTATTCCGGTCTTGGCGCCCGGCATGACGCGCGCCTTGCTCATCGGTCAGGGCGCAGGCCACATGGCCACGGTGCTGCGCGAGCGCTATGGTATCGTGACCGACACGGTGGAGATCGATCCGGCGGTGGCGCGCGCCGCGTCCGACTACTTCGAGTTCAAACCGAGCGGCCGGGCCCTGGTCGGGGATGCACGGTACGAGATCCGCCGCTTACGAGGCCCTTATGACTTGATCATCCATGATTGCTTTACGGGGGGATCCGAGCCGGCGCATCTACTGACGGTCGAGGCCTTGTCACAGTTGCGAAACCTGCTATCCGTCCAGGGCATCCTCGCCCTCAATTTCGTGGCCTTTTCACAAGGCGAGCACACGAGCGCCCTGGCGTCCGTCGGGCGTACGATTGCACAGGTGTTTCCCCACCATTCGGTATTTATCTCCGACCCCGGCAGGGATTTCAACGATTTCATCTTCCTCGCGGCCGGCCATCCCATCGATCTCGGATCTCCGGCACTCGCAGCCGAGCAAGTCGCGTGGCTCAAGAACCGGAGCTTCGCGTTGGACGAGAGCCAAGGAGTAATCCTGACGGACAATTTCAACCCCCTGGAACAACTCCAGACCCGTAAAGCCGAACATTACCGGCACATGCTCGTCGATTGGTTTGGCCCCGATCTCTTGGTGCGTTGAGCCGGCACCGAGAGCGGTTCAATGCCTACCTTGTATTCCGCGGAGGTCGAATACCAAGGCGGAAAGTCCTCCCTAGAAGTTCGAGCCCCTCACCCGAAGGCTGCTCCGGCTCGGTGCAGTCCAAGGGGCGTCGCCCGATATTCGCGGGTTCCCTCCGTCCTCCGACTCCCGAAAAAAGCGGGGGACTCTTCGAGTCCCCCGCTGCGGGCTGCATGTAAGGCGTTAATCGTTAACGGACGGTTGCTTTGCTTGTTCCTCCTCGGTCGCGGGGGCGTTCGTTGAACCTTGCCAGGAAGATGATGCCGGAGGGTCATAACCGCAACCAGCGAAGACCATTGAAATCAATGTGATGGCTACAAGCTTGAGTTTCGTAGACATAATTTATTCCTCTACCCATTTAATGTTCCGCCTAATAGCAGGCGGAACGCTACTAACAATAGACAATCTCTCCGCGTTTCGCAAATCAAAGGGGTGGGCGGTTTGAGCAACAAATAGAACTCTCCGCTTTTGAGTTATGACGATTTACCGTTATAGAAAGCCCGCTCGCCCACCCCTGGGCTTCCACGGTTTCAGCCCTGTACCGCTGCCGGTACAACGCTTGAGCACTTCGCCTGGCGAGCTATAGCATTACACTTGGAAACCATGCTATAAGATTTTAATAAGCAAGACTATTCAGCCCTAAGGGCTAGGGGAGGGGTGCGATGAACCGGTACGCCGGGTCGCGGTGGGGCAGCCGTTTCGCTATTGTTTTGTGTAGAAAATCCCGATGGTTAGGCGTAATCGGGTCGCTCGTGATCCTCAGTGGTTGCGCATTTCCGGGCGGGCCGGCACTGGAGGCGCCGGTGGTGGAGCGGGGTTCGCCTGGGTCGCACGTAACAGCCTCTACTAAACGGCGAGCGAAACGCGGGAAGGCCGTGGATACGGCGGGCCTTGGCGTAATCGCCTATGCGCTCAGCCTGAATGGCTCGCGCTACCGGTATGGCGGTACCTCGCCCAGCGCGGGCTTCGATTGCAGCGGCTTCGTGCAGCACGTATATGGCCGGCATGGCGTGGCCCTGCCACGGGATGCGCACGCCATGGCCGACTCGCTCCCGGACGTGCGGCGCGATGCGGCGCAACCGGGGGATCTGGTGTTCTTCAAGATCAGCCGGCAGGCGTATTCGCACGTGGGGATTTATCTTGGCGGGAGGCGTTTCATCCATGCCACCAGCCGGCGTACCGGCGACGTACGCGTATCCAGTCTTGACCTACCGTATTGGCGGACGCGGCTCGCCGGGATCCGACGTCCCGCGGTAGCGGCCCGTTTGCCGGCTGCAGAACCCCGACAGCTTGCCTGGTCCCGGACGAAAGTGGCAGGCTTTATCGTGCCGTAGCACTTCCCTGTAACGAAATTCCTTCCGCGGCCACGCCACGCAGCCCGCGCGCGCCGCTGGTTCGCTGCGAGCGTTGCCCCGCGTTTCGCGAGCCCTATCCCTGACCGGATCCTGGAGCGGGTGGATAGGGCCGAGCTATGCTGATTGCGTTAGACTATCCGGCATGAGTAGCGCCCTAGCGATTACCCGAGAGCCGGCCGCATGAAGCAGTCGATCCAGCTACGTCTCGGCCAGAGCCTGGTCATGACGCCGCAACTCCAGCAGGCGATACGCCTGTTGCAGCTCTCGACGCTCGAGCTCCAGGGGGAGGTTCAGATGGCACTGGAATCCAACATGATGTTGGAGGCCGTGGATAACGAGCATGAAGCGTCCAGCGGTGAGGACGGCGGGGGCGAGGCGTATATTCCGAGTCGCCAACCCCCTGCGGGCGAGACCGCCAAGGAGGCGAGCCAGGAACCCTCGGAGCGCGCTATGGCCCAGGACATTCCCGAGGAGCTGCCGGTGGATAGCGCCTGGGATGACGTCTACGATATGCCGGTCAGTTACGGTAGCGGTGCCGGCGACGGCAACGGCATGGATCTGGAAAATCAGCGCTCCGCCGCAGAATCGCTCAAGGACTACCTGCTGTGGCAAACCAACCTCTCCCCGATTAGCGAGACGGACAAGGCCATCGCCTACGTGGTCGTCGATGCGCTGGACAAGGACGGTTTTCTGAGGGCCTCCCTCGAGGATATCCAGCAATCCCTGGGGCAAGAGGGGGAGGCGCCGCTCGAGCTGGACGAGATCGAGGCGGTCCTGCACTGGGTGCAAAGCCTCGATCCGCCCGGTATCGCGGCGCGCGACCTGCGCGAGTGTCTGATATTGCAGCTCAAGCGATGTGGCGCGGGCAAACCTGGGCTGGAGGACACCAAACGCCTGGTAGAGCGCTATTTCGATCTCCTCGTCAGCCGCGATTATACGCAACTCGCCCGCAAGCTGAAGCTGGATGGCGAAGGCCTGCAAAGGGCTATCGCGCTAATCCAATCGATGAACCCCCGGCCGGGTGCACACTTCCAGGAATCGAGCACCGAGTACGTCGTCCCGGATGTCTATGTACGCAAGAAGACGGGTAGCTGGCAGGTCGAGCTCAATACCGACACCGTTCCGCGCCTGCGCGTCAATCCCTATTATGCCAGCATGATCCGACGCGCCGACACCAGCCCGGACAATCTGTCCCTCAAGAGCCATTTGCAGGAAGCGCGCTGGTTCATCAAGAGTCTGCAAAGCCGCAGCCAGACCTTGCTACGGGTGGCGAGCGCCATCGTCGAACGGCAGCGGGCCTTTCTCGAGCACGGCGACATCGCCATGCGGCCCCTGGTCTTGCACGACATCGCCGAGGTCCTGGGTATGCACGAGTCGACCATCTCGCGCGTGACGACACGCAAGTACATGCACACGCCGCGCGGCATCTATGAGCTCAAGTACTTCTTTTCCAGCCACTTGAGCACGGCCGTCGGCGGCGAGTGCTCCTCGACGGCGATCCGCGCGGTTATCAAACAGCTGATCGGCGAGGAGAACCCGGTAAAGCCCCTGAGCGACTCCAAGATCGCAACCGTTCTGTCGCAACAAGGCGTCAACGTCGCCCGGCGCACGGTGGCCAAGTACCGAGAAGGCATGGCGATCCCGCCCTCCAATGAGAGGAAGCGGCTGGTTTAGCCCGCCGTGCAGCGATTGCGGGCACGATGTCCGGCTGCGCTATCGGGGTTTGCGCATGCATGGTCATCACCGGTATGGCGCGGCCTGCGAGCTAGCGTAGGGCGAAGCACCCTGCCGACACCGGCGATATGGTGAGCGTTGAGCTTCTCACCCCGGCGCGCGTGCTCTGCGGTTCATCAGCCCATAGCAAGAACATGGTGTTGGAGGAGTTGGCGAGGCTGCTGGTACAAGGCGCCATCGCGGTCTCGCAGGAGGAGGTCTTGAACGGTCTGCTGGCCCGCGAGCGCTTGGGAAGCACTGGCTTCGGGCATGGCGTGGCGGTCCCGCACGCACGTGTCGCGGGCGCCTACCGCTCGCGCGGCGCCTGTCTGATTACACGGGAGGGCGTGGATTTCGACGCGCTGGACAATGAATCGGTCGATGTGTTCTTCGCCTTGCTGGTGCCGACCCATCACCAGCGAGAGCACTTGGAGATCCTGGCGCAGATCGCCGGGCTGCTCAGCGACTCGGACCTCGTTTCCGGGCTGCGCGGCTGCCGCAGCGATGAGGCGCTGTTTCTGTTGTTAAATGAACGCTTGAATCAGGCTTGAGCGATGGCCTCCGTCACCATCAACGAACTATTCGAAAGCCACGCCGAGCGGCTCGCCCTGCAATGGGTAGCGGGGCGTGCGGGGGGACAGCGCGTCCTGGACTCCGAGGCCGCGCACCCGCACTTCCGGCGCATCGTCGGCGACGATCTAAGCACCCTGGAGACGCCCGCCCAGCCTGGCCCCGTGCGTTCGTTGATTGGCCACCTGAACCTCATCCATCCGCACCACATCCAGGTCCTCGGCTATACCGAGGTGCAGTACCTCAATGGGCTGCGCGCCATCTCGCGCGAGGATGCGCTGCGGCAAATTTGCAGCGAGGGTACCCACTGTGTGATCGTGGCCGATGACCAATCCTTACCCGAGCGCCTTGCGGGGGTCTGTGAGCAGACCGCGACGCCGCTCTTCACCTCCGCCCTGCCCAGCAACCAGTTGAACGAAGACCTATATTATTATCTCTCCAACTTGCTGGCCGAGGTGGTGACGTTGCACGGGGTGTATATGGAGGTGATGTCCATCGGCGTGCTGCTTACCGGGGCGAGCGGGGTCGGGAAGAGCGAGCTGGCGCTGGAGCTCATCACCCGCGGTCACCGGCTCATCGCCGATGATGCCCCGGAGTTCTCGCGCATCGCTCCGGACATCGTCAACGGCACCTGTCCCAAGGCCTTGCAAGACTTCCTCGAGGTGCGGGGCCTGGGGATCCTGAATATCCGCGAGCTGTTCGGGACCGGTGCCTTGCGCAGCAACAAGTACCTGCGCCTCATTATTCGCCTGCAACGCCTGAGGCGAGAGGAGTTGGTCGATTTGAACCGCCTGGAAGGCAGTTATCGCCTGTGTCCGGTGCTGGGCCTGGATTTCCCCGAGACGGTGATCCCGGTCGCGCCGGGACGCAACCTCGCGGTGCTGGTAGAGTGCGCGGCGCGCAATCATATCCTCCGCATGAGCGGTTACGATTCGGTCCGGGAGTTTACGGAACGCCAGCGCGGCCTGATCGAATGCCAGGCGCAATGAGCGCGGATATCCCGGAGCGCTTTATCGTCGTGACGGGTCTTTCCGGCGCCGGAAAGACCGTGGTGTTGAACGCCCTGGAGGACTTGAGCTATTACTGTGTGGACAATCTGCCGGTGGGTCTCCTTCCGGAGCTGCTGAACGAGCTGCGGGGCAACGAGCAGCCGCTCTATCGCGAGGTCGCGATTGGCATCGATGCGCGCAACCCCCCCGAGGCACTGGCGCGCTTCCCGAACGTAATGCGAGACTTGCGGCGCGCGGCCGTCGCGGCCGAGCTGGTGTTCATGGAGGCGAGCGACGAGACGCTGCTGCACCGCTTCAGCGAGACGCGCCGCCGCCACCCCCTGTCGACGGATCAGCGGAGCCTGGTGCTCGCCATGCGGGAGGAGAGACGCCTGCTGGGCCCTTTGGCGGAGTACGCCGATCTGCGCATAGACACCACGCACCTGCACGTGCATGGCCTGCGCGATCTGGTGCGCGAGCGCGTGGCGCGGCGCGCGGCGGCTACACTCTCCGTGCAGTTGGTGTCATTCGGTTTCAAGCGTGGGGTACCGGCCGACGCCGACTTCGTATTCGACGTGCGTTGCCTTCCGAATCCCTATTGGCAGGCGTCTTTGCGGGAGTTCTCGGGGCGCGATCGCGAGATCATCGAGTTCTTGAAGGCGGCGCCCCAGGTGGAGGAGATGATTGCGGATATCGCGAGATTCCTCGAACGCTGGGTCGCGCGTTTCGAGGCGAGTG
>JBOIDW010000352.1:0-2483 GCA_050740655.1 Gammaproteobacteria bacterium | reverse complement strand
GTACAACGCAGTGTACGTGGGACCGTTCGACCGATATAACACCAAGACCCACTGGCCGGCCTTTGACGACATGCCGAAGGCCGACCTCGGGGACAGCGCAATGCCGCTGTCTTAGGGTTACATGGGTGTAGTTTACCCCTGTGGCTGGTGTGACACGTGAAGCGAAGGCGGCGGCGGAGCGGCTGCCGGGCCGGATCTCCCTCGGGGTGCTGGCGCGTACCTTCACCGCGGAGCTTCTGGACGAGGTGATCGAGGCCGCCGGCGCGCGGGAGAAACGGCGCCGGCTGTTGCCGGCCCGCCTCACGCTGCAGTTCTGCCTGGCCTGCTGGCTGTTCATGGCCTGCGGGTACGGGTTGGTGCTGTCCAAGTTGGCAGACGCCCATGCCGGGCGCGGCTGGGGAGATTGGAAGATCGCCGGCACCGGGTCGATCACGCGGGCCCGGGCCCGGTTGGGTGTGGCGCCGTTGAAGCTGCTGTTCAGCCGGGTCGCCGGACCGTTGGGCACGCCGGACACGCCGGGGACGTTCTTTCGCGGCCTGCGGGTGGTCACCATCGACGGGTTCACCCTGGATGTGCCAGACACGAAGGAGAACGCGGCGTTCTTCGGCCGCGGCGGCAACGGCAGCGACACGGCCAACCCCTACCCGCAGCTGCGGGCCCTGGCCTTGGCCGAGGCCGGCACCCGGTCCCTGCTCGGGGTAGCCCACGGGCCGCACAGCAGCGCGGAGCAGACCCTCGCCGAGACGCTGCTGGTGCACCTGCGGGCCGGGCTGCTCGTGCTGTGCGACCGCGGGTTCGGGTCCTGGAAGCTGTGGAGCGCCGCGGCCGCCACCGGCGCGGACCTGCTGTGGCGGCTGTCGGCCTCCTTCACCCTGCCCGTGATCGAGGTCCTGCCCGACGGCACCTACATCTCGGAGTTGCGCCCGCCGCGCAAGAAGGACGGCGCACCGGTACGGGTCCGCGTCATCGAGTACACGGTGACCACCACCGATGCCGAGGGCGGGAAACAGACCTCGGAATGCTTCACCCTGACCACCACGCTGCTCGACGTGCACGCCTACCCCGCCACGGAGTTGGCCGCCCTCTACCACGACCGTTGGCAGGCCGAGACCGGCATCGCCGACATGAAGACCGCCCTCCGGGGCGGACCCGCCGTCGTACTGCGCTCCCAGTCCCCCGAGATGGTCGAACAAGAATTCTGGGCCTTCTGCTGCGTCTACCAGGCGATCCGCGACCTGATCGCCTACGCCGCCCCACCCGGACTCGACCCGGGCCGGATCAGCTTCAAACGCGCCCTACACGCCGCCCGCGACAGCACCACGCGGGCGGCTCTCTCCCCCCACCGGCACACAAACGCGCCATGACCCACCTGACCGCCGAACTGACCAGGAATCAGAACCTCGTCCCCAAACGGGACGGCCGAACCGCCCCCCGGCAGACCAAACGCGGCGGCTCCCCCCGCTACCCCAGGCGCAAGGACGACACCGCGCCCACCCGCCGCGTCACCCACACCATCGTCATGCACCCGCTGACGCCACGACCATCCCCAGATCCCTAAAGCAGCGGCATTGGGCCCACCGGGGCCCCCAGGATACAGACATCCGAATCTGGATGCGATGGTCCCGACGAATTAGATAGCGATATTCAGGCCTATTGTCGGCGTGCCTCCGTCCATATCCGGAGTGGTTCCGCCAGTATTGGTGAATGGGAACTCGCCGGAACAATACTTCTCCTGTGGTGTACGAGGGCGCGGTGGTTGAAGGTTGAAGGGGATCTCGAACAGTGGGGTTCCGACTTCGACGCGCTGGTCGCCCGCATGGCACCGATATTCTCTCGGTCGGAGTCGAAGAATAACGCCGAGCAGTACCTGCGCGGCTTACTGGCCCCGATAGCACGGAAGAACGGCTGGACGATCTCCGAATACGTCGGCGCGGACGGGCCGAGGGCGATACAGCGTCTGCTGAACCTGTCCCCGTGGAGCGTAGAAGAGTTGTCGGCGCTCAACCGTGACTACGCGTTGGAGCAGCTGGCCGACCCGCAGGCGGTCCTGGTGGCCGATCCGACCGGATTCGAGAAGAAGGGCCCCAAGTCCGTCGGGGTACAACGCCAGTACTCCGGGACCCTTGGCCGCATCGACAACTGCCAGATCGCCACGTTCCTCGCCTACGTCACCTCCGGCCGGGACCGGGTGCTGCTGGACCGGCGCCTGTACCTGCCGCAGAAGTCCTGGGTGGACGACCCGGCCCGCGCCCAGGCGGCCGGGGTGCCCGTCGACATCGAGTTCAAGACCCGTCCCGAGCAGGTCATCGACATGATCACCGACACGGTGGCCGCCGGTGTGCCGTTCGCCTGGTTCACCGCCGACGAGGAGTTCGGGCAGAACCCCGGACTGTGCCGCTACCTGGTCTCCCAAAGCATCGCCTACGTGATGGCTGTGCCGAAAAACGGGGTCTTCGAACTTGACCGGGGTGAGGGTACGTCAG
>JBOIDW010000351.1:0-3641 GCA_050740655.1 Gammaproteobacteria bacterium | reverse complement strand
CTCGGATACCGGTCACAGACCGAAGCGCGCCTCCATCCCCAGCACGCGCGAGGCCTTGTTGAGGCGCGCATCGAAACAGGCAAAGACGAGCGGCTCTTGAGCGACCGCCATCGCGTGATGAGCGGCGGCGAGCTGTACGGCGTCGTAAGCACGCAGAGCGAACGTATCGGCAAACTCGCCGGCCCGCTCCACCACGGGCTGGGTCACCTCAAGGACCAGCAGTTCGGGCCAGTCTCTCGCGAGAGCGTGCCTCGCGTCTTCGATCGCAGCCGCGTCCGCGGGCGCCTCTCGCGTGCGGCGCGAGAACGCGGCAAACGCCTCGGCCCAGGCAATCCGGCATACCGCGACCACGTCGGACGCCGCCACTAGCCCTTTGATCGCGGCGCTCTCCGCCTCGATCACATAGAGCTTCACTAAGGCCGAGGTATCGCAATACAGGATCACCCCCGACCGTCCAACACCAACGCGCTAACCGGTCGGCCGGTATCCGAAAGACGCACCTCGGCCCCGGCCGGCTTGCCGCCACTCCATTGCCCTGCCCCGCTCGCCATAAGGCGCGCCAAGCCCTCAGTCGCTTCCGGCGGCACGCCGATCACGCGGGCCACGACCTTGCGGTGCGAGGTGATCTCGACCGCTTGGCCGGCACGGGCTTGCGTTAGGTATCGAGACAGGTGCGTCTTGAACTCCCGAATTGAGACTTGCATATGTGACCACATTCATTATCTAGAGGCGCTCATTGTGGTCACTATCTACCCCAGCGTCAAGTGGTGGCGGGGCCGCGTTTCGGCCCGGCGTACCGAACCGGATCATCTGGCCCGAAGCGACGGCCGAGATCCGGCAGCACGGGGTGTTTTGTCTCCTACGCCCCGAACCGGCTGCGACTGCGCTCTCCGCGAGCGGAAGACTCCCGACGCGCCATGAGCCGACCCAAGTTCCTGGCGGACCACTCCTTACGGCGCCATCGTCGCTCCACCGAAGTCATCAAAGAAAGCCTGCGGGGCGAGCACCGACCATACCCCCAGCTTGCCGCCTTTGGGATTAAATATGAGAAGATCGAGCAAGCCGAGCTTTGGGGAACCCTGCAGCTCCGGCACGGCGTTTGTGGCATCTAACGTTCACACAGAGCATCTACCCCCGTCCATGACGCGCACCGTGTTTTTCGTCTCCGACAGTACAGGGATCACCGCCGAGACCTTTGGCCGCAGCCTGCTGACGCAGTTCGAGGCCCTCGACTATCGCCAGGTGACGCTGCCGTTTCTCGACTCGATGGAGACAGTGAAGACGGCGCGCGGCCTGATCGAGCGGGCCGGCGAGGAAAGCCAGATGCGGCCCCTCGTATTTGCGACCATGACCGACCCCGGCCTGTTGCACTATCTGGAGGGCAGCAATGCCCTCATCCTCGATCTGTTCAGCACCTTCCTGAAACCCCTGGAGGCGGAGCTGCGCACGCCTTCCGGGCACGTCAAGGGCCGCAGCCATGGGATGGTCGACGAGCATACCTACGACATCCGCCTGCAGGCCCTGGATTTCGCCTTGAGCCACGATGATGGGATCCAGACCACGCGCTTTGGTCGGGCCGACGTGGTGTTGCTGGGGGTCTCGCGCACCGGCAAGACGCCGACCAGCATCTATCTCGCCATGCAATTCGGTGTGCGTGCGGCGAATTATCCCTTGACGCAAGAGGACCTCGCCGAGCCCCGGTTACCGCGTGTCCTGGAGCCGCTGCGCGAGCGTCTCTACGGCCTCACCATCGACCCGCAGCGCCTGCACCTGATCCGCAACGAGCGCCGGCCGGACAGCCCGTATGCGGCCGTCAGCCGTTGCCGTCAAGAGGTGCTGGAGGCCGAGGCGATGTTCCGCGTCGAGCGGCTGCGCTATGTGGACGTCACGGCGATCTCGATCGAGGAGATCGCGAGCCGCGTGCTGCAGGAGCTGGGGCTCAGGCGGCGGCTGTTTTGATAGGCGCGGCGCGGCCCCACAGATCGTAGTCGCCGGAGCGCTCGATGACGACCGCGGTGAGCGCGCCGGGGCTCAAGCGGTGCGGGCCCTCGACGTAGACCTTGCCGTCGATCTCCGGCGCGTCGGCGTGGCTGCGGCCGATGGCGCCGCCGCCCTCGATCGCGTCGATGAGCACCGGGATGCGCTGCCCGATCTTGCGCCGTAGGCGGGCGCGGCTGATCGCTTGCTGGCACTCCATGAAACGCCGGTAACGCGCTTCCTTGACCGGCTCCGCAACCGGGTCCGGGAGCGCATTGGCGCTCGCGCCCGCGACCGGGGAATACCGGAAGCACCCCGCGCGATCGATCTGTGCCAGTTCCAGGAACTCCAAAAGGGTCTCGAAGTCTTGCTCGGTCTCGCCGGGGAAACCGACGATGAAGGTGCTGCGGATGGTGAGCGCCGGACAGACCTCGCGCCAGCGCCGTATGCGGCGCAGGGTGTCTTCGGCGGCCGCCGGCCGACGCATGCGCTGCAGGATCCGCGGACTGGCGTGTTGGAACGGGACGTCGATGTAAGGCAGCACGCGGCCCTCCGCCATCAACTCGATCAGCCGATCGACGTGCGGATACGGATAGACGTAATGCAGGCGGACCCAGACGCCGAGCTCGCCCAAGGCGCGTGCCAGATCCGCGATGCTCGCGCCCAGCTTGCCGTCCTTCCAGCTCTCCTCGGCGTAACGGCGATCGACGCCGTAGGCGCTGGTGTCCTGAGAGATCACCAGTAGCTCCTTGACGCCCGCAGCGACCAGCCGTTCGGCCTCTCGCAGGACCTCGGCCACCGGGCGGCTGACCAGTTTACCCCGCATCGACGGGATGATGCAGAAGCTGCAACGATGATTGCAGCCCTCCGAGATCTTGAGATAGGCATAATGCCGCGGCGTGAGCCTGATGCCCTGCGGGGGCAGCAAATCCACATAGGGATCGTGGGGCGCCGGCAGCTCGTTGCGGACCGCCTGCATGACCTCCTCATAGCGTTGCGGCCCGGTCACGGCCGCGACCTGCGGGTAGCGCTCGCGGATCAAGCTCGAGCGGGCGCCGAGGCAGCCGGTGACGATGACCCGGCCGTTCTCGGCCAGCGCCTCGCCGATGGCATCCAGCGATTCCTCGATCGCCGATTCGATAAAACCGCAGGTATTGACTACCACCAGATCGGCGTCTCGGTAGCTTGGAACGAGCGCGTAGCCCTCGGCGCGGAGCTGGGTCAGAATGCGCTCCGAATCGACCAGGGCCTTGGGGCAACCCAGGCTGACGAAACCGATCTTAGGCGTTGGCGGCATCGGCCGCCGGTATTGGGTCGCCGCCGTCGTCACGCCGCGCGTTCCATGTCGGGCGAGTATTGGCCGAGGCTTGCGAGCCCATTGCACCTTGAGCGGTGAGCCAGCGCCTGTTGTGCCGCTGCCGCGTTCGCGGCCCGGCCGGCCCAGGCCTTGAGCGCCGGGTCCTGCAGCGCGCGGCCGTAGGAGAAGCTGAGCGGCCAGGGCAGCCGGGGTTCCAAGCAGTGCATGGCGTTCAAGTGCGCCGTGGCCGTTACTGCCGCTTGCTCGCCGGAGAGGAATACGATGCCGGCGATGGCCGCGGGGACGGCGTAGCGCAGGCAGCGCACGGTTTGTGTCGCGACCTCATCGACGCCGTTCTGCCGCGGGC
>JBOIDW010000350.1:0-5305 GCA_050740655.1 Gammaproteobacteria bacterium | reverse complement strand
CTCTACGAGTGCGGACAGTGATCAACCGCTCGCCAAATATCGTTGGCATGATCCTCCGGATGCTTCGGCGTCGAGTACACGGCGCGCGCGCAGCCGGTGCGGTCACCTTGCGGGCAGTATAGCCGGGCCCAGATATGAGCGCGCGGCCCTGCTTTCCGCAACGTCCAACCTTGGCCTATAGCGTATTCGATCGCCGCTCGAATATGTTTATTCGGATGGTCAGCCACGAGCCTCGATTTCAATGAATCACTTAATCCAACACGAATATATACTATCTTGGTAAACTTGATGAACGATCCCATAACCATACTGCGGTTTAGGAAGAGCAAGCACCGCTCTAGGGCGTCGGCTTGAGTGGCTTGTTGGACGCTAGTCGTGATCGTGCAGGGGTGTTTCTCGCACAACGAAGCAGAGCGCCCCACAAGCGCGGGCAGCGCGATAACGACTATCCACTCCATTACACGTTCTCCAGCTCCTCTATGCGGTTATTTACGCCCGACGGTTGATGAGCACGATCATGACGGCCCACCCCGGCTCGGGTGCGCCAGGGCCGGTAGGAAGAGGCTCAAGGCCCCGATCCCCTTCCGTTCCTTCAGGATCTCCGTCAACGCCCCGAGCAGCTATCCGCCCCCGGGGAACGCGGCATCGAGGGCCAGGAAACCCGTGGGTATGGCGGCGGGCCACGGCGAGGCGGGCCGCCCGCCGCGCCAGATGTCGGCGCGCCTTGCAATGCCGCTCATGAGTGACCTTCATTAGGCACGGCCGGTAGGACGAGTCTGCGCCGGCAGATGCTTCCGCAATACCCCCACCCCTATCCCCTTGATGACCAGGCGTTGCCGCCGCAGATCGACCTCGACGGGCGCGAATTCGGGGTTCGCGGAGAACAGCCGCATCCGATAGCCGCGGCGCGCTATGAGCAAAACGCCGATCGCAATTTTTCATGCGAAGCCACACTCCCCACCATCGCGTCCGCAATCACCCACGGCCACCAAGGGCTTGGGCGCCGGCATCGCCGCATAGGTACGTTCTGCCGCGGTCTCTACCGGTCGGGTTACGGGACCCTTGACGAGGGAGATCGGCATGGCGGGCGAGCCAACGAAGCGAGCGCACCCACCGCCACAACCAGACGCCAAAATCCATCTTCGCCTTTTCACTCCGCCACGCGGCCCTCTGTGCCAACATGACTGAGGCGATCCACCGCGCAGTGTCATCATCGGTCTCCTCTCCCGAACGGCCGAACCGTTTTCGCAAACACTGACAATGCCGCTCGGCCCGGGAGC
This sequence comes from Gammaproteobacteria bacterium, assembly GCA_050740655.1. GTDB lineage: Bacteria > Pseudomonadota > Gammaproteobacteria > JACCXJ01 > JACCXJ01 > JBOIDW01. The sequence continues at coordinate 4,025 of JBOIDW010000350.1, read as the reverse complement.
CGGCCAGATGATTATCCGAGCCCCTATCACTTACCGTAGCCTGGAGAAGCAGGTAACCGGAACGATAGTGATGTAGCGCCTGACCCATATGCCGGAGAGGGGGCAGGAAACTTGCGCGGGTACCCATGCCCTGTCAGGATTGGGAGGAACGAGTACAAACCCGAGGGTAACGTTTCATGCCCGAGATCCCAACCGAATCGAGCCGCGCACTTAGGCGCGGACTGGGTAGACCCGACGCACCGCGCCCGCAATGGCCCGTGTGATCGCTTGCATGGCGAGGCGCGTATAGTTGCAAGAGAGGACTCTCCGGAGCCCCGGCCGGCGCGAGGATATAAACGTGCCGGTCCAGGCGATCCCGCCCCATGCCAGTGAGAGGAAGGAAACGGACCTGCCGACCCGGGCGGTCCCCCCACACCCCCGCGACCGGATGGCCCTGGCCGTCTTGGGGGCGGCCGGTCTCGGGCTGCTGGTGCTCGCCTTCGTGCTCGCGCGGGGATGGGAAGGTTATCGTGCACAGGCCCGCTTCGAGGAAGTGGCGGAAAACTACCGCGCGGCGTTGCAGCGCCAGATCGACCAGCAACTCGAGGCCTTGCATCACCTGGGCTCGCTGTTTCGCGCCAGCCGCCTGGTCGAACGCAGAGAGTTCCGAATCTTCGCCGAAGATGTCCGCACGCGCCACCCGGCCATCTACTCACTGCAATGGCGGGAACGCGTGGCGCGCGCAGGGCGTGCGGCCTTCGAGGCCCGTGTGCAGGCCGAGGGATTTCGTGGATATATGATCAAGGACGCGAGCCCCGACGGCCGGTTCACCCGCGCGCCGGAGCGCGCCGAGTATTTCCCCATCGTCTACGCCGAGCCGCTCGCTGCAAACCGGTCGGTGCTGGGGCTCGATCGGGTCAACGAGCCCCGCCGCCTCGCGGCCCTGCAACAGGCCATCTCCGGCCGCTCGGCCGTATCCACCAGTGCGGTACAGCTCCTGGAAAGGCTGAACGATCCCACTGCCTCGTATGCGCTCCTCTTGCTCTCGCCGGTCTACCGGGCCGCGCCCAACGATGGCCCCGACACCGAGCTCATGGGTCTCGGGGTGATGATCCTGGACCTGCGGCCCTGGGTCGAGTCGTCGTTGCAGGACCTCCGGCCCGCGGGCATAGACTTCGTGGTACTGGAGGAAGACGCAGGCCACCTGCCCCGTGAGCTGTATTATCACCGCTCGTCCCCGGCCGTGGGACCGACACCCGTCGCGTGGCAGGGGCACCAGGGTCTCCGCTACACCACCGAGCTCGGTGCGGGTGACCGCACGCTGTCGGTGGTGTTCCTCGCCACCCGAGCCTACGCCGGAACGGCCTGGCAGTGGCAGACCGCGGCGCTCCTCGTTACCATCGCCTTGACACTCGCCCTGAGCGGCAGCCTCTTGTGGGTGAGCCAGCGCCGCGCCGGTCAGACCCGGCAGCTGCTGCATCAACTCTCCGAGGAGGTCGTCGAGCGCACGCGGATGGAACTGAGTCTGCGGGGGAGCGAGCGGCGCTTGCAACGACAGAACAGCGCCCTCGCCGAGCTGACCTGCATACGCATTCCCGGGTTTACGAGCATCAAGGCGGCGCTGCGCTCGCTCACCGAGATCGCCGCTGCGACGCTTGAGGTCGAGCGCGTCGGCATTTGGCTGTACGAAGAACGCGATTCACGGATCCGCTGCCGCGATCTCTATGAGCAGCACGGAGGCAGCCACACTAGCGGTCAAGAAGTCGCTATAGCGGACTACCCCGTGTATTTCGGCGCGGTGGCCGAAGCGCGCATCCTCGCCGCGGACGAGGCCCAGACGGATCCGCGCACCCGGGACATAGCCGCCGATTATTTGATCCCGCTCGGCATCACTTCCATCCTGGAGGCCCCCATCCGCCAGGGTGGGCGCATGGCGGGGATCGTCTTCTACGACCACCGCGGGCCGGCACGCCACTGGACCCCGGACGAGCAGATCTTCGCCGGTTCCATTGCCGATCTCAGCGCGCTGGTCCTGGAGATCGGGGAACGCCGTCAGGCCCAGACGGCGCTGCGACTAGCCCACGACGCATTGGAAAGCCGCGTGGCGCGACGTACCCGCGAGTTGGCGCGGGCCAATGAACGCCTGCAAGGGCTGGATCGCCTGAAATCGATGTTCATCGCCTCCATGTCGCACGAGCTGCGCACCCCGCTGAACGCCATCATCGGCTTCACGGGCATCGTCCTGCAAGGGCTGTCGGGCGAACTGAGCCCGAAGCAGCGCGACCACCTGGGCCGTGCCTATGCCTCGGCCAGACACCTCCTGGACCTGATCTCGGATGTGATCGACATCTCCAAGATCGAGGCCGGCTACACCGAGGTCCACACCGAATCCTTTGCGCTGCGGGTCCTGCTGGACGAGGCGCTCGCCAGCATCCAGGCGCAGGCCGGGGCCAAGGGACTTGCGCCGTCGGTCACGGCTTGCGCCGACGTCGAGGTGCATAGCGATCGCAAACGCCTCTTGCAATGTGTCCTCAATCTGCTAAGCAATGCGGTCAAATACACCGATCGGGGCGGCGTCACGCTGAGCGCGACGGTAATCGATGGACGCCTCGAGATACGCGTGCAAGACACCGGGATCGGCCTCACGCCGGCGGCCCTGGAGCGGCTCTTCCAGCCCTTCGAGCGCATCGACTCGCACTTGCGCATCGGCACCCCCGGGACCGGCCTTGGGCTATACTTGACCCGCAAGATCGCGTGCGAACTATTGCGCGGCGAGGTGCGGGCGGAGAGTATCGCCAGCGCGGGGAGCATCTTCACGCTGTGCCTACCCTTGCAACTCGCCGAGGCCAAGCCATCCGCGCGTCCGGACAGTACCATCGGAGAATACGGCCATGGGAAAGCGCGCATTGGTCATTGAAGACAACGACGACAACATGGAGCTCATCACCTACATCCTGGAGGTGAATGGTTTTCAAACCATCCGGGCCGCGAGCGGCAGAGACGGGCTCGAGCGGGCAAGGGCGGACACACCGGACTTCGTGTTACTCGATATCCAGCTCCCGGATATGGACGGCACCGAGGTCCTGGCCGCCCTGCGCAACTCCCCCGCGACCCGCGACCTGCCCATCATCGCCGTGACCTCGTATGCCATGTCCGGCGACCGCGAACGCCTGCTGCGCGCGGGCTGCACCGGCTATATCGAAAAACCCATCGATCCGGAACGGGTCATGGAGCAGATCGGGCGCCTGCTGGCACAGCAGCCGTGAAGGTCCTGATCGCAGAAGACGACGAAAATTCGCGGGTACTGCTGGAGTCCTTGCTCATCGGCCACGGCCATGCGGTGACGGCCGCCGCCGATGGGCAGGAGGCACTGGAACGGGCGCTTCTCGATCCCCCCGATCTCATCGTTACCGATCTCCTCATGCCGCGTCTGGATGGCTTCGGTGTGTGTCGCTACGTCCGCGGCACGCCGCGGCTCAAGGCGATCCCGATAGTGGTCTACACCGCGACCTACACCGACCGCCGCGACGAGGCCCTTGCGCTGGCCCTGGGCGCCGATCGCTTTGTCGTCAAACCGGTCGAGCCGGAGGTGCTCGTCGCCATCCTGCACGAGGTATTGGCCGACGCCGCACGGCGGCGGCCGGCCCGCACGAGTACCCAGGACACGGCGGCGACCCAGGCACTCCATATCGAGCGGGTCTCCACCAAGCTCGCGGAGAAGGTCACCGACCTCGAACGTGAACGCGCTGCGCTGCGCGAGGGCGAGGCGCGGTTTCGCGATTTCGCGGAGCTTGCCGCGGACTTTTTCTGGGAGACGGACGCGTCCCTGACCGTCACCTTCGCCACCGGACCCTACGCCACGGCTGTGGGCCGGCCGCTGCCGGAACTGTTGATGGGGGAGCGGCCCGGCACCGGTCCGGGAGCGAGCGCAACCCGCCTGCCGCACGAGTGGGAGACGGTCCTCGCCCTCCGGCACGCGTTTCACGACTGGCCGGTGCGCCGTCCGCTCGACGAGACGCACTTCGTGCTGTTCAGCGGCAAGCCCT
>JBOIDW010000349.1:0-10840 GCA_050740655.1 Gammaproteobacteria bacterium | reverse complement strand
AAGAGATCAAGCGGTTGGAGGTATTGAGGCGGTTGGCGGATGGGGTGTTGAGTCAGCGTGAGGCGGGGCGGGTGCTGGGTGTGTCGGAGCGCCAGGTGAGGCGCTTGGCGCGCCGCTATGCGGCCCTGGGTGCGGCGGGGTTGGTGAGCAAGCGTCGCGGGCGACCGTCGAACCGGCGGCTCGACGAGGCGGTGAAGCAAACCATCGTGGAACGGGTGCGGGACCGCTACGCCGATTTTGGTCCGACGCTGGCGGCGGAGTATTTGCGCGGCGAGGGCTTGCGTGTGTCGAAGGAGACCCTGCGCGGCTGGATGACGGAGGTGGGGTGGTGGCGCCCGGCCCAAGGCCGGCGTCAGCGCTTACACCCGCCCTGGCCTCGCCGCGCCCGGTGGGGGGAACTCCTCCAGATCGATGGCAGCCCGCACGACTGGTTCGAAGGCCGGGGCGCGCGTTGTACGCTGTTGGCCTTCATCGACGATGCCACCGGGTGATGGCCGCCCGCTTTGTCGCGGTGGAGTGCACGCAAGCCTATCTGGATGCGTTGCGGATGTAGGTGGCGGCGCTCCGGCGGTGCTCTACAGCGACCGGCACGGCATCTTCACCAAGCATGACCCGGAGGATGGCGAGCCGACTCAGTTTCAGCGGGCCATTCGCGAGCTGGGCATCGCCGGGATCCAGGCGCTGACCCCCCAGGCCAAGGGGCGGCTAGAGCGGCTGTTTCAGACGCTCCAAGACCGGCTGGTCAAAGCCCTACGCCTTTCGGGGATCGGCGACATCGACGCGGCCAATGCCTTCTTGCCCGGAGATCTCCACAACGCCCGCTTCGCCGTCACACCGGAAGATCCGGCAGATCCCACTCGCCCTATACCGGCACGGGCGAAGCGCTGGCGCGGATCTGCGCCCTCCATCACCGGCGCACGCTCTCGAAGGATCTGGTGCTATCGTTCCACCGGCAGCGCTACCTCCTTCAGACCGCGGGCGCCCCCCGCTATGCCCTGCGCGGGCAGCACGTGAGCGTCGTGCAATACCCCAACGGCCGCATCGAGCTGCTCCACGGCCCGGACGTCCTGCCCTTCAAGGTGTTCGACCCAGCCAAGCCCCTGTCGCTGCCGGTCGATGCCAAGACCTTGAACGCAAGCGTCGATGACATCCTGGCTCAGCGCGCACCCACGCCCCGCCCAAAACCACCCCCGACCATCCCTGGCGAGGTTCCTTCAAACCTCAGTGCGCGAGGCCCTCGAGCTCCTCCCCCTAGCCTCCACTACCGTGAACGGTCGGGGACATAGGTAACAAAAAAGTCCGGGGACATGGGTTACACTTTTAGTTTAGGCTCTTCAGGACAATTTGTGGGGGTAGTAGCGAGCCTTTGAGGGCACGGGTGCCTGTGGACTTGTGGATAACGTCCCTGTTACCCACAGGGCCCACAGCCCTACAGGATTGTGATGATAGAACGGCAAGGGGAGCCGGGCGGTTCTCCCAAGGTCCTTGTACCCGTACCCCGGACCGGACATTTCTACCTTGCCCAACCACCGGACATTTCTAACTTGCCTTGACAGCCAATCCGCGGCTAGCCCAGGGCGGCATCATGCGGAGCCACTGAACTATGAACGTCGTCATCATCGGCAGCGGATACGTGGGCCTGGTGTCTGGCGCTTGCCTTGCCGAGTTCGGCGCCGAGGTCACCTGTGTGGACGTCGATGCCGAGAAGATCCGGCGGCTGCAGCGGGGCGAGGTCCCGTTCTACGAGCCCGGCCTTGCCGATCTCGTGGGCAAGACCGGCGCGCAGGGCCGGCTGCGGTTTACCACCGAGCTGGCCGCCCCGGTGCGGGGCGCGGACTTGGTGTTCATCGCCGTGGGTACGCCCTCGCGGCACGGTGATGGGTTTGCCGATCTGAGCTACGTTTACGACGCCGCGCGGCGGCTCGCGCTGCATCTCGAGGGTTATACCTTGATCGTCAATAAGTCTACGGTGCCGGTGGGGACCGCCCGCAACGTCGAGCGCGTCATCCGCGAGACGCACCCGGGGGCCCAATTCGACGTGGCCTCGAATCCCGAGTTTCTGCGCGAGGGGGCGGCCATCGCGGATTTCATGCGGCCCGACCGCGTGGTCATCGGTATCGAGACCGAACGCGGCGAGCGCTTGCTGCGCGAGTTGTATCGCCCCTTGAATCTCATCGAGACGCCGATACTCAAGACCGATCGGGAGAGCGCGGAGCTGATCAAATATGCCTCCAATGCCTTCCTGGCCACCAAGATCAGCTTCATCAACGAGATGTCTTCGCTCTGTGAGGCGGTCGGTGCCGACGTGCACGCGGTCGCCAGGGGTATGGGTCTCGATAACCGGATCGGCCGCAAGTTCCTGCACCCGGGCCCGGGCTACGGCGGCTCGTGTTTCCCCAAGGACACCCAGGCGCTGGCCCGCATTGCCCAGGAGCATGGGGCCTCGTGCCGCATCGTCGAGGCGGTCATCGAGGTCAATGCCGCGCAGAAGGCGCGCATGATAAAAAAGATCCGCAACGCACTGGGCGGCAGCGAGACCGGCAAGACGCTGGCGGTGCTGGGCCTGACCTTCAAACCCGAGACCGACGATATGCGCGAGGCCCCGGCCCTGTCCATCCTGCCGGGCTTGATCGAGAAGGGCGCGGCGGTACGGGCGCATGATCCGCAAGGCATGGACGAGGCGCGCCGGCTGCTGCCCAACGGCGTCGTCTACTGCGATGAGATCTACGCCACCTTCGATGGCGCCGATGCGGTGGTCTTGCTGACCGAGTGGAATGCCTACCGGGGTCTGGACCTGGACGCCGTCCAGGCGCGCATGCGCGGCCGGGTGTTCTGCGACCTGCGCAACGTTTACGAGCCGGCCGAGATGCGCGCGCGCGGGTTTGATTACGTCGGCGTGGGCCGTTAGGGCCGGCCCCAGTCTTTATAGGGGTGCTGCACGAGAGAGACGTTGTAATAGCGCGGGTCGCCGGACACCTCGGGGCCCAGCCAGTCGGGCCGGGCGAACGGTTCGTCGGGGTGGGACAATTCTATCTCGGCGACGATGAGTCCGGTATTTTCCCCCGCGAACACATCGATCTCCCAGCGGTGGCGCGCATGCGTCACGTGGTAGCGGGTCTTCTCGATGATCGGCTGGACGCACAAGCGTTCCAGGATCTGCTGCGCATCGGCCAGCGGCACGGGGTATTCGAATTCCAGCCGCGATACGCCAAGAGTTGCGCTCTTGAGGTTGAGGAACGCGCGCTCGCCCTCGATGCGGACGCGAGTCGAACCTGGGCCGTCGAGGCCAAGATAGCCCTGGCGCATGGCGACCGGCTTGCGCGCCGAGCGTCGCCAGCCGTCGTTACTCAATAGGAATTTGCGTTCAACCTCTTGCGCCATGCACGGCGGGCGCTCGCGGCGCGGCCTCGACGCGCCGGCCGCGCAGCGAATGCGGCCTGGCCTCGGTGATGAGCACGTCGAGGAAGCGGCCGACATCGGCGGCATCGGCCTCGAAATTGACCACGCGGTTGTTGTCCGTGCGCCCGCACAGCTCGCGCGGGTCCTTGCGCGATGGGCCTTCGACCAGCACCCGTTCCACGCCGCCCACCATCGCCGCGCTGATGGCCTGGGCACGCTGTTCGAGCCGGCCTTGCAGGATGCCGAGCCGTTGCTGCTTGACCTCGGGCGGGACCGCGTCGGCCAGGCCCGCGGCCGGTGTCCCGGGGCGCCGGCTATAGACGAAGCTAAAGGATTGATCGAAACCGATCTCGGCCACCAAGGCCATGGTGCGCTCAAAGTCCTCTTCCGTCTCCCCGGGAAAACCGACGATCAGATCGGTCGAGATGCTGATGTCCGGGCGTAGCTTGCGCAGCCGCCTGACCCTGGCCTTGTATTCGAGCACCGTGTAGCCGCGTTTCATGGCCGCGAGGATGCGGTCTGAGCCGCTCTGCACCGGCAGATGCAGATGATTGGCGAGGATGGGGATCTCGGCATAGCTCTCGATGAGCCGATCGGATAGCTCCAAGGGGTGCGAGGTCGTGTACCGGATGCGGCCTATCCCATCGATGGCCGCGAGGTAACTCAGCAGCAAGGCCAGATCGGCGACACCGCCGCCGTGCAGCGCGCCGCGATAGGCGTTGACGTTCTGGCCGAGCAGCGTGACCTCGCGCACCCCGCGCCCGGCGAGCTCGGCCACCTCGGTGATCACGTCGTCGAAGGGCCGGCTCAACTCCTCGCCACGGGTGTAAGGAACGACACAGAAACTACAGTATTTGCTGCACCCCTCCATGATCGAGACGAAGGCCGTGGGGCCGGCGACGCGCGGCTCCGGGAGGCGGTCGAATTTCTCGATCTCCGGGAAGCTCACGTCGATCGCGCGCCGCCCGTTGCGGCGCACCGCGTCGAGCATGGCCGGCACGCGGTGCAGGGTCTGGGGGCCGAACACCAGGTCCACGTGCGGCGCGCGCTCCCAGATCGCCGCCCCCTCCTGGCTCGCCACGCAGCCCCCGACGCCGATGATGAGCCGCGGATTCCGCTCCTTCCAGTGTTTCCACATCCCAAGTTGTGAGAACAGCTTCTCCTGGGCCTTCTCGCGTACCGAGCAGGTGTTCACCAGCAGCACGTCGGCCTCGGCCGGGTCGCCGGTCTCGACCAAGCCGTGCGAGGCCTCCAGGGCATCGCGCAACCGGGATGAATCGTACTCGTTCATCTGACACCCGAAGGTCTTGATGTAAAGCCTTTGGCCCATGCGCGTACCGGGATGAAGAACGGGCTGAACTATTGGGGTGGCCTTGGCATCGCTAGCGCTGCGGTGTCTTGAGGAGATCGCGGATCTCGGACAGCAGCCCTACCTCTGGCGAGGGGGCCGGGTCCTCTGCGGGCTTTTCCGCTTTCCGGTTCAAGGAGTTCATGACCTTGATGACCATGAAGATGGCAAAGGCGATGATGATGAAATCGAACAGCGTCTGGATGAACCGCCCGTACTTGAGCGTCACGGCCGCTACCTCGCCGGCCGCCGGCTGGAGCGTAATCGCCAGATCCGTGAAGCTCACACCGCCGATGAGCAGGCCCAGCGGTGGCATGATGACGTCCTCGACGAAGGACGAGACGATCTTGCCGAAGGCGGCGCCGATGATGATGCCGACTGCCATGTCGGCCACGTTGCCGCGCATGGCGAAGGCGCGGAATTCTTGCAGTAGTTTCATGCCGGTCTTATCCTCATGCTAGCAATGTAATTGGACATCGCACTCATTGGATCAGGTACCCCATTACGTCATTCTACCCTACTCGCTACTCTACTCGGCCACCGCTGCGATTTAGCGCCGGTGCAGCGGGATCGAGGCCACGTGGCCTGTGCCTGGCGGCGTGTCCCGCAACCCGTGCGCCGAGACCGGCGTACGCGCCGAGGAGACCATCCCGGCGGCGCGGGCGAGGCAGCCCGGCCCTGGACGGCTTTCGGCCCGCGCAGATTCTGGTAGACTTCAGCCGTGTTGAATATACAACGCATGACGGCGATCGAGCGCTAGGTAATCCGGGAGACCACGCATGTCGCAGAATCTGAAGACTTGGTGGATCGGCGCCGCGGCCATCGTGGGGGCGGGGGTCCTATTCGGTGCCCTGTTCCTCGGCAAGGCGGGCATCTCGGCGCAGTCCGTGAGCCCCGCCGACGCCAAGGGCTATTTCGGTGAGCTGCCCAAGGTGGCCGAGAATACGGCGAATGCAGTGACGGCCGAGAAGGTCGCGCTGGGGAAGATGCTGTTCTTCGATCCGCGCCTGTCCAAGAGCGGTGTGCTCGCGTGCAATTCCTGTCATGGCTTGGCCAGCGGCGGGTCCGATCGCCTCCCCACCTCAATAGGCCATGCCTGGAAGATCGGCGGCCGCAACGCGCCGACGGTGTTGAATGCCGCGCTGCACCTGGCGCAGTTCTGGGACGGCCGGGCTGCGGACGTCGAGGAGCAGGCCGGCAAGGCGGTGCTGAATTCCATCGAGATGGCCTCGACCGAGGACTTGGTGCTGGCGCGTTTGCGCAGCATCCCGGATTACGTCGACCGTTTCCAGCTCGCCTTTGCCGGGGACGCCGAGCCGCTCAATTACACCAACGTCGCACGCGCCATCGCCGCCTTCGAGCGTACCTTGCTCACCCCCTCGCGTTTGGATCGTTATCTGGCCGGCGACGGAGGTGCCTTGAGCGCGGATGAGGTCGACGGCCTCACCAAATTCGTCGCGCTCGGCTGCGTCAGTTGCCACAGCGGACCTGCGATAGGCGGCGGGAGTTTCCAGAAATTCGGCAAGGTCCGTATGCCGGACGGCATCAAGGACGCGGGGCGCTTTGCCGTGACCAACAAGGAGGAGGACCGGTATGTTTTCAAGGTGCCGACCCTGCGTAACATTGCGTTGACGGCGCCGTATTTCCACGACGGCTCGGTATGGACCCTGGAGGAGGCGGTGCAGATCATGGCCGACACCCAACTTGGCAAGAAGCTGCGCCTTGCCGACGCGGCGCACATAGCCCGGTTCCTGGAGAGCTTGAACGCCGATCCGGCGTTGCAGATAACCGTGCCGTCCCTGCCGCCTTCGACGGCGGCAACGCCGCGCCCCCAGCTCAGCTAGGCGGGGGCTGGGGTATTGCAAACGCACGCGGCTTAACCCTAGGCAAACATATTTGAAATTTAGGCCTAACCTTTTCCCGGAGGGCGAAGGGACTTCTGATTTTGTCGTAGTGGTTTTGTTCAACATCTTGGCGGTAAGTATCTATTGAGGATTTAATCGATGCAGTCTCTAATCGCTCTTTATAATACCTTGAGAGGCATCTTCTGGCTCGAGAAAGGGCCGCAAGACCTCCCGACCTCCTATGCCCTCACGGGGTTGGGAGTGGCGGCGTTTGCAGCGTCCCGAATCGGCGTGCAGGCCTTCCAGGTACCGTTCGGTGACGCGCTCATCATGGGGCTGGTCGAGCTTGGGGTCACGGTGACGGTGATCGTGATCTTTCTGTCCCTGCGTGGCGTCTTCTATCGCGCGGCGCAGATGATCGCCGCGTTCACCTTGCTGGGCGCCGTGTTTTCCGCCGCCATCATCGTCGCCCTGGCGATCATGAGTATGGTTCCCGATATTCCGCTCATGGATAGCTTCGTCAACGTGGTGACCTTTCCCGTGATGCTGGTCAACGTCGTCATCAACGGGCATTTGTTCCGGGAATCCTTATCCACGAATCTCGGCTATGGCGTGCTGGCGGCCCTGTTGTTGTTTTTTGCCGTGGCGAACCTTTCCAACCGCTTCGACCCCGACTTCCAGCCACCCGCCGCGCGCATGACTCGCGTAACGCCGGCGCCGACACCGTCCAAGTAGAGGCTCGCATTTAAGACCTCGTACGCCGCGATTTCCCGACTCCATGAGGGTATTTTGGGAGAGGTCCACCGCAAAGCCCCTAGGCCAGGCATGTACGCGGCTCAGTGCCGATCCAGGAACCCTTGCACCGCCGCGAGGAAGGGCTCGGGTTGCTCGGCATGCAGCCAATGGCCGGCGCCGGTAATCGAGACCATCGTGGCATTGGGAAAGAGCCGCCGGATCAGCGTTAGATGCTCGGGCAGGAGATAGCGCGAGCGCGCCCCGCGAATAAACAGCGTGGGCGGCTCAAAGGGGGTAGCGGCGGGCAGTTCCGGGAATCCGCGCAGCCGATCCATAGCGGATTCGATCGCCGCGAGGTTTATTCTAAGACGCGGCCCCGCGGGCGTGCTCCGCAGGTTTTGCAGAAGAAATTGCCGTAGACGCGGATCGGCTAGGTGTTCGGCGAGCAGCGTATCCGCCTCGGCGCGCGTCGCGGGCTCGCGGCGCTCGATCGCATGGAGGCCGGCGATGACCTCCGTAAAGCCAACCTCGTAGCGGATCGGGGCTACATCCGCAACGATGAGCCTCCGCACGCGCTGCGGCGCCAGCAGCGCCAGCGTCATCGCCACCTTGCCCCCCATGCTATGACCGAGGAGTGATGCCTCGCGGATGCCGCGGGCGTCCAGCAACCCCAAGAGATCGCCCGCCATATCCTCATAGCCCATCCGCTCGTAATGCGGCGAGCCTCCGTGATTGCGCAGATCGGGGAGCATCACTTGAGATCGCGCAGCGAGCCGTAGCGCCAGCGTGCGCCAGTTATTCCCCGAGCCGAACAGTCCGTGAATGATTATGAGCGCAGGTCCTGCACCCACCTCGCGGCAGTCGAGCGCCAGCGGCACACCGTCGAGGGCCGGCAAGCGGACTTCGTTCAAGACCTGCCGCGGCCAGATCCCAAGGAAATAGATATCGTCATCCACCCCATCCACCACGGCGTAACCGCGATAGTCCTCGGCGCCCACCCAGGCGTACTCGCTGTGCTCCGAGTCGAGCGTGATATGGCCATCCATCCACCGGTAATGAAATAAATAGGCACGGTAGCGGCCGCCGTAATGCCGGTCGGTGATCGGCCCGACGCTATGCACCCGAGCAATCCGATGCACGGCGCCCAGCTCCTCCCGCAGTTCGCGGTACATGGCGGCGTCCGGTGTTTCGCCAGGTTCGACGTGGCCGGCCGGGAGGCCCCACAGGCCGGCACCCAGCGGACGGTCCGAAGCGCGCTTCAGCAACAGCACGGCCCCTCGCGCGTCTTCGATGACGGCGATTGCGATCGGGACTCCCGTGCCGGTATCCATCGTCTATCGCTGATGCAGGGATGCAACTCCCGTAGCCCCACAACGGCGCTCTAATCCTGTGTCCCAAAGCCCGCCCGCATAGGCGGGTCTTGTCAATCGCGGCCTCGCGTATCGGCACACACCCGCGCGGCGATTGCCGTAAGAAACCCGCGCAGGATGTTCACCTCGTTCTGCTCCAGCCGGGCACGATTAAGAAGCCGTTTCATGCGGCGCAGCAGGCGCCGCGGCTTCTCGGGATCGAGAAATCCTACGCCCACCATGGTTTGCTCGAGATGGACGTAAAGACGCTCCAGTTCCGCCTGCGGCGCATAGCTCGGTAGGCGCCGCTCGGGCTTGGTGCCATTCTCCACGGACGCCGCGAGACGCAGCTCGTAGGCCAGGACCTGTACCGCGGCGGCGAGATTAAGCGAGCCAAAGCCCGCGTCGGTAGGGATATGGACCAGGGCCTGGCAGTGTTCCAACGCGCTGTTACTCAACCCCGAATGCTCCGGTCCGAAGACCAGCGCAACGGGTGCGGTCCGTGCCGCCGCGAGCATATGCGGCGCCCAGGCGCGTGGTGTGAGCGTTGGCCAGGGCAGGCCGCGCACTCGCGCGCTACTGCCCACCACCCAGGTCGCGCCGGCCACGGCCTCCGCCAGGGTCGGGAAGACCTGTGCCCGATGCAGGATGTCGTCGGCCCCGGCCGCGCGGGCCGTCGCCTCGGCGCAGGGGAAGCGCTGCGGATTGACGAGGCAGAGCCGGCTCAAGCCCATGGTCTTCATGGCCCGCGCCGCGGCGCCGATGTTTCCGGGGTGGGTGGTCCCGACCAGGACCACCTGTAGATTCGCGAACGCTGCGAGCATCGGGCGCGCCTAGGCTACAATCCGCCGCTTTGCCTGGTTTCGATCGCGCCTGCTGCGGATGAATCCCGCACGCGGGACAAGCGAGTCAGGTGACTCCGACCTCGGGAAACGCCAATATCAACGGATCCGCCGCCCGGGGCGGGGTAATCGCATCTAAGCAAGTTCAACGACCTCTATGCTGCATCCCATGCTCAACATCGCCGTGCGCGCCGCGCGCAGGGCCGGCAATATTATCGTGAGGCATCTGGATCGCGTGCAAGGCGTGCGCGTCGATATCAAGAGCCGCAACGACTTCGTTACCGAGGTCGATCGCATGGCCGAGGCGGCCATCATCGAGACCTTGCGGCAGTACTTTCCTACGCACGCCATCCTCGCCGAGGAGAGCGGCGCCCAGGCCGGCGACGCCTATCAGTGGATCATCGATCCGTTGGACGGCACGACCAACTTCATGCACGGTTTCCCTCAATTCGCCGTCTCCATCGGGCTGCGCCACGAGGACCGGGTCGAGCAGGCCGTGGTCTACGATCCCTTGCGCCAGGAGCTGTTCACCGCCAGCCGGGGGCGGGGGGCCTTTCTGAACGACCGGCGCATCCGGGTCAGCGGCCATCCTGGCCTGGAAGGCGCCTTGCTGGGCACCGGATTTCCGTTTCGCGGCTTGGCCGACCTCGATCCCTACCTGGCCAGTCTCCGGGCGCTCATTCAGGTGACCGCGGGCATACGGCGCGCCGGGGCCGCCGCGTTGGACCTCGCCTATGTCGCTGCCGGGCGTTTGGATGGCTTTTGGGAGCAGGGGCTCAAGCCATGGGATATGGCGGCAGGCACCCTCTTGATCGTCGAGGCCGGCGGTATGGTGAGCGATTTCCGCGGCCAGGCCGAGTTTCTCGCCAGCGGTAACCTATTGGCCGGAAACCCCAGTGTGCACAAGGCCTTGGTTAAAACCTTGGAACCCATGCTGAGGGGCCTCTAAGCCCTTCCTAAAGCTCAGCGCCTTGCGATCGATAACCTTGTGCGCGCGGGTGTCTGATTAGGGATTGATCGACGGCTGCTCAGCGCAGCGTAAGGATGCGTTCGAGGTCCACGGACGGACCGTCATTCTCGCCTCCCGCGCCGCCGAAGCTGGCGCGGGGGGATCCCCGATGCAGCATCAGACGGCAGCTGTTATTTTCATAGTTTCTCCTCGCACCTTGAGCTGCCCGGGAGATCCCCGGAGCTGCGATTCCGCTACAGATCCGCGTACAGAGCGCTCATGGGGAGATCCAAGCGCACGGATCGCAGACTCACGGTTTCACCTTCCGTCCAAGTCTCGATCCCCCAGCCCTGCGTGCCGCGGCGATAGATCTG
>JBOIDW010000348.1:0-6725 GCA_050740655.1 Gammaproteobacteria bacterium | reverse complement strand
GCAAGTTCAACATCATGGCCGGCTGGTCCGGCCTCAGCTACGCCAAGCTTCTGGCGATGATCATCGAGGCCGCCACCGAGCGGCTCGGCCTGCAGCATCGCAGCGTAAGCCAGCCGGCCGCGGCGTCCGCCCAGCGCGTGGAGCGCCGCGCGGCTACGCCGGCGTCTCGATAAGCGGCCTGTCGCCGCGCGCCGCGTTCAGTGATCAGCGTTCCAGTGAACAGCGTTTCAGCGACCCGCTATTCAGCGGATGTGGGACGCGCAACAGACCCGAAACCCGACAACGACGTAACGGAAGTCGGGAAGGTTCCAGCGGCGATAGGCGCAGCGGCAGTACTCGGGGTTGCTGTCCCAAGACCCGCCGCGCAGCACCCGGGCCACGTTACCCGCCGCACGGAGCTTCTTGGGGTTCGCATAGTTGTTCAGGCACCATTCCCAAACATTGCCCGCCAAGTCCGATACCCGGTACGGCGATTCGCCATTTGGAAATAGCCCTACCGCCGACGTTTGGTGGAGGTTATAGGGGCCTTGGTTGCCCCAGGTTTCGTTGATGTTTGCGCAGCCGGACTGCCACGCGCCCCACGGATACTCCCGGCCATCCGTGCCGCGCGCGGCCTTCTCCCATTCCTCCTCACGGGGCAGCCGTACCTCCCAACCGGGCACGCAAGCACCACGCGCACGCAACTTCGCATCCAGCCAGCGGCAAAACGCCATTGCCTCGTACCAGGACACGTTTTCGCGCGGGTGATTGGCGTCGTCCCAGCGCGGGCGCTTGGGCTCAGGACGTTCGGCCAGCCCCTCCCACCAGGCATCCGTCGCATAGCCCCGGTCATCGACGAAACACTGAAACTGCGCGTTCGTTACCGGAAAACGCGCCATGCGGAAGGATTCTAGCTCATGTTGCTCGCCCTCTTGATACACGAATCGCCCCGCCGGGATCGCCACCCAGTCGATGTCCGGCAGGCCGTCTCTTATGCCAACCCCGACGCGATCATCGAGTTCGATGCGGCCTAAGGTTCGCCACAGATGCGCGCGTTCGGGTGGCGCGAGGCAGTCCATGCTGTCCGCGCAGGCTTGCCGGAACGGCGCTGAAAACTGCCCGAGGTTCCAACCGCGGGCATGGGCGACTTCGAGGCAGTCGGCGAGGAGCAGCGCTGCATGGGCGTTGACCTGCAGCCGCTCCCGCTGCAAGCTCGGGAGCAGCGTGGCATAGGCCTTCGCAGCGGACTCAGCCGACTCCTGGTCGGCGATCGCACAGAAGAGAAACGTGAGCGTGAGCCGCCAGCCCGCGGTTGCGGCATGGCGTATGAGGATGTCTTCCGTGGTTTCGTCCAAGCGCCGCAGGCGCAGGGCGGCGAAGAATTCCTGGAAGCTCAGGTGGTAAAACCCGGCGCGGTGGTTGGATCGCGGCAGCAAGAGCCCGGAATTCGATAAGAGGTCCTCGCGTCGCTTCCCGACCTCGACCGCCCCGCTCTCCGTAGTCGGATCGGTCTGCGCCAATTGAGCCAGCAGGCGATCGACCTCATCGATGCTGATCTCGGCGTCGGGCGTGGACCGCGGTTGTTTTTCCGGACCACGGTGCATGCCGAAGGCCACGGCGGCGAGTCTGAGCCGCGCCCGGTCGCGATCGTTCTCGGCGAGATAACGCTTGTACAAGACCTGGTTCACCACGCTGTCGTACAGCCGGAAGAAGTCCTTGGGCAGGCGCTGGCCTTCGTCGTACTTGACGCACAGCGCGGTCAGCAGCATGGGGTTGGGCCGCAGCTCTTTGAGGTCGGTGCGCTCAAATAAATGCGCCAACAGACCGCCGGATTTTTCTTCGGCGCGGGGCGGATCGGCGACGGCGTACCAGCGGCGGACGAACACCCGCTGTAACGCGTCGGGGAGTTTCGCCAGCTCCGCCTCGGGCAGACGCAGGCGGCGCCGGTCTCCGTCATCCAGGCCATAGGGGCGGCTGGTCAACAGCACACGGTGGCCGGCCTCGGTCCAATCGGGCAAGGCGTCGGCCAAGCCCGTGAGAAAATTGCGACGTGGCAAATGCGCTCCGCTGGTCTCCGGCACCTCGTCGACGCCATCGAAGATCAAGAGGCACGGTCCGGTGGCGAGCGCTGCACGGAAAGCGTCGGGTGTGAGGCCCCCCGGTTGGGTGCGCGTCAGCCAACCGGCCAGAGCGGCTTCGAGCTGGGCGCGTTTCCAATGACCTTTGCCTTCGCAACATTCCGGGAGGTCCGCCCATTCGCGTAACCGACAGAGCAGCGGGAAGCGGTCGCGTAACGCATCGGGTAGTCGCTCCTTGAATTCCTCGGGTACGTCGATGGGATGCGGCGGGACCTCACCGAGCAACGCGACGAGAGTGGCCCAGCGGCAGAAGGTCGATTTACCCGAGCCCGGCGCGCCCGGCACGTAGAGCGATTCTTCGCCGAGGCGCTGGAGGAGTCGCTCGTAAGCCTTTTCACCCAGCGGCCTACCCGCACGTTCGACGCCTTTCCCGGCCGTTACCGCGGGCACATAGACCTGGCCGAGCCGCACGTTTTGTGTCTCTTTCGCATCGAGGCCCAGCAGCTCTACCGATTCGCAATTACGTCGCAGCCAGGCGAGATACCGGGCGCGGATGGAGGCGTTGGATGCTTGCGGTTGGGCGTGGCCATGAGCTTTGCCCCAATCCGATAAAGCGTGAAAAATCTCCAGCTCGAGCTGCTGGCGATCCGAAAACGTCTTGTGTGTCCCGAAACTGTCTAACCAAGCCTTGAAGTTCTTGAGTGCTTCAACGTTGCGTCCGACTTCTACAGCAACCGCAGCAACTTCATCCGGCTGCGCCTGGTTGATTCGGTCAGTCTCCATCAGCCTTCGGTCCCAAGGCGCTTTTTCATCTACCAACAACGGAATAACATCGACGGCCTGCGTTTTGGCTCGCTCGCATTCCAGCCGGGTGATGCTTTTGTATTGGCCGTCGGCTTGATCGGGTGGTGTCCAACCGTGGCGATGGGCAACGATCACGACCAGGACGTTGGCTTCTTCGACGCGTTCCAGGCAGGTCGCCAACGGTGGGGTGGGGTTTGCCGCCCAATACCCGCAGTCGATGGGCTGCCAGCCGAGCCGCAGGATCGCATCGAGCGCGGCTTTCCGGAAGTCAGCGAGGTCTTCCAGCGTCGAAGAGATAAAAACCTTCGGTGTCGTCACGGTATACTAACAATGGGCATAACTTACGCTTTTACTGACGTCATGCCGGCGAAAGCCGGCATCCAGAATGAGCTGCTATGCCGCACTGGACCCCGGCTTTCGCCGGGGTGACAGTTGACAGGTGGCGTCTTGCATTTTTAGGAGAATTATTCCCGTTCACGGTATAGCAGTGTACCTTAGCGTTACAAATCGTGAACGGTTTAGACGAAGCCTGGGTTGATCGCCGTGCAAACCGAGGTGCTTGCGGATGCAAGCCCTGGGTTTCGCAAAATGCGCTCAACCCAGGCTACGATTAGTGCGGTAACTCGACATCAGCCTGAATGCCGAGGGCTACACGCAGTGTCACGACGCTGCGGCGCGTATTGCGTCCCTTTACTTTCTTGAGCGACGACCGGTGCGGCGATGCGCCCTGTTATCGGCCGTAGGCGGGATCTTAGCGGCGCTGCGGAAATACACGCCGGATCGCATCGCTCACCAGGTCCGGTTCATCCAGGGGGATGTTATGGCCGCTGCCTTGGGCGATGATGATGCGGCCGTTCTTGAAACGCGAGACGAACTCGCGTTGATGCAGGTCCCAGTCGTTCTCCATGTCGTCGCCTAGCGCGCCCGGCAGTATCTGCCGTCCGTGGCTCACGACGATGACCGGCAGACGGGTATCGAGGTTAGTCGCAGCCAGGTCCCGGCTGCTCTCCTCATAGGCCGCCAGTTCCGCGATCATGGTCTGGAGCGCCTGGTTTCGATACCCCAGCATCGGCGCAAAGGCGGCGAGATCGATCTCGGAGAGGGTGGCCAATAGCCCGGAGTCCCAGAACTGCTGCAACACGCCCTGGGGATCGATCTGGCGGATGACCCGGTTCCGGAAGAATCCGGCAACCTGGCCCTCGAAAGGCGCGTCCACCAGCACCAAGCCCTGCACATCCCTCGGGAACAGGTGTGCGAACATGCGCATGTTATACCCGCCGAAGGAGTGGCCCGCCAATACGTAGGGACCGGGAACGCCGGCGCGGGACAGCAGCGTGCGCAGCTCGGAGGCGATGCGGCCGCTGGATCGGGGGTGCGGCCCCGGCTCACTTGCACCATAGCCGGCGCGATCGTAGCTGCATGCTTGAGTAGTGCGCGCCAGCCGTTCGCGTACGTGGCGCCAGTCGCTGGCGGAGCCGCCCAGGCCGTGGTCGAGGACCACGGCCGGACGCCCCTCCCCTAAGCACTCGATGCGCAGGCGATGCCCGCCTACATCCACCAGCCGTTCCCATGCACAAGCCGATGAGACGCCGGCTGCGAGCAACGCACCGGCTAGCCAGCGGCGCCAGGCGGCGGTCCGATGGCTGATCTTATTATTAGTCTCATGAGTCACGCGGTTACTCCGGTGTGGCGCGTCTCGTCCGAGCGATCTTAGAACGGTATCATCTGCGGCGACGCATCCATCCGAGGGTAATCATAATGGATTTCATCACCGAGCTCGGCCTATTCGCGGCGAAGCTCCTCGCCCTGCTGGTCTTCGCTTGGGCACTGGTCGGCGGGGTCATGGCCATCCTCAAACAGCGTGAGCGGCCGGCCGAGGATCGCTTGGAGGTCAAGCGCCTCAACGATAAATACGAGGCCATGTTGGGCAAGCTGCGCGCGGTGACCCTGCCGCCTAAGCAACGCGGGCGCTGGTTAAGACAGCACCGAGCGCAACGCCGGCGCGGCCTGGACGGGCGTAAGAAGGTCTTCGTCTTGCGCTTCCAAGGGGATATGCGTGCCGTGGCTGTGGCCTCGCTGCGCGAGGAGATTACGGCGGTGCTCATGGTCGCTCAGCCTGCGGACGAGGTGGTGTTGCTGCTGGAAAGCCCCGGCGGTGTGGTGCACGGCTATGGCCTCGGGGCCTCACAGTTGCAGCGGCTGCGCGACCGTCAGGTGCCGCTGACCGTGATCGTGGATAAGGTTGCGGCCAGCGGCGGTTACCTAATGGCCTGTGTCGCCAACCGGCTCATCGCCGCGCCGTTCGCGGTCGTCGGATCGATAGGCGTCATCGGGCAACTGCCCAACTTCAATCGGCTCTTGAAGAACCATGACATCGATTTCGAGATGGTCACCGCCGGCGAGCATAAGCGCACGCTCACGATGTTCGGGGAAAACACCGCCAAGGGCCGTGAGAAGTTCCAGGCGGAACTGGAGGAGACCCACGCCTTGTTCAAGGACTTCGTGAGCCGCTACCGGCCGGCCGTGGACATCCAGCGCGTGGCGACGGGCGAACACTGGTACGGCACCCAGGCCCTGGGTCTCCGGCTCATCGATGCCGTGCAGACCAGCGACGACTATCTGCAAGCGCTCTGCACGGAGGCCGATGTCTATGACCTGCGTTACACGCGCCGCAAGCCCTGGTTCGAGCGCCTGTTCGCCACCCGCTAGGGAGGTTGTGCACGGCAACATCGATTGCGGTTCGATTTATTTAAATTCGCAAAATCACATAGTTATAAATTATAGTGATATGTGACATTCATTTAACATCATAACCTATTGATTTTTTGTCTGCGGCTGCTGCATACTTTCATTGCATCGGTGGGGCGCAGGGATGCCGAGGGGGGTATACACCAGCGTATTCAGGATAGCCCCACCGGGGACTCAACCCAGGAGCGCTATCATGATGACCTATCAGGATAATAATCTGGTGCAGGAGCAAGCGGGGCAGGATGCTGAGCCGGTTATCGACCGGATGTTGGGCGAGCCGGCGGGGTGGTGCACGGCAGGGCTGGCGGAGGCCCGCGAACCATTCCGAGCCAAGGCGGTCGGGCGGCGGCACGAAAGGGCCAAGCCCTGTTGGCAGCGTATCGAGGAGATGCGCGAGAAAAAATGGCTGGAGGCGGCCCTGGACGAGGCGGTCGACGACACGATCTTCTTGTGAGTCGAGGCCGCAGCGAGCGGCCAGCCTCACCACGCTTAGCGGCTGACCGCGGCGGTCCGGGCCAACGCGCCCAAGGTACTGGCGCGGGAAAACGCCGCGCGCCGGTTCCCATACCGCTCCCTACTGTCCTGGCGGCGGCTTGGGCATGTTCTTCATCATCTCCTCGAGATTCATGGTCCCCATCCCCGGGACGGACACATCGCCCGGTTTTTGACCCGGCTTACACGGTCCGAGCAGCTTGGCCTCTATTGTTTGTTTCGCTTCCTTCATGCCCGCCATCGGCGGATCGTAGCTCACGCTCATCTCCGCCGAGTATCCGCTGCTGAAATCACCGGTGTAGACGGCGTGCGTGGTGGCCGTGGTCTTGTCGAACCTGCACACGGAGTCGATCACTATCCGATCCCCGTCGCGTTCTACACTGTTCTTATCGCAGTCCGCTTGCGCGGCGGCCCGTGCCCCCTGCTGCTTGAGGAGGTCGTCCGTTTCCTCGCCCACGCACTGCTCGGTCACCATGGGCATGGGCGCACCGCGGGCGTGTATCGTTATTTGCCACAGACCGGACTTACGCTTCGGCAGGTTGACCTCCGATTCCGCCAGGCTTAGCGAAGCACTGCCGCAGGCCATCATCAATACCACCGCTTTCGCATTACGCATACGTGTCT
>JBOIDW010000347.1:0-3062 GCA_050740655.1 Gammaproteobacteria bacterium | reverse complement strand
CGTGATACCAGTGGTTGATCCCCGCCCCCAGGATCACCATGGACTTGCCGAGCGTCTTGGCGGCGTTGTCGGCGAACTCGCGCGCCGTGCGGATGATGTCGGCGCGCTTGACGCCCGTGACGCGCTCCGCCCAGCCGGGGGCATAGGGTACTTGGGCGTCGTCGTAGCTCGCGGCCACGTGCGCGCCGCCGAGGCCCTGATCCACGCCGTACTGGGCAACCTGGAGATCGAACACGGTGGCCACTAGGACCTCCTGGCCGTTGAGCTTCAGCCGCCGGGCCGGGACGCGCCTCCGGAGCAGGGGAGTCGGCCCCTTGTCGAAATGGGGAAAAGCTATTTCGAGGACCTCATGCGCGCCGTCGATGAGTGACAGCCGCGGCCTGAGCTTCTCAAGCATGAGGTTCCAGCGGCCTTCCTCGCCCCAGCGAAATCCGATGGAGCCGTTCGGGACCATGGGCTCGCCGCTCTCCTCGTCCACGACCACACACTTCCACTCCGGGTTGTTGGCCTCGCTCATGCCATCGTCGAAGTCCGAGGCGCGCAGCAGCCGGTCAAAGGTGTAGCCCGCGCCATGGCGCCGCAGACGCACCAGCATGGGGAGATCGGTGTAGGCGCGGGCGTATTCTAGGAAATAGGCTTCCTTGCGCTCCAAGAAGAATTCCTTGATGACCACATGGCCCATAGCCAGGAACAGTGCCGAGTCGGTGCCTTGTTTGACCGGCATCCAGAGGTCCGCGAATTTGACGTATTCGGCGTAGTCGGGCGCCACCGCCACCACCTTGGTGCCCTTGTAGCGCACCTCGGCGTAGAAGTGGGCATCGGGGGTGCGGGTCATGGGCAGGTTGGCCCCGCAGACGATGATATAGCCCGCGTTGTACCAATCCGCGGACTCCGGCACGTCGGTTTGCTCGCCCCAGGTCTGGGGCGAGGAGGGCGGCAGATCGGCGTACCAGTCATAGAAGGACAACGGCACCCCGCCGATGAGCCCCAAATACCGGGTCCCGGCCGCATAGCTGATCATGGACATGGCCGGGATGGGCGAGAAGCCGATCACCCGGTCCGGCCCATATTTTTGTATGGTGTAGACATTGGCCGCGGCGATGATCTCGGTCAGCTCCTCCCAGTCGCTGCGCACGAAACCTCCCAGGCCCCGCACCGCGGTGTACCGGCGGCGCTTCTCGGAGTCCTCCTGGATCGCGGTCCACGACTCGACGGGGTCCAGACCCCGTTCGCGCTCAGTGCGATAGAGGTCGAGGAGGCGGCCGCGGATGAGAGGGTGCTTGACCCGGTGGGGGCTGTATAAATACCAGGAATAGCTGGCCCCGCGCTGGCAGCCGCGCGGCTCATGGTCCGGTAGATCGGGGCGCGTGCGCGGGTAATCGGTGGCCTGCATCTCGAAGGCGACCAGCCCGTTCTTGACGTGGATGTTCCAGGAACAGCTCCCGGTGCAGTTGACCCCGTGGGTCGAGCGCACCACCTTGTCGAAGCGCCAGCGGTTGCGATAGGCGTCCTCCCACTGGCGATCCTCGTTGGTGACGATGCCATGGCCGTTCGAAAACGTGCCCTGGACCCGTTTGAAGAATCGCAGGCGATCGAGAAAATGACTCATTCTATGGTCTCCTGCCTATTCACTAAGAGTTTCATATCCGATCCCCCGCTCCCGCGATTCAAGCCGGAATGCTCATCAGCCCCTCGCTGACCATGACCGCGGGACCGCCGACCCGGACGGTGAGGTCCGCGGTTCGTTGATTATTCATCTCCACGCTCAAGAGGCTCTTGCGGGCCTTGGCTTCTCCCCGGTCGATGGTGAAACTGTACGTCCCGGTCCTGATGTGCGGGTGGGAGCAAAGATAACCCGCGAAGGCCGGTACAGCCGATGCGATCGGGGGATCGTCGCCAATGCCGATGTGGGGAGCGACGAGCCGCGCATGAAAATCGGACCCGGGCGTTTCGCTGTGTCGGGAAAAGAGCAAGATCTCACGGGCAAAGGTCGCGGGGGCCGCGGATTGGCTCCACGCCGTATAATTGAATTGGGCGCGGCGCACCGCCGCATAAGAGCTGATAGGCACGATGAGATAGGGATACCCGCAGGATACCAACAGCGGCGTATATCTAGGCGCCCGCGGTGCCCGGAGGTCGGAGACGCCCAAGGACAGGATCCCGGCCAGCTCGTCTTCGGCCGGCACGAATCGGTCGATCGCATACTGCGTCTGCATGGAAAATTGCGCCAGCGTCGGTCTGCCAGGCGCTTTCGGATCGCGGGTGATGTGCACTTCCACGGGGCCGCTTTTCTGCTCAAGGACGACGGGAGTGTGCGCTTGCGGCAGTGCGATCGCGCTGATCGAGGCGAGCACGAACGCGGCGGCGATGATCCCGTGCCCGCCGAACTCGGCCTCTGCCAGGGGCGAAAAGATGCGGATCCGCCACCTGCCGGTATCTTCTAGCGCGGGAAGCACAAACACGGTTTGCGGGAGATTCAGCTCCCGGGCGATCAATTGCATCTTCGCCGCATCCAGCCCTTGGGCGTTGGGGAAGACGGCGATCTGCGCGCCGTGAAACACGGTGTCGGTGAACACATCGGCGGTGTAGTACTCGAGATCCACTGCTTGTTTTCCTTATGTTTGTTCATGGCGAACCGGCTTGAGCCTCTTAGTCCGGCACCTGAACGCCAACCTGCACCCGGCCCGCGACGATACGCACCGCGTAGGTCTCGACGCGGACTTCCTTGTTCTCGAGACATTGGCCGGTGATCAGGCTGAAGTGCTGCTTATAGAGCGGTGAGGCGACGACGAGCTCACCATTGATGTCGCCGACGATGCCCCGGTGCAAGACATTGGCCTTGCCGATGGGATCGTAGTTGTCGATCGCATAGAGGCCGCCTTCGTTCAGGTAGAATATCGCGACTTGCCGGCCATCCACCAGCGCGCAGCCGCCGTACCAGGGGACCAAATCGTCGAGCGCGCAAACATCCACCCACTCCGTCGATTCCTCAACCTCGATCGCCACCGCTAGATTTGCCCCTCTCACGGTAAATGGTTCAATCGCGTCACGCGGTCTTGGCG
>JBOIDW010000346.1:0-2894 GCA_050740655.1 Gammaproteobacteria bacterium | reverse complement strand
TGTCAAGGGACAGCTCGACTTCCCTGTGGGCGGACAGTTGATCTCCCTGATGGCGGACAGCTTATGTCCCTGTCCGCGGTCAGCTGATCTCCTGTTGATCTAGGTCAAGGGGACCACCCCCTTTCCGGCGGTGGCCTCGGCCAGGCGCAGGCTGGTGCCCTCGGTGAGCACGATGTGCGCGTGGTGGAGCAGCCGGTCGACGGTGGCGGTGGCCAGGGTCTTGGGCATGATCGTGTCGAAGCCCGACGGGTGCAGGTTGCTGGTGACCGCGACTGAGCGGCGTTCGTAGGCGGCGTCGATGACGCGGTAGAGCGCCTCGGCGGCGGCTTGGCCGGCGGGCAGCATGCCGATGTCGTCGACCACGATCAGATCCGCTCGGGTGATCTTGGTGATGGTGCGGGCGACCGAGCCGTCGGCACCGGCGCGGCCGACCGCGGCGGTCAGCGATTCGAGGGTGAACCAGGCGACCCGGCGGCCGGTGTCGATCGCGGCGTGGGCGAGGGCCTCGACCAGGTGGGTCTTCCCGGTGCCCGAGGGGCCGGTGACCGCGAGGTTCTCTGCGCGCCCGATCCACTCCAGGGTGGCCAGGGCCTGCTGGGTGGGGGTCGGGATGGAACTGTCGCCCTCCCGCCAGGACGCGAACGTCTTCCCGGCGGGGAGGCCGGCGGCGCGGCGGTGCTGGCGGCGGGTGGCCTCGTCGCGGCCGCGGATCTCCTCGGTGAGCAGCACGCGCAGGGTTTCGGCGGGGTCCCACCGCTGTGCACGGGCAGTGGCGAGGACCTCGGGGGCGGTAGTGCGCAGGTAGGGCAGCCGCATCCGGCGCAGCAGCGCGGTCAGCTCCTCGGGCAACGCGGGCGCGGCGGGTGCGGTCACGACCACGAGTCCACCTCCTCGATCCGGTCGCGCAGGTGGGCGGTGCGGGTGCCCACCCAGGCGGCCACCTCGAACGCGTCGGCCTGCCCGTGCGAGCAGGCGTGCGCGCAAGCCTCGGTGGCGGCGGGGTCGGCGCCGGCCAGCCACTCCTCGAGCCGGTCGAGCATGGCCGCGGCCTGCTCGGCGGTGGTGCGGTCGAGCAGGATCCACGGCGATCCCGGCGCGCTAGAGGACTTCGGGTCCGGGGACGCCGAGCCGGGCGTGGTCGGGTCGGGGGTGTTCGGTGGGCTGGTCATCGGCCGAATCCCTCCCATGCGGCGGTGCCGGGCTGTGCGGAGTGCGCTTGGTCGGCGACGACGAGCTCGGCTGACGGGGCGCCGGCGCTGCGGTGACGCACGATGGCGAGCAGGTCGTCCTGCGCGAAGCGGCCCGCCGCCGCCGCGATCCCGAGCGCGGCGTCGACCTCGCCGGCACCGGCCAGGGCGGCGAGCTCGACCGCGGCGGCCATCTTCGCTCGCACCCGCACCGCCCCCGCGGCGGCGGCCTCGACCAGCCACGCCTCCGCCCCGGGCCCGAGCGCGAGGAACGCGGTCTCGGCCGGGCTGCTCGGGCGTGGAGCCGGCGGGCGGGGCGCCCCGGAGGGGTCCTGGGGGTGGCCCGGGTAGTGGGCCAGCTCGATCCGCGGCCGACCCGGGGTGGACAAGGCATGCCGGGCGACCTCAGCCAGCCCGGCCGGCGCCGCCGGCGCCCAGGACGGGCGCAGCGCCAGCGAGTTGAGGTCGGCGACGATGACCAGCTCGTCACCGGCGGCGCGGACCCACACCTCGGCACCCACCAACCCCGGTGGGGTGGAGTAGCGCACCGACCCGAACCGCACAGTCTGGTCGGTGTTCACCAGCCGCGTCTCGCCCAGCGCGGCGGCATACGGCGCCGAGGGCAGCACATGCAGCCGTTCCCGCTCGACCGCCAACCGCTCAACCGGGGCGACGCCGGTCTCCCGATGCCGCCGCGCGTTGACGTGCGCGCAGAACGCGTCGCACGCCGCGACCAGCGCAGCCATGTCCGGGTAGGCGTCGAGAAGGTTGGCCTCGGTGGGCACCAGATCGGCCTTCGCGACCCGCACCGACGCCTCGCCAGCCGCCCTTGGACTCCGGGTCGAAGGGCACACACGTCGCGACCTGCATCCCGTAGTGCCGCCCCGCGGCGACCACCTCGGGATGGCGCACCGCGACCCGAGCAACATGTTCCACGGTCACCGTCTTCTCGTTGTCGGTCAACGCATACGTCGGCGCGCCCCCCAACCGGCGCAGCGACGTGTCGATGCAGGCCAGCAGCGTGGGCAGGGTCCGGTCCCAGGTCGGGATCACCACCCGGAACCTCGACCACGCCAACCACAGACAGAACAACAACGTTGAGCGCGGCGCACCACCCGCCCACGGCACCACCGGGCCCACCCCCCAGTCGAACTGGCACCACATACCCGGCTCGGTGATCCACGGCCGATACGTGCGCCGATGCCCGGCCCGCCACCGCGCCTTCGCCTCCGCGACCGCCCGCCGGGTGGTGCGCTCGTCACCATCGAACCCGACCGCGACCAGCCGCTCGTGCACCACGTCCGCCCGGACATGCCCCTTCGACCGGTCCACCCACTCCTCGACCTTGTCGGCGAACGGATCGATCAACCGCGGTCGCCGCCCGGCATCAGTCACCACCACCCCACGATCACGCAGGTCAACCCAGTGCCGCACCGTCTTCGGGTCACACCCGACCAGCTGAGCGGCAGAGTGCGCACACCCGGTCAGATCGAACGCTTCAAGAATCTCCATGATCTCCCCGCCATCCTTCTTCACAGGTCCCTCCACGGGCCTCGGGTCATCAGCACCCCGGAGTGCACCGTGGAGGGACCCCCCACGACGGGACCGACACGCCGCCAGCCCGGGACAACAACAGGGAGATCAGCTGTCCACAAGAAGGGAGATGCGGTGTCCGCCTACAGGGAGATTGGCATGTCCGCTGTCACG
>JBOIDW010000345.1:0-6288 GCA_050740655.1 Gammaproteobacteria bacterium | reverse complement strand
ACCCTGTGGTCACTCCCTGGTCACTCCGCGTCCGCTGCGAAGACTCCCATCCTTCTAACTTCCTGATCGCCAACCCATCCCTGCGCGATTCGAACCAACGCTTGACTCGTTCGAAGCCAGGTACTCTATCCAACTGAGCTACGGGCGCGATGTCGTTTATCGAAACACTGTCCGACCGGCCCTCTGTTGGCGGCCACTGGCTTGTCGCTGTGACCGGCCCATTCGAGATCGGGGCCGGCCGGAAGGCGGGACCGCGGCTATTTTGATACACTGGGGCGGTCTTTGACAAATGCCTTTCGGAGGCGTTAGAGCATTTCCCGGTCCACGATAAGGGGCGCCCATGTTTACACAACTGTTTCGTACCAAGCACGTGAGCGAGGGGGGCATCGGCGGTAGTGGGCTCAAGCGATGCTTGACCGCATTTGACCTGACCCTGCTCGGGATCGGGGCGATCATCGGGGCCGGGATCTTCGTCATTACCGGCAAGGCCGCGGCCAATCAGGCGGGACCGGCCGTGATCCTGTCCTTCGTGGTCGCCGGCAGCGCCTGCGCATTTGCGGCGCTGGCCTACGCCGAGCTGGCCGCATCCGTCGGGGGCTGTGGCAGTGCCTATGGATACAGCTACGCGGCGTTCGGCGAGTTGTTTGCGTGGGTCATCGGCTGGGCCTTGCTGCTGGAGTACGGTCTTGCGGTCTCGGCGGTCGCCAACGGTTGGTCCGGGTATTTCAATAATGCCTTGACGGCCATGGAAATGGGGCTTCCGGATCATTTGCTCAACGGGCCGATGGCGGGGGGGATCATCAATCTCCCGGCGTTTTGCATCGTAGGGGTCTTGATGGTGTTGCTGATCGCCGGGGTCAAGCAGAGCGCGCGCTTCAATGCCGCGATGGTGTTCGTGAAGCTGCTGACCATTGCGGTATTTATCGGTATCGCGGTCTTCAACGTCAATCCGGATCACTGGTCCCCGTTCATGCCGTATGGCTGGATCGGCGAGGATGCAGGGGGCCATCCGACCGGCGTTCTGGCCGGTGCCGCCAAGGTGTTCTTTGCCTACATCGGCTTCGATGCGGTTTCCACGGCGGCCGAGGAGGCACACGATCCCCAACGTGATCTACCCACCGGGATCATAGCCTCACTGGCGATATGTACGGTGATCTATATCGTCGTAGCGGGCCTGCTCACCGCCGTGGTGCCCTACACGGACCTGAACGTCGCACACCCGGTGGCCCACGCCCTGGAGCTGATCGGATTCCAAGGCGCATCGGCGCTGGTCGCGGCCGGGGCGATCGCGGGACTGACGACGGTAATGCTGGTGCTCTATTACGGCTTGACGCGGATCATATTTGCCATGGGCCGTGATGGCCTGATACCGGCCACTGTCGCAGCGGTCAACGCCAAGACACAGACGCCGGTGGTTGCCATCGTGGTCTGCGGCGTGGTCATGTCACTGCTCGCCGGCTTTGTATCCCTCGATGAGTTGGCCGAGCTGGTGAACATGGGTACCTTGTCGGCCTTCGTGATGGTGTGTCTCGGCGTTTTGCTACTGCGCCGCTTGAGGCCGGAACTGCACCGGCCGTTCAAGACGCCATTCGGTGCGCTGTTCCCGGTGCTCGGTATGCTCTCCTGCGGCGCGCTGATGCTCGCCTTGCCGGCCAAGACCTTCTGGTTGTTCCTGGCCTGGCTGGGATTGGGCCTGATGATCTATTTCGGTTATTCCTTCCGCCATAGCAAGCTCGCCGCCGAGGCGAGCGCTTGAACGCCTGTTTTCGCCACGGGCGTTGGTGCCGACCACTTCCCGATAGCCGACACCGCTAAAGCGTTGCTTGACGGCTACGGGCCCGGAGCGGCACGAGCGGGCGCAGTAACGCGCGAGCGATCGCTTGCCACTGGATATAGACATAGGCGCCGGCCAGCGCCACGGTGTCGAGAAAGCAATAGCCGGCGGCGATCCCGCTTGGCGGATTGGCCTGTGGGAGGCCGCCCCAGGAGGGCCAATGGGTGGCCCAGACCCAGGTACCCCAGTAGGTGCCGGCCAACTCCAGATAACTGGTCACGAAGAACGCCGCGACGTACAGCGGCCGTGACCAACCGAATACGTAGAAGACGGCAAATACCAGGAAGAACACGGCGCCACCGAGGTCCGGCCGGTCGGCAAAGCTAATGCCCCATAAGGCCCAGAGGGAACCCAGTACCAAGGCGAGGGCCGCCAGCGTGCGGCCATAGCGTTGCATGAACACCGAACGCGCCAACGCGACAGCCGCCAGATAGACCAGGCCATGGCCGGGCGGGACATAGGCCGGGACATTGTCGAAACGGTAGATATAGATGTGATACGCGGGTGCGAAGGTGTATTCGCAAAGGGTGGCGGCCAATATGGCGACCAAGACCTGGACGCGGACCTCGCGGTCCTCATCGCGTAACAGGCAGGCCAGGAAACACCAGGCGATGGACCCCAGAAGGTATTGGTCGATGCGGCTGCCATACGAATCCATGTACAGCCCGATGCTGATGCAGAACAGCACGACGGCGGCGACCACAAGGTCGCGGCGGCTCGCGCGTAATGCCTCGGCCAGTCCCGCTGGCGAGTGCGGCATCGGAGATCCTGTTACGCCCGTTTAACCGGCACCCGCATGCCGGGCGAGGAACGGCCATGTGCGCTCCCAGGCCAGATCGCCGGCCGTTGACGCCCCACCACTCCTGGATGACGACGATGCCGAGGCCCGACCGTGCGCCGGTACGTAATAGCCGGGGCAGGACTCGCCGTCCGGTCTCGAGAACGACATCGTTTATTCCATGGTCCGGACTTGCGTTGGATCTTGCGGGAGGGTACCGAAAAACGGTGCGGCTAGCCGGCCCAGCACTCAGGCCGGCAGCCAATGCGCTATCGGCTGGGGTCTACCGTAGAAAAATCCCTGTGCCAGCTCAAACCCGATCTCGGCGCATAGGCATGCCTCGCCCTCGGTCTCAATGCCCTCGGCGAGCGGCACGACGCCCAGACCGCGCACCATCTGCACCAGGGCCTCGACCACATGGCGTTTGGTGTGGCCGGCCCGATCGAGGTCATGGATAAGGCTGTAGTCGAATTTCAGGTAGTCCGGAGGGACCTCGGCAAGCTCGTTCAGCCGCCCTTCCCCGGCGCCGAAGTCATCGTAGGCAAGGCCGATGCCGGCCGCGGCGAGCCCGTCCTTGATCCTGTGCATCTGCCCGAGGTCGATGACCGCCTTTTCGTGGACCTCGGCGACGATGCGCAACAGCGGCGCCTCGCGCCGCACATTCGCGAGTGAATCGATCAAGCGCGGATCGGAGATCTCGCGCGGATGGAGGTTAACGAAGAGCAGTGTCTGCGCCGGTAGCGCAGCGGCCTCGCGCACGCCGTGTGTCCAGTAGATGCGGCTCAGTTCGCGCTCGGCCCCGAGCCGGACGGCAATCCGGAACAGCCCGGTCGCATCCGGCGGCAGGTCCGGCGCCCTGGTACGGGCGAGCACCTCATAGCCGAGCGTGTTCCGCTGCGCCAGATGGATGATGGGCTGGAAGTGCGGTACGACGCCGTACCCGTCCAGTAATCCGAAGAACGAGCGGGTCTCGGCGACCTTGGGGTCGGAACGGCGTATGGTGTGGGTAGCGAGCGACTCGTCATCATTCGATGTCGCTTCCAGGCTGACGCTCACCTTGCGTACGCGAAACTGGAAATCACCGATTTGAAGGATGTCCCCGGGGAGCAGAACCAGCGCGGTATGGACCACTTGGCCGTTAACGTGCGTACCGTTGGTACTACCAAGGTCGACCACGCGTAATCCGTCGGTATCGAGATCGAGACGCGCGTGCTCCTTCGACACACTATTGGAGCGCAAGGTCAAGTCGCATTCCGCCGAGCGACCGATAGTGAACGGCCAGCGCGTGATCCGGTACTCGCCGATCACCCCCTTGGGCGAGGTGTGGTCGAGGAACCACACCTCTGAACTGCCTTGCCGATCGCTAGTGGCCATACGCGGGACGAATGCGAATTCGATGCGATCGACACGATCTAGCGCTACGCACTCGGGACAAAACGACTGCAAGGATCCAGTTCATATGCGCTAGATTATAGGGCGCTGCGGCTAGGTAATTCGCCCGTCCACGATGCCTTCGACCCTCTCTTGTTGGCTCGACTAGCGGCCTTCGATCTCGGCCACTAGCGCCGCCACGGACCGGTCTTCGCGCGCCACGATGACCTCCAGCAGTCTAACTACGGCGTATAAGGCGTCGCTGAAACCGTACCAGCGATCGCGAAACGCGGCCTCGCCGCCGGTGCCGACGGCAAACAGCGCGTCCGACTGATAGAGCTGCTGCTCCACGGTCGCCGCTGGCTGTAAGGCCACCGGGGTCCCACCCATGGCCTCGATCAGGCCGCGAAGCTCGCCGATCCAATCCGCATCCAGCAAGACGCGGCCGCCGGGTGTGCGGGCTAGCGCCTCGCTCGCCCAGATGCTGGCCAGGTGTTTAGGGGTCACAAACGCACCCGCGGCATCCAACACCGCACAATGCCGGCCATCCCCATCGAAGCGTACACCAAGGTCGGCCTGGTTTTCGCGGACCGCCGCGACGAGTGCGCCGAGCTCCGCCGCGCTACCGAGGTCCACCGGGCGGTACGGGAGGTTGGCATCGATCTCACAGTCAATCTCGACGACTTCATGGCCAAGCGCTCGCAGCAAGGCCGGGGCCAGTGTAGCGGCGACCCCGCCGCCGGCGTCCACCGCGACCTTAAGGGTTCGCGGGAAGGCGAGAGGAATGTCCTGGGTCACCGCCTCGATATAAGCGTAACCGATCTCGGCCTCCTGTAGGGTACCCTCCGCGGCCTTGTGGAGAGTCCCGATTCGCTTGCGCAATTGGGCAAGCGTCGCGGCGGCGGAGCCTAGCTCATGCAAAAACGCCTGGAGGCCATTGTAAGGATCGGGCCGTGCACCGCCGCTGACCACGGCAGCAGCCCCCGTATGAAGATAATGCGAGGCGAAAAATGCGACCGGTGTGGGTACCGAGCCAATGTCGATGACGCCGCCGCCCGCAGCCCGTATACCGCGGACGAGGGCCGCGGCCAGCGCCGGGCTGCTGGCCCGCGCATCGCGAGCCACGACGATCTCCGTGTGCCCCTGGTCGCGCGCCAGGCTCGCGAAGATCTGGCCTAGGATCTCGATGAGCTCCTCGCTAAGCCCCTCGCCGACGCTCCCCACCACCCGATCCTCGGCGAACTCCACCTCGGTGCCGGGGACGAGGGGCGCCGTTGCGACGATCGGCTCGGACTGGGGCATCGTCTCTACCACGGGCACGAGCGGTGCCGGCTCTGGCGCGTTTTCCACGGGCGCGGGAGGAGGCGGCACGGCCGGTTCGGCGCCCTGCTCGGCGGCGGCCACGGCGCTAGGCGACAGGGGGGCCTTGGGCCGCCGGGCGTTCGCCAGGAGCGCGGCCAGCCGTTGCCGGTACAGGAACGCCACACCCGTAAATACCAGCAATAGCGCAGCGGTTAGCCAGACAACCCATGCGCTGCCGGCCGTTTCACCCGCTGCATCTCGGGGCGTATCGAGCCCGGCGAGATAACGCTCGGCCGCATTTAGGCTGGGCCAGTACGCGAGGACCCAGCGCGTGCCCGGCACCCGTGTGCGCGACGCCGACTGACCGTGCTTGTATCGCCGGTCTCCATACTTGGCGAGTATCGCCGGGCTGGCACCGAATGCGGCCGGTTGCAGCTCTATATAGCCATCGAGCGGTGGCACGCTTTTCGATGTAGCCTCGAGCAATCCTAGACTGAGGCTAAGGTGGATGAACCCGACGAGGTCTCCACTCGAGCCCTTGACCCGCTCGATCAACACCAGGTGTTGTCGAGGGTCGCCGGGTAGCACGACCTCGGCCGGAATCGGGTCATCGGACTTGGCGGCGCTCCGCATGGCATCGACCGATGCATAGGCGAAGGGCGGGTCGGCATCGAGGTCTGCTCGGATATCCCGGCCCTGTAGCAGGCGTACGCGGAGTGTACCGGGCATTGCCTCGGCGAACTCGGCCTCCCTGGAGGTGATCGCCTCCGGCGGCCCTTTACCTAGCATATCGGGAAGCGCCGCATCCGCCGCCCACTGTCGCAAGACCGCGCGCGGTGTCTCCAGGGTCTCGTCCAGTACCCGGATTACCGACCGGACTGGCGCCGGCGGAGCGGGTGGCGCCGTTGTTTGGGCGAATAACAATGCGGGGTGCAGCGTGCAGGCGACGAGCAGGACTAGGCCGCGGGCCAGGGCCTGAGTCTCGCCCCGCCCGCGTCGGTGC
>JBOIDW010000344.1:0-13370 GCA_050740655.1 Gammaproteobacteria bacterium | reverse complement strand
CGACCAGCTCGCACACCTCTTCCTTGGCCTCCTCAACGCCGGCCACGTCGGCAAAGGTGATCTTGACCTGGTCCTCGCCCATCAGCCGCGCGCGACTCTTGCCGAAGGACATGGCGCCCCGGCCACCGGCCCCGCCCTGCATCTGCCGCATAAAGAAGATCCACACGGCGATCAACAATAGCATCGGGAACCAGGAGATGAAGATCTGCATCAAGACCCCTTGGCTCTCGGGCGGACGCGCCTCGATTTCGACCTTATTGTCCAGCAGTAGTCCAATCAGGGGGCCATTGTCGGTCTCGGGGCTATAGGTCTGGAAACCCATTCCGTCCTTGAACTTCCCTTGGATCTCTTGATCCTCGATCAATACCGCCCCCACACGGCCGCTCTTGACGTCGGATACGAACTGCGAATAGTCGATGTGTTGACTGGCGTTTTGGCGCGGACCGAAATTATTGAAGACCAGCATCAAGACCAGTGCAATCACCACCCACAACATGAGATTCTTGGCCATATCGTTCACTTTGTTACCTCTCGGGTCTCCGTGTCCCGCCAGTTTACCTGCATTAAGTGTAGACCCCTAGCCTCGCCTAAGCAAAAACGCCGGCGGGCCCGACTCGATCCCCGCCGTCCCTGGCGAGTATGGAATCAACCCCGCGCGCCGAACCGCGTAAGATCGGCATAGGGCATACCCCTCGGCCGAGCGGCCACGCGAGGCCTTGGGCTTGCGGAACAGTACCTGGCGAAACAGCGAGCGCAGGCGCCGCTGCACGGCTTCCCAATCTTCGCCCTGAAAGACCTTGATCAGCATGTCCCCACCCGGTCTTAGCGCGACCTCGGCGCAGTTCATCGCGGTCCCCGCCAGCGCCGCGGCCCGCGCCTGGTCGGTTACCGCAATCCCGCTCAGATTCGGCGCCATGTCGCAAAGCAGCAGGTCCGCACGGCGAGCGCCCAAAGCGTTCATTATCGACTCGATGGTAGCGTTTTCGTTCAGATCGCCTTGCAGGATCGTCACACCCGGGACCGGAACCATGGGATCGCGGTCCACGGCAATCACACGGCCCTGCCTGCCCACCGCTTGTACCGCGACCTGGCTCCATCCGCCGGGCGCCGCACCGAGATCGATCACCGTACTTCCGACAGGCAATATTCGGTCCCGCTCCAGAATTTCCTTGAGCTTGAATGCCGCCCGTGACCGGTATCCTCCCGCCCTAGCGAGCTTTATATAGGGGTCGGCGTGACGCTCTTCAAGCCAGCGGCGGCTGCTTGCGGTTCTACCCATGTGGCACGGGGCTACCGATAGCGGATCTCGAGAACCTCGTACTCCAAACGTCCCGCGGGGGCCTCGACCACGACGGTGTCGCCGGCCTCCCTACCGATCAGGGCACGCGCGATGGGCGAGCGGATCGACACCAGGCCATGCCTTATATCCGCCTCGTCCTCGCCGACGATCTGGTAGGTCACGGGCTCCTCGCTCTCCAGGTTCATGATGGCCACGGTAGCCCCGAATACGACCTTGCCCTGTCCGTTCAAGGTGGCGGTATCGATGATCTGGGCGTTGGCCATCTTGCGTTCGATCTCGGCAATACGCCCCTCGACAAAGCCCTGCTGCTCGCGCGCCGCATGGTATTCGGCGTTTTCGCTCAGATCGCCGTGGGCTCGCGCCTCGGCGATGGCCCGAATGATCTTTGGCCTGAGCTCGGTCTTGAGCTTATACAGCTCCTCGCGGAGCTTACGCGCCCCGATTTCGGTCATCGGTGACTTGCTCACGCCTCAACCTCCTGATGCAGATCTTGTAAGCGGTGGACGCTCACGGGGTCCCCCTCGCGCACCGCCGCCACGGTTGCCACGGCCCCGGCCATGGTCGTCGTATAGGCGACCCGCTTCTGTAACGCGGAGGTGCGGATACTGCGCGAGTCCGCGATCGCCTGCCGGCCCTCGGTGGTATTGATGATAAGGTCGATTGCATTGTTCTTAATCCTATCGACGACGTGCGGCGGGCCTTCCAGCACCTTGTTGACGACCTGGCACGCGATACCCCCTTGCTGCAAGACACGGGCCGTGCCGCGAGTCGCGCATAGATCGAAACCGAGGCCAGATAGCTGTGCCGCAATGGATTGCGCTTGCAGCTTGTCGGCGTCTCGGACGCTGATAAAGACTCGGCCTGCACGCGGGATCTGTACCCCCGCGGCCAGTTGCGCCTTGGCAAAGGCCTCGCCAAAACTCTGTCCCACGCCCATCACCTCACCCGTGGACTTCATCTCCGGGCCCAGCAGGGGATCGACGCCGGGAAACTTGCCGAACGGGAACACGGCCTCTTTCACCGAGTGATAGCGGGGCACGCGTTCCGTAGTATAGCCCAGCTCCGCGAGCCGCCTGCCAGCCATGCATTTTGCCGCGATGCGCGCCAGCGGTATGCCGATGGCCTTGGATACGAAGGGCACGGTACGCGAGGCACGCGGATTGACCTCCAGCACGTACACCTCCTCGCCCTGGATGGCGAACTGGATGTTCATCAAACCGATCACTTTGAGCCCCTGTGCGAGCTGCCGGGTCTGCTCGCGTAACTCCGATTGCAGCTTCGGCGAGAGGCTATGCGGCGGCAGGCAACAGGCGGAGTCCCCGGAGTGCACGCCGGCCTGCTCGATATGCTCCATGATGCCGGCGATGACGACCCGCTCGCCATCGCTGACGGCATCCACGTCCATCTCTATGGCATGGTCCAAAAAGCGATCCAGCAGTACCGGGGCATCGTTGGATACCGAGACCGCGCGCTGCATATAACCCTCGAGGTCGGCCTCGCCGTGCACGATCTCCATGGCCCGGCCACCCAGCACATAGGATGGCCTCACCACCAGCGGATAGCCGATCTCGCGCGCCGCCGCAAGGGCCCCGCCCGTATCCATGGCCGAGCGGTTGGGCGGCTGGCGCAGGCCGAGCGCGTCAATCAACTGCCGGAAGCGCTCGCGGTCCTCGGCCAGGTCGATGCTGTCCGGACTCGTGCCGATGATCGGCACCCCCTCGCGCTCCAGGTCCCGAGCCAGCTTCAAAGGCGTCTGGCCTCCGTATTGGACGATGACCCCGCGCGGCCGCTCAATGCGCACGATCTCCAGCACGTCCTCCAAGGTCACGGGCTCGAAGTACAGGCGGTCGGAAACATCGTAGTCGGTGGACACGGTCTCGGGGTTGCAATTGACCATGATGGTCTCGTAACCGAGCTCGCGCATCGCGATAGCCGCCTGCACGCAGCAATAATCGAACTCGATCCCCTGGCCGATACGATTCGGACCGCCGCCCAGGATGATGATCTTGTCACGCGGGCTGGGGCGCGCCTCGCATTCCTCGTCGTAACTGGAATACATATAGGCACTTGCGGCGCGGAACTCGCCGGCGCAGGAATCGACGCGCTTGAAGACCGGTCGCACGCCGAGCCGGCCGCGCAAGGCGCGAATCACCCGTTCCCGGCTATCGGTCAGGCGCGCCAGACGCGCGTCGGAAAACCCCTTGCGCTTGAGCGTGCGCAGGCGCCGCGCATCCAAAGCCGCCAAGCCCCCGCGCCGCACCTCCGACTCCTCACCGATCAGGTCCTCGATCTCGGCGAGAAACCAGGGATCGATGCGGGTCAGCTCATGCACCTCGGCTACGCTCATGCCATGGCGCAGCGCGTCGCCAACGTACCACAAGCGCTCCGGTCCCGCGACCCGGAGCTCGCGCACCAAGCGCGACCGCGCGTCCTCGTCACACGGCACGAGGCGCTCGTTGAAGCCGTCGCTGCCCGTCTCCAGCCCGCGCATAGCCTTTTGCAGGGACTCCTGGAAATTGCGGCCGATGGCCATCACCTCGCCGACGGACTTCATCTGCGTGGTCAACCGGTCATTGGCCTGCGGGAATTTCTCGAAGGCGAAACGCGGCAGCTTGGTGACGACATAATCGATGCTGGGCTCGAAGGAGGCCGGGATCACGCCCCCGGTGATCTCGTTGCCCAATTCATCCAAGGTGTAACCGATGGCGAGCTTGGCCGCCACCTTGGCGATGGGGAAGCCGGTGGCCTTGGAGGCCAGGGCCGAGGAGCGCGAGACGCGCGGGTTCATTTCGATCACGACCATGGCGCCGTTCTCGGGGTTGATCGCGAACTGGACGTTAGAGCCCCCGGTATCCACACCGATCTCGCGCAACACCGCGATCGCGGCGTCGCGCATGCGCTGATAGTCCTTGTCGGTCAGGGTCTGGGCCGGAGCCACGGTCACGGAGTCGCCGGTGTGTATGCCCATGGGATCGACGTTCTCGATCGAGCAGACGATGATGCAATTGTCTTTGCGGTCGCGCACCACCTCCATCTCGAACTCCTTCCAACCCAGCACCGATTCCTCCAGCAACACCTCATGCGTCGGGGATGAGGACAGGCCGCGCTCGCATATCTCGGCGAAGTCCTCGCGGTTGAAGGCAACGCCTCCCCCGCTGCCGCCCAGGGTGAAGGAGGGCCGGATGATGACCGGGAACCCGATCGAGGCTTGCACCTGATAGGCCTCCTCCAAACTATGCGCGATGCTGGAACGCGGCGTTTTCAAGCCGATGCGGTGCATGGCCTCGCGGAAGCGTTCGCGGTCCTC
This sequence comes from Gammaproteobacteria bacterium, assembly GCA_050740655.1. Classification (GTDB taxonomy): domain Bacteria; phylum Pseudomonadota; class Gammaproteobacteria; order JACCXJ01; family JACCXJ01; genus JBOIDW01. The sequence goes on along the minus strand of JBOIDW010000344.1, from coordinate 8,763 downwards.
GGCCTTATCGATGGCCTCGCGGCTCGCGCCGATCAGCTCCACGGCGTATCGCTCCAGCACGCCATGGCGGGCCAGGTCGAGGGCACAGTTGAGCGCGGTCTGACCGCCCATGGTCGGTAACAGGGCGTCGGGGCGCTCGCGCTCGATGATGCGCGCGACGGTCTCCCAGCGTACCGGCTCGATATAGGTCGCGTCGGCCATCTCCGGATCGGTCATGATGGTGGCCGGATTCGAGTTGACCAGGACCACCCGGTAGCCCTCCTGGCGCAGCGCCTTACAGGCCTGCGTCCCGGAGTAGTCGAACTCGCAGGCCTGGCCGATGACGATGGGACCGGCGCCGATGATGAGGATGGTCTGGAGGTCGGTGCGTTTCGGCATGCCGCTTAGCAGCGAGCCGCCATCAGCTCGATGAAGTGATCGAACAGGGCCAGTACATCGTGGGGACCGGGACTGGCCTCGGGATGGCCTTGGAACCCGTAGGCCGGTTTATGGTTGTGGTGCACGCCTTGGACCGTGCCGTCGAAGAGCGAGCGGTGGGTGACGCGGAGGGTCGCGGGTAGGCGTTCCGAATCGACCGTAAAGCCGTGATTTTGACTGGTAATAAGCACCTTCTTGGTGACGAGGTCCTGGACCGGATGATTGGCCCCGTGGTGGCCGAACTTCATCTTCACCGTATGCCCGCCGCAGGCCAGGGCCAGGAGTTGATGGCCCAGGCAGATCCCGAACACCGGCGTATCGCCTTCCAGTAGGCGGCGGATGGCCGTGATCGCATAACCGCAGGCACTCGGATCGCCCGGACCGTTGGAGAGGAACACGCCGTCCGGGCGCGTCGCCAAGACCTCTGCGGCCGGGGTCTGGGCCGGTACCACGGTGACATCGCAACCGCGATCGGTCAGTAAACGCAGGATGTTGCGCTTGATGCCGTAATCATAGGCGGTGACCTTGTAGCGTCTTCGTAGCTCGGGGCCGGCATCCGGCTCGAAGCGAAAGCCGCCCTCGCGCCACTCATAGGGACGCGCGGTCGTGACCTGTTTCGCCAGGTCGGCACCTTCGAGTCCGGGGAAGGCGCGCGACAGCGCCACGGCACCGCTGGCATCGATCGACTCGCCTGCCGCCAGACACCCGCGTTGCGCGCCCCGGTCGCGCAGCACGCCGACTAAACGACGGGTATCGATCCCGGCGATCGCCACCACCCCGTGGGCCCGCAGATGCTCGTCCAGGCTTTCCTCGGCGCGCCAGCTACTCCGGCAGCGCGGCAGGTCACGGATTACCAGACCGCTGGCATACACGCGCGGCGATTCCTGGTCGCTGCGGTTGGCGCCGACGTTGCCGATATGCGGACAGGTCAGGGTAACGATCTGCTGGTGATAAGACGGATCGGTGAGGATCTCCTGATAACCGCTCATCGCGGTGTTGAATACCACCTCGCCGACACTCTGTCCGCTCGCACCGATAGCGATCCCGTGGAACAGGCTGCCGTCTTCTAGGGCTAATAGGGCGGGTTGCTTCAACCTGGACTCCGTTGGGGCAGAAAAAACGGGGGCCACCTCGATGCTCATGACGGACGGCCCCCGTCGGGTGCGGGTATTCTAATAAGATTTCCATCAGGCTTCCAAGGCAGCGACTCTCGATAGTTTGACTTCGCCAGGGTCGCCGCCCACGGTGCGGGCGCCGCACCCCCCGTCGCGCTGTTTCCGAACGTATTGGCGCTGTCTCCTCGCCGCCCCCAAGGCCTGCGGCGTGAGCCCGAATCCTGCGCAATATTGATGGCCGTCGCCCCGTCCCTGTAAAGATACCGGCCCGTAAGCCGCTAGTTCCGGCCTGTGAGCTGAGAGCATTCAACTACTTCAATCCACGGCGCTATAGCGGGGCATTATGTCTGTCGTCGATATTCGATCCGGCACTTCCACGGGCACCAATTACGAGCAACTAGCGGAGGCCATGGCCGGCCTCTGGTCCGAGCCCGAGACCTGCGGCGATATGACCATGAATCGCATGGAACTCCAGGTCCAGAACAAGATCCTGAGCATCCTGGCCGGCGAATACCCGCTGGACGGATTGCCCGTTTATCCCACGAGCGCGGCGACCCTGCAGTCGCGCTTGAACGATCCGACGGTCACGGCGGATCGTCTCTATGCCACCATCATCCAGGAACCAGCCGTGGCGTTAGAGGTCATCGCACACGTGAACCAGGGCGTCGCGCCGAGTTCCAGGTTCGCGGTATCGAACCTCGATCAGGCCTTGGACGGCGCCAATACGGAGACCTTGCGGGCGCATCTCTTAGCGCTATTGCAGCGACCCGTGATGCCTATCAAACCCGTCTATTACAGCTTGATGGGGCGGACGCTCTGGGACCATGCCCGCGAATGCGCCTGGGCCTGCGCGCGGCTCGCGCACGAGCACCAGGTGAACGAGGCCGACGCCGAGTTCCTCGGGCTCACCCACGACGTCGGCAAGCTGGTGATCTTCAAGCTCGTATGTACTGCGTTTCGTGCCACCGGGGCGAGCATCTCGCCACGGCCCGCCACGCTCCAGCGCCTGGTGCAGCGCTATACCAATCCCTTGTCACAATCGGTATTGCAGTCCTGCCACGCGCACCACTCCATGCTTGAGGCGTTAAAAGACCAGGAGCGCACCATCGATCCCGCCAAGATGACCCCGCTGGGCCGGAATCTCTTCCTCGGGAATATCCTCTCCGAGGCCTTAGCCGTCATGCAACGCCAACACTACCCGCGCAACACGGTAGATCGGGCCCTACGGCAACTCAACCTCTCGCTGGAGCGCGTCTATGAGGTATTTCCGGCTGCACCACGGCCGGTCGCGCGTTAAGGGAGCGCCGCCTCCGTATCGCAGCGATCATTCAGCGACCTTTTCAGCCCCAACCCGTTGATGCGCTCGCAGCACGCGCCGCAAGCGGGTTTATGAGCGATACTGCCGGATCTCCCTTAAAACTACCGTTCCGCTGATCCAGGTCAGAGCGAGCACCGGGCATTGACCTTGATTTATGTCCGTGCAGGGTATAATCCATGCGAATCAGGAGATCAGGCCATGCCAGTACAAGCGCTTAAGGAGCTTCTAGATGCCCACCATATCAAGTACGTGAGCATTGCCCATTCACGCGCCTTTACGGCGCAGGAGATCGCGCAGTCGGCCCACGTGCCGGGGCAAGAGATGGCCAAGACCGTGATGGTCAAGGTAGACGGCAGGCTCGCCATGGCCGTGTTGCCCGCGTCCTACCACGTCGACTTCGAGGCCTTGCGGGCTGCTATCGGCGCCAAGGGCGTGGAGCTGGCCGGTGAGAAGGAGTTCCAGGACCGTTTTCCGGAGTGCGAGGTCGGGGCCATGCCGCCCTTCGGCAATCTGTACGGGATGGAGACCTATGCCTCGCGGAGGCTCAGCGAGGATACCCGGATCGCCTTCAACGCCGGCTCGCATACCGAGTTGATCAAGCTCAGCTATGCGGATTCCGAGCGCTTGGCGAGACCCAGGATATTGGATTTCTAAAGGACTGTGCCGCCGCGTCGGCTAGACCATAGTCCTCCAAGTCCGCGCGGATGCGCCGCTCATACCGGCATACAGTTAGTCCGGTCTACGGCGCCACGCGCCGTTATGGCACTAGCGGCTCGCCAGCCGATAGTTGCTTAAGAACTGCCACGTGCGGGTGATATGCAGGAGGTCCGTCTCGCGCCGGATATCGGCGGGAAACCGCCCGTAGGGCGCGGCCAGCTTGACGATGCGGATGGCCGCCTCATCCAATACCCTGAAACCGGACGGACGCCGTACCGAGATCTCGGCGATCGAGCCGTTCGGTTTCAGCGCAACGTCGAGTATCAAGGAGCCGGTCAGTCGATTGCGCCTGGCTTTCTCCGGATAGTTGAGATTCCCGATGCGCTCCACCTTGGCCCGCCAGGCCTCCATATAGGCCGCGTATTTGTATTCCTGTGTCGTCGCTGCAATATATTTGCGGCGTGGCCGTTTGGCCCTGGCCTCTAGGCGCTGGGCGATCTCGGCATTCAAGCTGGCCATGGCCAGGCTCCGGCTGACCAGCGACGAGCTAGCACCCGACGTTTCGGCGCTCTCGGCAGGCGCGCTATCGGTCGCGGGCGCCGCGGCCTCAACCGGCAGCGGCTTGCTCGTCGCTTCCATTTGAGCGACCGTCGATACCACCGGTTCGGGTGCCGCCCGCGGAGCGGGTAGCGGCGTCTGTTTGACAAGGTCCCGGACGGGCTCGCGCTGCACGCTCCGCTCCAAGGCACTGACTTGCCCCGGGGGCGGCGCCGCGGCGATATCCGCCCGCTCTTCCGGGAATGGCGCCCTGAACGGTGTGGCCGGACGCACGTTGTCCTCGTTGTCGCCGCCGCCCGCGGCACTGACCTGGGCCAAGACCTCCGCATCCTCGACCTTCTCGAGTGCGCGATTGTGGACCAGGATCACGTCCAGGGACCGAAATCGCGAGGCCTGCACCTCGGGTGGTTTGAAGGTCACGCCCAGAATCACGACGGCGTGCACGATCACCGCGAAGCAGATAGTCAACGCCAGCCGGTCGCCGGGTCCTACCGGTGATGGAAGTACCGTGGTCATCAACCCCCTATCCTCCCTCCAACGACCGTTACGATTCTAATGGACAACACATCAATCGCTCCCCTGCGGGGCGCCAATCCCCGCGCGTGCGATTCGCTCATCTAGACTCGCATCTTGCAGCGGTATAATCAATTCCCAGAATCAATAAGATGATTATAGTGCTTATAGTAGCACATGAAAAAATTTCTGTAATCTTCGGACCTCACGATGCCTACTGACCAGGCACCGACCCGTCCCGGTGCCTTAAGCAAAATACTTCATCGCTCCGCTTGGCGGCGCTCAATGGCATCCAGCAACCGTCCGGCGATGTCCAGACCGTACAGGGCATCGAGCTCGCGTATACAGGTGGGGCTGGTGACGTTAATCTCGGTAAGATAATCCCCGATCACGTCGAGGCCGACGAACAGCAGGCCTTTGTCACGCAGTCGCGTGCCCACCTGCTCGCAGATCCAGTAATCGCGCGGACCGAGCGCCACCCCTTTGCCGATGCCGCCGGCCGCGAGATTGCCGCGCGTCTCGCCCGGCGCCGGGATGCGCGCCAAGGCATACGGCACCGGCTTCCCATCGATGAGCAGGATACGTTTGTCTCCGGCACTGATCTCGGGGATGTAGCGTTGCGCCATCGTGTAGCGTTGCCCATACCCAGTCAGCGTCTCGATGATCACATTGGTATTGGGATCGTCCACGCGCACGCGAAAAACGGAGGCCCCACCCATCCCGTCCAAGGGTTTCAATACGATGTCGCGTTCGCGTTCCAGGAACGCCCGGATGCGCGCGCGGCCGCGCGTCACCACGGTCGGCGGGCAGCACTCGGGGAACCAAGCGGTATAGAGCTTCTCGTTGGCGTCGCGCAGACCGCGAGGCGCGTTCACCACCAGGGCCCCGTCAGCCTCCGCGAGGTCAAGCAGATGGGTGGCGTAGATATACTCCATGTTGTAAGGCGGGTCCTTGCGCATCAGCACCACCTCGGCTTCGGCCAGGGGCCGGGTGCTCGGATCGCCGAGATCGAACCAGCGGCGCTTATCGTCCCATACCTGTAGCGGGTAGCCATGCGCAAGGGCGCGGCCATCCTCCAGGACCAGATCGGCCAGCTCGCAATAGACGATCTCCCAGCCGCGCCGCTGCGCGGCCAGCAACATCGCAAAGGTGCTGTCTTTCTTGATGTCGATCCCGGCTATCGGGTCCATCACGACGATGAGTCTCATGGCGTGATCTTACCGCGCTTGTTTGAGAGGAAACCAACCGGGCATGGTCAGGGCGTGAACATCCGCTCGACAGGGTCGGGCGACGTCCGTGAAAGAATCGAACGTCGTGCAAGAACCTACCCGAGTTTCAGGCGATACGAGTGCAAATTGTCAAGGTCACCGAGACCTTGCGAGGCAGGCGCGTAAACGCTCGATCTCATCGAGGAGGTCGAGAATCACGGCGGCGGCCTCAAACTCCACGTGCTGTCTTGTTCATCGCCGGTCGATCCGACCCTCTATCTCCGCGCAGCGTAAGGACATTGAGCCGGCACCCGACGGACTGTAGGATTTTTCAATGGCTCGCCGGGTTCGTTCCGGCAGACGAGGAAAAGACGATGATTGAAGATGACCCCATCAGGCTACCGCGGCGGGGCCTATTTTCCCGGATCAAATGGGCTTCGAGGAGTTCGCCTTCCTCGGGCTCGTAGCGTTGTCGGTCTTCGGTGAGTTCGTCGGGAACTACTCACCCATCATCAGCTTCTGGTACTGGTTGACCATGATCCCGGTGTTTGTCGTCACCGCCATCATCACCGAGTGGTCGCGCGCACGCGCCGAGGGAGGAGGTGTTGCACCGTGACCTGAATGGGTTGCCAGTCGCGTTGACCGGCGTGCTCGGAATGATCTCGGCGCCTGGCCTGAGACCCTATACCCTCGTTAAGCTCTACAGGTACCCGCCGCCCGCACCGGCTGACTCGCGGCTGCGGTCGCCCAGTGCGCATCGTCCGATTGAGCGGCGATGAGCCGCCATAGGGCTTGCAGGTAGCTCACGTCCAGGGCCGCCCGATGCCGGCGGCCTATCAGTCTGCGCGCCTCCTCGGCGAACGCGGTCAGCGTCGCCGGGGCGAGATACCGTTCAAACAAGTCACCGGCATCGACCAACTCGAACGTCGGGCGGACGCCCGCGGCCTTGAACAGGCGATACAGCCAAAAGTGGTCGAACTGACCCCCATCGCAGGACAGGGCGCGGCCAGCAAAGATCGTGTTCAATCGCCGCGTGACCCAGCGCGGTGAGCGGCCGAGTAGCCGCAGCATGTCGCGAGACAGGCCGTGGGTATCCCGTTCGACCTCGGTGTCCCAATCGGTCCAGGCGGGTACGCCCGAAGGATCGATGAGCCAGCTCTCGATACGCCCGTTCTCGAGCGACCAGGCCACCTCGATCGGATAACTCCCATGTCTGAGGCTCGAAGCCTCGAAGTCCATAAAGCAGGGGAATACGGCACGGCTCCCAACCCCGTTGTCGTCCGCCGGATCAGCGGGATCGGCAGCGCCGCGGCTCAGGCGCAGGCCCTTATCGCCATGGGTCACGGCGAAGGTCGGCTGTGGCTGGCAAAGGTGTTAACCGAACGCCTCGCCACGCGGGTTCCCCGTCCGCGTCGGAGGCGCGCCATCCGGCTCAAGCCGTCTCTCTCTTCCTCATCGTGGCCTTCGGGGCGACAAGGTCCTGCGTAGCGCGCTGCGCCGCCATGGACGCTCCCGTCTCGAACCAGGCGCCGGCGCCTCCGTGACCACCACGGTGACCTTGCGCAGATGGTCCGCGACGATGTCGCCGCAATCACTCATGAGCTTCGCCTGGCTCGACCAGAGCTCGCCGGCGTTGGTCGACTCGGTCAAGAGCTTGAGCTGGTTGCAACCGGTATCCAGTAAGGCCCTAGCCAAGCCCAGTTGCTGCTCGGTGAGCTTGCTCGCGGCCGTCGTCCCGATCTCGCCATATTCTTTCCATGCGCCAAATGGAAAGGCGCTGAAATCCAAGGTACTGCCTTTTTGGGTAAATACGCCGTTTGACATCGTTGATTCCTCCAGTTTCGGGGCCGTGGATACGTGTGAGCCCGCCTTGGAGATCACACTCGCATCGCATGATACCGTTCACACAGCCCGTGCCTAGCCATGCATTCGCCATAATGATGTAGCGTGAGGCCCTATGCTGATGTAGCTGAAACCGCTATACGGGCCGTGCCTCGACACCGCCGCGCGGGACGCCGATCGGAACGCGTGACCCTGGCTCGGAAGTGGCCAATCTGGCGCGGCCTCTGCGGCGAGCAGATTTTTTAGAAACTCTCAGTCCTGTGCGCGGTCACGGGCGAGCGCTGCCTGTTCTTCGCCCGCCGATGCGGTAATATGCCAACCGGGTGCCTGTGAGGTAGCGGGCGAGCAGCGCTATGGCCGAGAAAAAAGCTGAGGTGCGAAGGCGGCAGGGGCCGAAGGACCGGGTCTGGGCCCCCGGCTGCGCCACCGGCGAAGAGCCTTACTCCCTCGCGATGCTCTTGTGCGAAGAGCTGCGCAGGGTCGACAAGCCCTGCGCGCTCCAGATCTTCGCCTCGGACATCGACCTCGACGCCTTGGCCTTCGCGCGGGCCGGGATCTATCCCGAGAACATCGCCGCCGACGTCGCGTCCGAACGCCTGCGGCGCTTCTTCGTCAAGGGCGGACACACCTACCGGATCAACAAGGACATCCGCGAGGCGGTGGTGTTCGCGGAACAGAACATCGTCAGCGACCCGCCGTTCTCGAAGCTCGACCTCATCAGCTGCCGCAACCTGCTCATCTATCTGGAGGCCGAGATCCAGCAGAAGATCTTCTCGCTGTTCCATTTCGCGCTTCGCGAGGGCGGCTACCTGTTCCTGGGCGGAAGCGAGACCGTGAGCCAGGGGAACGCCTTGTTCAAGACCGTGTCGCGCAAGCACCGGGTCTACAGGCGCCTGAAGCCGCCGCATTACATCAAAATGGAGGTACCTCCGAGGCCCCATCGGCCCCCGGAGGGGGTGCAGACCCACGTCGCGGCGGTCGAGCGGCGCGCCCAGCGGCTCGGCGCCGTGGCCCAGCAGGTCGTGGCGCAGCGCTTCGGGCCGGCCTGCGTCCTCATCAACCACAGGGCCGAGGTGTTGTATCTCAACGGCCCGGTCGATCGCTACCTGCAGCTTCCGAGCGGCGAGCTCGGCGC
>JBOIDW010000343.1:0-2239 GCA_050740655.1 Gammaproteobacteria bacterium | reverse complement strand
CCCCGGCACAGATTGCCGAAAAGCTGCCAGAGGCCCAGAGGCGCACGGTACTGGCTGAGAGCGCCATGCAGTTCTATAATTTACACTAAATCAAACTACCCCCTGCTCCCCCGCTTAGCATTAAAAGCGCTACGCGGGGGCTGCCTCTGGTTTTCTTTCTCTGCGAGACTCACAGCAAGGGACCAGCGAGACGGAGACCGCCTGCCCGAATGGGAATCGCTGCGGTCGATCGGAATTCTTAGCCCGTACTTACAAATTCCTTGTAACGCAAGCTGGCGACCTCAACAAATTATTTCTCGATCCGGTTGTGAACTTCCGGTGAAGCAGCTTGACTCGCGAGTCTGAGATGCGGCAATGCCAGCTGCCGGCGGCTGCGTCAAAGATAGCTTGTGGCCAGTGGAGGACAGACATACCCAGATGGTGAAACCGTTCCTTCGGTGTTACGCGGTCCGGTGAACCTGCGTGACAAGGGCCACGCAACCCCGCTACGGTCGGCCTGCATTTGCGGAACAGCACTGGAGGTTGTGAGGCTTGCCACTCCCTATGCCCAGGCCGCAGCGGCCTTGCCACAGTGAGCCGAGCAGTTTACCCACTGGCGACAAAGTCGGCGCCCGCCGTATGGCCCGCGCATTCCCGAGGCCTTATGGAGGGAAGCGATCCGGCTCGCGCAGATTCTCCCGCTGCCGCGCGTCGCCAAAGCGCTCCACCTCAAGCCCCACACGCGCAAACGCCGCAGTGGCCTAGGCAAGACACCCGCCACGCCACCGGCTCGAGCCCTCCCGTTTGTCGAAGTCTCGCTCGGGGCCCACCGCACAGCCACCACCGAGGTCGAAATCCAGCGAGCGGAGGGCACGCGCCTACGGAGCACGTACCGGGATGCTGCGCCTGCGCTGACGGCGCTGGTCCAGACCTTTCTGGAGCCACGCTGATGGTACAACTCACGCCCCAGAGCCGCCTCTTTCTGGCCGTGCAGCCCGTTGACTTTCGGAAGGGACTCGAGGGTCGCGCGGCACTCTGTCGCCACGTGCTGAGTGAGCATCCCTTGGGCGGCGCCGTCTCCGTCTTCCGGAATCGCACCGGTACGACGCTGAAACTCTTGGTCTACGATGGCCAAGGCTTTTGGCTGTGCACCAAACGGCTCTCGCCCGGCCGCTTCCACTGGTGGCCGACTGCCTCCACAGCCAGCGTCACGCTCTCAGCCGGGGAGCTGAGCATGCTCTTAGGCAACGGGCATCCCGACCGCGCGCAACTCGCACCGGCCTGGCGCCCAGTCACTTACCAGGGTACGAGGGCCGCCTCATAATTCCACGGCAGCCAGGCACTGGGATTGGCAAACACCTCCTGACGATGTTCTTGCACGGCGACGAGATACTCCAACGCCTTCACCCCGGCTTGCACGCAGGTGGCAATCCCACGGGTGAGCACGCTAGCGAGGGAGGCACTATGCTCGGAGGCATAGCACAAGGAGTTCTTCCGCTGCCGAATCGCCAGTTTTAACGCGCGCTCGGCCGTATTGTTATCGAGGGGCGCGCCCGGCTCGTGCAACAAGCGCGTGAGCGAGTCCCAGGGGGATACCATATAGGCAATCGCTTTGCCCAAGCTACTATTGGGTTCCACGAGCCGCTGCACCGTTTGCGCCTCCCACCACGTCTTGAGGGGGGTCAGGATCGGCTCACTATGGGTTTGGTGGTAGACCACCCTCTCCTGCGCCGTCAACTGCTGGGCGCGGGCCTCGTTGTCATGGTCGTACCCGAACTTGAGTGCGGTCACCACCACCGCACTCTCGGCGGGAAAGACCTCGTCGCGCTCGCTGAACTGGCGCCGCCCATGCGCCAGACAATGACAGCGGATCAGGCCCGCTTCGTCGGCCGTATTGCTGCTCAAGGCATCCGACATCACCAACGGTTTGGCCCGCCCCGGCTCGCGCTGCCCTAAGAGTTGCTCCAGATTCTCCCCGGCCTGCCGCCGCCCCGTATAAGACAAACAACTCCGCCGCGCGCCCACCTGCACGATCAGCGCCGTCGTCGGCCTGCCCGTCCGTTCGGTGGTCTTCGCGTTCCCCTGCGCGCGCGCTCGGGCTGCCGCCCGCTGCTTCTCTTCGATCAACGCCAAGACCCGCCCCGGCCTATCCTCTTGAAAGATCACCTCGCCTTGCGCCGCCAGCTTCTCTAAGCACTGGAAGAGCGGAGGGGTACAAGCGCCGACGATTTCTCCCTGCTCCCATGGCGTGGCCTCCGGC
>JBOIDW010000342.1:0-1911 GCA_050740655.1 Gammaproteobacteria bacterium | reverse complement strand
CCCAAAAACCCAGCTCAGCCACCCTGCTCGGCGGTCCGAGGCGGAGCCTTACTAGGCAGAGTGATACCAGCGGGTAACGAAACGGCACGTCAAAGCGTTGTAGCGATACGGTGCTGTTCGGGTTATTGGCGCTGCGCTAGAGCACACGCCCGTGCGACATTGGGACGGTAGGTACGTGCCTATCAGGGAAGGAGGGCGAGCAGGATGACCAGGGTTGAGGACGTCACAGTCCATGACGTCATGGAGTACCTCAGGGAGCAACAGCCGCATGCGACTCCGATGGAGCTCCAGAAGCTCGCCTACTACGCACAGGCGTGGCACATAGCTTGGGAAGGCGACCGGTTGTTCCCCGAGCGGATCGAAGCATGGAAGCACGGGCCTGTTTGTAGGGCTGCATGGGTTGCCGACAACTACGGCCCGCGCCCGGCCGTGAAGCCTCTCTCTGACCGCGCGCGGCAGGTGGTGGATGCTGTGTTGTCCTTCTATGGGCAGCGCTCCGCAGCGCAGCTGCGTGCGCTGACGCACAACGAGGCGCCTTGGGTCCAGGCCCGTTGCGGTTTGCCGGATGATGCCAACTCAGACGCAGAGATTCCGGTCGCGGAAATGCGTCGCTGCTATACCCGCAAATCGATCCTCGGCGACGCGGTTCCGGAGCGTCCGCTCGTCGAAGAGGAACCAGCCTTCGATGAGGTGTTGCGGATTGCTGACCAACAGATTGAGCGTTGGCGTGAAGCGCTGGATAAGTTGGCTACTAGGTGACGTTCTCTCTTTCAGTGAAGACAGTTATCGCCATACATGCCCGGTTTGCTGATTGTGAAGGCGTACGTGACCTCGTGTCACTGGAGGGGACTCTTGCTCGCCCCATGCAGAGTGGGTTCGGGCAAGAGTTCTATCCAACGGTCGTGGAGAAAGCAGCTGCGTTGCTGCATGGCCTAGCAACGACGCAGCCGTTCATCGACGGCAACAAGCGAACGGCTTGGTCGTGCTGCACTACGTTCCTCGGGCTTCATGGCCTGACGATCGCGGCCGAGGTCTCCCAAGATGACGTCGTGGAGTTCGTGATCCGCATCTCGGTTGGCGACTGCGATATCCCGGACATCGCTCTGCAGCTCCTTGATTGGCTCGACTAACCAAGTGTTCATCGCCGGGCCATCGCATACCATCGCTCCCGCGCCCCAACACCGGGCGGTGTCTCCTGCGGTGCGCCGGCTGCTTGAGGTGGCGAGCATCGGCGTCCCAACGCATGCGGAACCAACAGGGCCGTGTCGACGAAACCATGCGGAATGAAAAACCGGGGGTACGGTGCACCATGTGGGTGAGCCGATCAGCCGTGCCGACCTACTAGTGAGCGCCGCAGAGCAGCTGCGGACGGTGCTGGCCACGGTCCCGGCCGATCCGGACCATGCCGCGTATCTGCGAGGTGCAGCGGACACGCTGGTGATGCTCGCCGGACTTAGGGATGACTCCGGGGAGTGTCCCGAAACCAAGGTATCGGGATGCGGGCAACCCGCCGAGACCCGGGAGACGTTTCCCCAGGACGGCTAGTCCCATAAGACCGTCCGAGAAGTAGTGTCCCACCCGTAACGAGTGCGCCGACTTTCGCGACATGCGGGTATGGCGACTCTGGGCTACGCGCGGGTGAGCACCGATCACCAGTCCCTCGACCAGCAGCACGACGCCCTGAACGCCGCCGGGGTAGACCGGGTGTTCACCGACAAGATCAGCGGCACCCGGGACGACCGGCCCGGCCTGGCCGCGCTCTTGGACTACGCCCGCGAAGGAGACACCGTGGTCGTGGTCGCTCTCGATCGGCTCGGCCGGTCCCTGCCGGGATCGTGCGCACCGTGGAAACCCTCAACGGGCGCGGTGTCCTGCTCCGCTCGCTGCGGGAGGGCATCGACTACTCCACCG
>JBOIDW010000341.1:0-8974 GCA_050740655.1 Gammaproteobacteria bacterium | reverse complement strand
CCATCGGGGCACTGCTCCTCGATCTCGAAGACCCCCGGCGCGTTCTGGGCCACCTCCCCGAACCGCTGCTGGTGCCTGATGGGACGGAGCGCGAGGGGTACGTTCCCAACGTCCTTTACTCTTGTGGCGGCATGATCAACAACGATCGGCTAGTGCTTCCTTACGGCTTTCCAGACTGTGGGGTCGGCATTGCCGTGATTTCCTTGCCGGAGCTTCTGGCAGAGCTTCGAAGGGGATAGTACGAACCCATGCCTATCCGGTTGTCGAACAATTGCATTTCAGCGAAGACTGTCTTGCACCCGCAGCGTCCGCGTCCAGCAACCACCACGAGTCCAACCCCTCCTTCCCCGGATGTTTTTCCAGGTCGCCGCATTCCGTGCGCGTCACGCGGCCTGAGAAAGACGACTTGTTCAACAACCGGATAGGCATGGAATCTCCTAACTTTTCAGGCCGAGCCGCGCCGACCGCTTCGTCCACATGCCGGTCTCGCTTCAGGAACCCGGTCGTCCGGTCACATGGTGGCGATGCGAGCGATGACGCGGGGGATCTTGCCTTCCGGGTCGAGCGTGGTGATCTCTGCGTCGGTCACCGAATCGATCATCAAGCGGTGGTCAGACTCGGTGACGCGAACCATCGACGGCTTCATCGCCAGGCCTTCTTCGTCCCCGTGAGTGTGGTTGGTTTGGTGTCTATCGACTTGGCATGAGGGGCGCGACGTAAGGAGCGTCCCTCTCCATGCCTTTGTTAGGCAAAAATGCGACAACGCAAGCCGGACACCTTCCGGCCGCCTCAGCGACCACAATACCCACACGGACCCGACGGTCCACATGCTTGGCCAGGGCCACATTCTGTGGAACAAATACGCGCACAGCAATTGCCAGTCGTCGGGTGCCGTTGTGTTCCCGGGGCGCACTGCTCCTCCACTCCCAAAGGCTGCGAAAAGATATACCGCGGACGTATTAGCCATTCTGTAGCATCGCGTAACATTGGGACATTGGTCGCCACAGTTCCCGTAATGATCGTTGCTGCCACGGTGATCGCGGCTGCTGCCTTCAACGAAAACGCCTCGGCGATCGATGGCGCTGACGCAGGGGCACCGGTGCGGGTCAACAAATCGATAGCGTTCCTAATGGCATTGGCGAGGTATACGAGGAAAGCCCAAAAAGCCGCAAGGATGGTGAAAGTCTCCGTTTTTTCTTCGACTGCTTTTCTTTGTCTTTCAGCAAACTCTACGAGCCTCGCAAGCAGTTCAGCAGCGCTTATTGCGCCAGATCCTTTAAAAATTACGACACTGCTAAAGACATAATCATGCAAGCAGCGGTGCCGCCGGTTAAATAACGCCACGATCACCCCGGCTCCCAATACATCGACAATCCAATAACCTAAGCTAGCGCGCCCTAACGCCCAGAAAACCCCCGGCTTTTTTCCGATCCTCTTTACTCTTAACCCAAAGAGGGCTTTCCCTACGGTCTGTTGAAACCACCATACCAGAACTGTGTGGTAGGCGACGAAGAAAGCCACAAGAAGGAGGTAGGTAAGCGGTTGCGGTAGAAAGGCAAAAATGATCGTGATGATAAGGCCGTCGATGAGCCACGCGACGGCCCGCAAGCCGTGAGGCGCCGGGAGATACATTTCCTCTTGCTCTGCGTTCATTGAATTTAGGTTTTCTCCACGCGCAGCCCGCTGAGTGTTGAGCAGCTACCTCTTATGCATTGCTCATGAGACTTTTGCGTTCGCCAAGATCAGCCTAACAGTATATCAATAGGGCGGCGAACCGGATCACCCAATAGGTCTTTCTTGTAGGTAAAGCTACGAGTGGACCGGTTAGCTGTCAAATTAACCCTATCGTTGCATGAAGTTCGCTTGATTGAGGATCTCAGGGGGCTTGTTACGGCACGCCGCTCGTGCGCTCGCATTGGGTGGCGGTGTCCATGCCGGGGCCGCCGCTGCACGTGTCACGGCCGCGCCCGCCCCTGAGCGCATCCTTCCCGGACTCGCCGTAGAGCTTGTCCTTGCCGTCGCCACCGCGCACCGTGTCATTCCCGCCGCCGGCACAGATCACGTCATTCCCGTCCTTGCCGTTGATGTTATCGTCGCCGCCTAACGCGACGATGATGTCCTTGGCTCTGGTACCGGTCATCCTGTTCGCTGTCCTCGTGCCCACCATGGTCGCGGTGCGTCCCTTACACGAGCGTCTGGGAGATATGGAGCGAAGGTCGTTGAGCAGCGCAAAGTCCAGCGTCATATCATGGGGCGGCTGCGTGTAAAACGGCTCCATGAGCTGGTCCGGGCTCAAGCGCGTGCTGAAGTGCGAAACGGAAGAGCCCGGCTCTACGGGGTTGGGGGCGTACATCTCGACGTGGCCGCTTGCCGGGTCGCGGCCAGCGGCAAGCGTGGTGCCCGCCGCAATCACGGCGGCGCCGGTCCAATGCAGGTTGTTCGTGTTTTTGATTGCCGCACGCCTCTGGGCATTGGTCATCACCGGGAAACGCAGGCCCGTTCTGTGATTCTCGAGAAAACGCATATACGCGTCGTCGAATCCAAACAGCTTCGCACCCGTGTTCGGACTAACCAAGGATAAGAAACCCAAACCGTGCGCAATCTCATGCAGCACCACGGTTACGAAATCGATCGTGCCAACTGGCGGGCTAACGTTAACGTTAAGGCCGTAATACCAAACATTGGGAAACGGGCAGGTAGTGCCAATAACACTGTTGAACTGCGCGCTAATATCGTTGGCAGCGGGGTCGAGATCTCTGCCGGCGACGGCGTTAGCCACGGCCTCGACGTACCAGGTCGCGGCCACGGGGGCACCGGGGAAATCCCTGTAAACGAAGATGGGTCCGGCCGAGCCCAATATTGCACCAGAACTATCGCACAAGAGGGGATCCATCGCTGCCTCGACCCTAATCGTCACGCTGCTGCTGATGAGCCCGCCCCAGACGTTGGCCGCAAATTGAAAGGCAGCTAAGCGCTGTGCGCCCAGGGTCGCTCCGATATTGCCGCCGAGTGTGGAATCCATGTCAGGCGCGCCCGGATCGTTGAATCCTTCGCCAAGCCCGTCCAGGTTTACGACGATCACCGTCGCCGCCGACACCGGCAGCGTGGCGAACACCCAGAACATGCAAGCCGCAATGAGCGACGGCAATGATTTAAGCGAAGACATGGCTGATCTCCTTTGACCTGTGGATGATGTGTGGAATATACGGCGAACGGGCACAATTTACCGAATCTACATTAACCTCTCTAGCCGTCACCCCGGCGGAAGCCGGAGTGCAGCCTATGAAGTCTCTCCTGGATGTCGGCTTTCGCCGGCATGACGTCGGAGCAATGATAATTTTTAACCGTTGTACGTATAAAAATCCGTGCGAGGGCCAGGGCCGTGGCGGCGCCTATCACCGTCATTGGCGGAGTTATCGAGTATTTTCCGGGCCTTCGTGTTTGATCACGGTCTTTCCGTCGGGGCCGATGCTCGCACGCAGGGGCGTCTGGAAACGAGCGCGAACGTCGACCTTGGCTCCACCACTCGGTACCGGCTCCTCGACCAGCCCTTCGTGCGTCCCAAAACGGGCGTCCGGGACCGTCGTGCCCGCGGGCGGACTGCCGGTCAACTCACCGGTTTTCGGATCGATGTAGGCCTTCATGCCTGCCTGCCCCGCGCCCGCGGATGGTTCGGCACCGGCATCGGCCAGGGTACTCGGGGCGATGGTCAAGCTCAGGACGAAGGGGAGGATGCGGGTTGGTACACGGCGAGATTTCGATGGCATAACTGCCTCCAGATTAGATAACCGATTGAAATAGGTACCGGCATGAGGCGCCGGAGCGGTTTTATTATACGCCTCACTCTGGTCCTCTCTAGGGGACGACGGAATTTTTGCAGGCCCTATTTGCTTTTTCAATCCCCACGCGGTGTTCTTCGCCACGGCAGCCATTCCTACCCGTTCGCGCGCAGAATCCAAGGGTTGGGCCTAATGTAGCTCAATACGCGGCGTGCGCCAGGAAAACGGGCAGCTACACCGTGGGGTTACTCGACGAAGACGAGCATCGGCAGCACGACCCACCAGCCATCGACCTGCAAGCGGTCCCGGTATTCGGGCGGCGTCTGAAATCTGCTCCGCCAGACGATGCTCTCGACCGACACGCGGCGAACCTCGCCGGCCGGAAGCAGGGTCGACTTGGCGATCCGCCCCACGAGCACGTTGTCTTGGTCGCGCAGCTCGCGCGCGTCGGTGCTCACCACCAGCGTCAAGAGGCTACCGTAGGCGAGCCCTTGCAAGGCGCGATGCACGGGACTGCCCGCCCGCTGCCGTCCGGCGTAGCCCAGATCGACGTCGGCCAGACCCAGCGACCGATAGCGGAGCGCAAGTCCCGGCCGCGGGCATCGCGGTGCGGGCAGAGGCGATCGGCATAGGCAGGTCCCCTTCAGTGCCGGCGTAAACGGGTTCGGATGCGGCACGGACTGGCACAAGGTCAAGGTCTCGCGGGCGCGGGTCATCCCGACGTAATAGAGGCGACGCTCCTCCTCTGTCGCCTGCCGCCAGTCGCCGCCGTCCAGGATCATGACGTGGCGAAACTCCCGGCCTTTCGCGGCATGGACCGTGGACAGCACGATCCGTCCGCGCTCCGAGCGCCGTGCCTCGTTGCCGAATTCGTAGAGCGCGTCGATGAGTAGGCCGGACGGAACCTGGATCTCCGGCCAGGTCAGCCGGACCTCGTCGATGAATTGATCGAGCAGGGACACCCAGGGGTTGTCTGTCCCTCGGCCCGCAAAACGCCGATGGAACCAGCGGCGCAGCGCGGTATGGCGTACGCGGCGTTGCGGCTTGGCCTTCAGTAGCGCGTGCAAGGCCCGTCCTTCGCGAGTTTGATGCAGGCGCGGTTGGCCGCTCTCGCGGTCCGGCATGCGATAGCGCACGCCCTCGACCTCGCACCAGGCGCGGATCGGCGCGAGCGTCGCCCGATTGCGTGCCAGGATCGCATACTCCGACCAATCGGTAGCGTTATCGAGGCCCTTGAGCCGTCGGACCTCCGCCATGGCGCACTCGGCCTGAGCCCTCGGATCCACAGGCACATCCAGAATATGCACACGCCCTTGCACTAGCGTATCCAGTCGTTCCCAGCGTCCCCCGGCCGGCTCGCCGGCGCGCTCATGGTTGATGCGGATCGGCTGGCCTAGTTTCATCCTTTCCGTAGTGGCGGAGATGAGCCGGTTGGCCGCGGCGATGACGTGGCGGGTCGAGCGGTAATTCTCCACCAGATATTCCGTCTCGGCCTGATAGTCCTGCTGAAACCGGCGGATGAATTCGTTGCTGGTATTGCGGAAGGCGTAGATGTTCTGATCGTCATCGCCGACCGCCAAGAGCGTCAGTTTGGCATCGCTGTCCTTGAGGGTGCGCCCGGCCAGCGCCCCGATGAGCGCATATTGGCGGGCGTCGATGTCCTGATATTCGTCCACCAGGATGTAGCGATAACCGGCGAGCAGCCGCTCCCTCAGCTCGTCGAGATCGCCGGCCGCGGCCTTCTTGCCTTCCAGCAAGGCCAGTGCGGCGTCGAGCAGGCCGTCGAAATCCGCCTCTAGCCCGTGCTCGGCGAGGCCGGCGAGGCTGGTGCCCGTCAGCCGCAGCGCCAAGCCATGATAGGTCAACACCGTGACCCCCGTGGCATCGTGACCGACCAGACCGTGCAAGCGGCGGCGGATCTCCCAGGCCGCGGCGCGGTTGAAGGCGAGCACCACGATCGCCTGGGCCGGCTCGCGCAGCACGCGCAGCAGAAAGGCGATCCGATGCACGATGACGCGGGTCTTGCCCGATCCCGGTCCGGCCAGGACCAGGCGATGGGCGTCCGGCCTCTCGGCCACGATCCGCTGTTGCAAGGGATGTCTCAGGTCTTCGACGATGCGCCGGTAAGACTCGGCGCTGGTGGCACGCTCCAGCATCTCGCGCCGGCCGGCAAAATAGCGGCGTATGAAATCGAGCCTGGGCAGGGTGAAGTAGGCCAGCACGAAGCGCAAGGCGTCGGAGAGCTTCCGAAGACCCAGCCGCGCATATTCCTGTATGACGTGGACCTGCAGGCTGCGCTCGCTGTAATGCGCCTTGAGCGGCTCGTAGTCCTCGGCGGTAAACCGGCGCGGCCTGGCCTCGGGGTAAATGCGGATGGTCATCGCGCGGCGAAATACCGTCTTGCCCCGATCGAGGATCAGCACGCCGTTGTCATGCAGATACAGCAGCCCCGCCTCGATGGCCGTAATCTCGTCCTTCAAGCCGGGACCGAAGGCGAGATCGTCACGCAAGACCGCTGCAAGCTCGCCCATCTTGCATTCGACGCGTAGATCGACCCCTTGCCGTCCCGCATCCAGCCGCGACATCAGATGCGCGCACAATAGCGAGGCCGCGACCCGCCGCCGCTCGCTGACCTCCTGGATATTGGACCAGGCGCGCAACAGCCGCACCCGCAGGACCTCGCGCCGCATGAGCCGGACGTCGAACATGGCGCGGCGCCCGCCGCCCTCATCGCCGAAGGGGCGGGCCAGCAATTTCAAATATCTTTGGCTGGCACTCAGTAGATGCACGCATCGAGAATCGAGAGCGCTTCCTGCAAGACCTGCTCTGGCGCCTTCCCGATGCGCCTAGCTTTCCGGGAACGGAAGTCGACCGACTTGACCTGCTCGACCATGACGAAGCCGGTCACGTCTTGGCTTTCGGGAATCGACACGTGGAAAGGGTAGTCGCGGCGCGTAATGGTGATGGGACAGGCGATGCAAAGACCCGTGTGCCTGTTGAAGAGGTCGTTGCTGACCACCAAGGCAGGACGACGCCCACGTTGCTCGTGGCCGGACTGAGAATCGAAGGTAAGGGCGATGAAGTCCCCCTTGCGTGGGACATACTCCGCCATCTACCAGACCTCCCTGCCAACGGGGTGCCCCCAGTCGAGTTCCTCTGACTTGTAGTCCTTGGGAATGCGGCCGACGAGTTCACGCAGATCGTGCCCGCCTCGCACACGGCGAACGGGTGTCACAATGAGGGTGCCCTCGCGCACAGCCACGTCCACTGCGTCCCCCACGCCGATTTGGACATCCGACAGCAGTTTCCTGCTCAAGCGAAGCCCTTGGCTATTGCCCCACTTCTGGACTCTAGTGATCATCGTCCCACCTCCTGCGGATATCCGAAGTTATAGCCCTGAGCATCCGCAAGGTCAACAGGCTGTGACTCTAACGGAGCAAAACAGACGCATACCGTGCTTGCCCCGTTCAAACCCATCGGATTCGCTTTCATGACACTCTCGGCACGCGTTGGCACCGGGCTTGTTCTGCCAGGGCGTTGCTTTGTCGCTCGCGGTCTTGTCGCCGTGGCAGTCCGTGCAATTAATACCCCGGCATGACGGAGCATGCAATGATCATCGGCGATGGTGACTGGAGTTCCCCCCGTTCCGTGGACGGTTTAGGGCTTGGGATTCAGTCGTGCATTGCGGTGGTTACGGGCGCACGATGGCAGTGTCCTCGGCAGGCGGGGCTGCGCTCGACGGTTATCGCGACGCAGCAGTAGTAGCGGTTTTTCGTGTTTCTCGATCGGGGCCCCGGCTGCCGCGGAGCGGCAGCCGGAGCACCTACCCGCTAGAGCAACGGCACGATCAGCAATGCCACGATGTTGATGATCTTGATGAGCGGATTGATCGCCGGGCCGGCGGTATCCTTGTAGGGATCGCCCACCGTATCGCCGGTCACCGCCGCCTTGTGCGCATCGGAGCCCTTGCCGCCGTGATGGCCGTCCTCAATATATTTCTTGGCATTGTCCCAGGCCCCGCCGCCAGCGGTCATGGAGATGGCGACGAAGATCCCGGTGACGATCGTCCCGAGCAACAACCCGCCCAGGGCGCGCGCCCCAGCCCCCTCCCCCATCAGGATCTCGAGCACCAGTGCCACGGCAATCGGCACCAGCACCGGCAACAGTGAGGGGACGAGCATCTCCTTGATGGCGGAGCGCGTCAGCATATCCACGGCGCGCGAGTAATCCGGCTTGGCGCGCCCCTCCATGATCCCGGGGATCTCGCGGAACTGGCGCCGTACCTCGTGGACCACGGCACCGGCCGCGCGCCCAACCGCTTCCATGGCCATGGCCGCGAAGAGATAAGGCACGAGGCCGCCGATGAAGAGGCCGATGATGACCGCCGGATCGGAGAGGTCGAAGCTCACCTTCCGGCCGAAGGCCTCCAGGCTGTGGGTATAGTCAGCGAACAGCACCAGCGCGGCAAGCCCCGCCGAGCCGATGGCATAGCCCTTGGTTACGGCCTTGGTGGTGTTGCCGACGGCGTCCAGCGGGTCGGTGATCTTGCGCACCTCGGGCGGCAACTCGGCCATCTCGGCGATGCCCCCGGCGTTGTCGGTGATCGGGCCATAGGCGTCCAGCGCCACGATGATGCCGGTCATGGACAGCATGCTGGTCGCGGCGATGGCAATGCCGTACAGGCCGGCCAAGGCAAAGCCAAGAAAGATGGCGGCGCACACCGCCAGTACCGGCAGGGCCGTGGCGCGCATCGACACGGCCAGCCCGGCGATGATGTTGGTCGCGTGGCCGGTGGTCGAGGCCTCGGCGATGTGCCGGACCGGCGGGAACTGCGTGCCCGTGTAGTATTCCGTGACCCACACCAGCGCCCCGGTCAGCGCCAGACCGACGAGCGCCGAGAGATAAATGGCGATGAAGCTGTATTCGCTCACGCCCCACATCATGAAAAAGGTAATGGGCAGGAACAGCACCGCCGCAATCCCGCCGGCGACGATGAGACCGCGATACAGCGCGTCCATGATCTTGCGGCCGTCCTGGGCCTTGACGAAAAACGTGCCGATGATCGAGGCGATGATCGAGGCCCCGCCGAGGGCCAGCGGATAGAGCACCGCATCCGCCGTGGCGCTCTTCACCAACAGGCTGCCGAGCAGCATGGTCGCGATCACGGTCACCGCATAGGTCTCGAACAGGTCCGC
>JBOIDW010000340.1:0-3788 GCA_050740655.1 Gammaproteobacteria bacterium | reverse complement strand
CAGTGCCGTCGCCAGCCCATACAGGCACGGCGACGACCGCGTCATTGCACGTCGTCGAGTGACTGCAACGTGCACCAGCGCGCGGCCTGGCTGTCGACGAGCCGCTGCGCCAGTGCGCTTAACTCGGCCACGTCGGCGCCGACGGTGCGCAGCCGCTGCGCGTTGGCCGCCGCGGTGACGCTTTCGATCACCGGCGCCGCAGGCTGAGTCGGCGGTGCCGGCCGCAACTGGCCGCTGCCGCACAGGGCGCCCTGCAGGCTTTGCAGCAGCGCCGATTCGAAACCGCGCACGCGCCGGTCATTGGACGCCGCGCCGACCTGGCTGCCGCGACTGGCCACCAGCTCGACGCGCAATCGCAGTTCCTCGACGAGCATGTCCGGCCGCAGCGCCCCAATGCGCTGGTATTGGCGCTGGTACTGGGCGCGAAACTGCGCGTCGTCGACCGCGGCGAGCTGCGCCTGCACCTGTGACAGGGGCAAGCACAGCACAACGGCAACGATCTTCATCGCGCACCCTGGGTCAGGTTGCGGCACATGCGTTCCCGGAATAGCGCCATCACTTGTATCGCCGACAAGTCCAGGCCGGCGCCTCCGCAAGGTGTGGCGCGCAGCGCCCGTTCGATGGCCTGGATGCGCGCGTAGTCGGGCGGGTGTGTCTTCGGGAACGCCGCCTTGACGCCGCCCTTGCGCACGCTGTTCGCAGCATCCGCAACCGCTTGTTGGTATAACTGCGGACCGAGCAGCATACGCAAGGCCTGCGCGATGAAGGGGCTGTCGGAACTGCGCCCCATCTGCAGCAGCTTATCGCCCATGGCCGCGAGGAAGTACCAGGACATGCCCAGCAGGTAGATGTTGTGCCGCAGCTCCCCGTCCCGGCCCAAGCGGCACTGTGGCCCCAACAATCGCACGGCGGCCAGGTCGGCGGCCTGCTCGTGGCGTTGCTGCTGCTGGAACTCGCTATGCAGTGTCTCGGGGCAGGCCAGCCGCTCGTCCTTCTGCCGCTCGGTCAGATTGGCGAGGTCGCGTAGTCTGTTCTCTGCGGCTTCGGCGCTGGCCGAACGGCCGATCTGCAGATGCCCCATTTCGTGCGCCAGCACGAAGGCCAGCGCGCCGCGCAGCAACCATCCGACGCGTTCCATCTCCGGTGTAGCGGCGTCTAGCGTGCTCGGGTCCCAATAGCTGCGCATCGCTTGCAGACCGCCCGCATCGACGGCCGCCAACCCGGACGTAGTCGCTCTGCAGCCGGGTCTGTTTCATCACGGTCGCCGCCGCGAGGCGCTTCCACGCCGCGGTATTCAGAAACACCGTCCCGGTGTCCTCATGCGCCAGCGCGCCACCGGCAAGCGCTTCGGGTGTGAAGTCGATACCCTCTGCTTCGAGCAGCGTGTCGCTATGCAGCCGGGCGGCGTCGACCAAATAGATATTGAGCCAGCCCGCGCGATACGCGCCGTTGACCTGCACGCCGCGCCACGCCCCGGGCGCGGCGCGCACCAGCGTTTCGGCTACCTCGCGCGCGACCTCCGGATAGTAGGGATCGATCAACTGCGCCTGTTGCAGCTTGGCAAAGATGCGCGCGCCGGGATCCGATGCGCCCTGCGCGCGGACAGCGCTGCACAGCGCCAAGCCGGCCACAGTCACCAAGGTCATAATGCAGCGGGCGGTTCGGTTCATCACGGCACCTCCTGGGCATGAGCTTAAGACGAGTAAAGGAACGATAAACGCCCGTTGTTCCCGTCGGAAAACCTACTGCTGGAGTAGTGAGTTGTCAAACACGCGGGTCGTTGGTCCGGAATTGGGGATTTCCCGAGCCATGCATCGGGACGAGACATACCGGTCGATCGTCCCCTCGGGAGCCCGGCGCTCCAAGAGATGGATGGTGAAAAAGTATGTGCCTCCCGGTCTACGGACGGCGCTCCCGGCATCTGAATCTATCATCCCTGATTCATTCGGCGGAACCATCTTCGGCGTTCCGCCTTACGCGGGCTCAGCCGGATTTGACATGATGTCTCGGGTGGCTAAGGATCGCGGCTCACCCGCGGCGGCCGTTCACGGCCTCTCGAACAAAGGCAGCCCGGCGTGGCCGCCGTCGGGTGCAGCCGCTTGTTGGTCTGCAGTGCAGAGTCTAGAATGGCGGTATGACTTCGCGAGCGCAAGAGCTTCTTCGTGAAGCATTGACGTTGCCGTCCCACGAACGTGCCGATTTGGCCGCTGAGTTGCGCGCCAGCCTGGACGACGCCGAGACCGACATTGCCGACGTCGAGGCGGCGTGGGAAGCTGATATTGAGAAGCGCGCGCGCCGCGTCTTGGCCGGGGACTCATCAGGCGTTCCTTGGGAAGATGTCAGGCGACGTGCGGAAGCGGAATTACGCAAACGGTGAGTCCATCCGTTCGGTTCGAGGACGAGGCCGACGCCGAGTACCGAGAAGCCGGACGCTGGTATGAAGCACGTCGAACGGGACTCGGTCTCGAGTTCATCGACGCGGTGGGCGCCACGCTCAACCAGATCGTTCACGACCCGCGTTGTCGATATCACTGGAAGACCCGTTCGGGGAAGTCGTCGGTCAAACCGCCAGCGGTAGACGCGGGCCAGGCCAACGTAGGCGCGATAGATCGAGGTAATCGCTAAGCTACTGAAAGCGCAGCAGCATTTTGTGTCGCAGATCCTGGATACGGTATTGACCCAAGCAGCCAGCCACTAAAGGAGAAGCATCATGACCACCGTTCAAATCACTTTGTCCGACGAATTGGCGCAGGACGCGCAGCGTGCCGGCCTGCTGTCGCAGGCAGCCATTGAGAAACTGTTGCGCGAGCAATTGCAGGCGCAGCGTATGGATGAGTTTTTTGCGGCCATGGAGCGCATGGCGCAGGTGACGGAGCCGACCGCGATGTTGACGGAGGAAGTGGCCGAGGAGATTCGCGCCATGCGTGAGGAGCGACGCGCTAGAGCTGCCGGTTGATGCGGCTGGTGTTGGATACCAACGTGGTTGCGTCGGCCATGTTGTGGGGCGGCAGCCCGAAACTACTGTTGCAGGCGCGGCGCGAGTAGCGAGTCGATCTCTACACCAGCACGCCGTTGTTAGCGGAGTTGACCGATATCCTGAGCCGGCGCAAGTTCGAGAAGAAGATCGCGGCCTCCCTGCTGACGGTCGATCAGTTGGTGGATCGTTATGCGGAGTTGGCGCAGGTGGTGCGGCTAACGGCCATACCGCGCATCGCACCCGATCCGGACGACGATGTGGTGATCGGCACCGCGCTCGCGGCCAAGGCTGCTTTACTTGTGACCGGGGATCGGCCATTGCTCTCGGTGGGCGAGTATCAGGACATCAGGATCGTCGGGGTGGCCGAGGCCCTGAAAGCTCTGGCGGCTAAGGAGGCACGGTAATTGTCGTTTAGGCAAGACTTGACCCCGATGCCCCGGGTATCGAGAATCGCTTCCTCGACGCGTTTGCTCA
This sequence comes from Gammaproteobacteria bacterium, assembly GCA_050740655.1. GTDB lineage: Bacteria > Pseudomonadota > Gammaproteobacteria > JACCXJ01 > JACCXJ01 > JBOIDW01. Next base: position 337 of record JBOIDW010000340.1, on the reverse strand, counting down.
CGCAATCGACTACCGCGCCGGGAACGCTTTGGAAAAACAGACAATACCGTTCGGTTGAGCTATTGTCTGTTTCTAGGTGGTAAAGATCTCTTGTAGGGTGTTTAGGGTCGCAGCCATGGTCTTGTGATGCACGGCGCCGGCGCGTTTGACCAAACGGAACTGGTCGAGCGCTCTGATTTGATCGAGCAGGATCAAGCCCTTCCTACCCGCGAAGGTTACCGGAACTCGGTAGGGCGCCAATCTGCCGCCGGTCGTCATAGGGGCCACGATCGCGGTGCGCAGATGGTCGTGCATCTCGGGCGGTGACACGATGAGACAGGGGCGGGTCTTGCGGATC
>JBOIDW010000339.1:0-18558 GCA_050740655.1 Gammaproteobacteria bacterium | reverse complement strand
GCCAATGCTGCGCTGCTCGTCCACATGCCGCGCAACATAACACACGCAAATCGAATTGTAAAGCTTTGCGTGAGACACTACACTAGAGTGCCCACATGCGGGCGTACACTTCGCCCGCCCCGGCAGCTCTCGGTGACTGCTTCGCTCGACGATGCGGCCGCCTTCCATGACCAGGATTTAGCCGGCCATCTATGACGGTCGACAGCCGGTGCGCGATGACCAGGGTCGTGCGGTTTTCGGCGATCCTCTCCAACTCGGCAGGGCCGGATCCTTGAGCAGCGTCCGCACGATGGCGCCTTGCTGCCTCTCGCCGCCGGAGAGCTTGAGCCCCCGCTCGCCGACCATGGTCTCGAACTTGTCGGGCAATGGCTGGACGAAATCGCAGATGTAGGCCGACTTCGCGGCAGCGATGATCTCCTCACCGATTGGCGTCCGGCCGATCGTAGGCGATGTTGTACCCGATGGTGTCGTTGAACAAGACCGTGTTCTGCGAAACGATGCCGACCGCGGAGGCTCGCCTTACGGAGCACGTCATGACGCTCTTTGGCGCGCAGAGCCGCCTGGCGATGCAGCGCGGCGCTTGCGGAACGGATCGATCCGAACGCCTTGCGCCTCAGAACGGCCGCCGATCTGCAGGCCTGGGAGAACGGCACCGAGCGACCGCCGGCTTATTACCACGGCATCGGCGTGCTTCCCCGATGCGAGGCGCCAGCGCCTCAGACCAGGAGCGTGGCGATCCCCCAAGAGATCAGTGCGGCGCCCGCGGCTCGGCCGACCCATAGGCCCGCCGGCAGCGCCTTCTCGACCAGCACCAGCACGGCGAGCGGAGCGATCCAGCCCAGGTTCATCACCCCGCCGACAAACAAGAGTGCCATCAGGATCCAGCAGCAGCCCACGCAAAAGCCCCCGTGCAGCGCGCTAAGCCGGAGCGCGCCTGAAACGTGCGGACGCCAGTGGCGCGCAAGGAACGACGCCGGAGCGCGGCAATGCGACAGGCACGCGTGCTTTAGCGGCGAGAGCGGGTAGACGCCGGCGGCGATCAGGACGGCGCTCGAGAACCAGCGGCTCTGCGATCCCATCAGCATGGCCGAGACGAGACCGGTGCGTTCGAGCGCCCAATGCAGCGCGGCGGCGGCAGGGATGTAACGAACGATTTACCGTTCAACCCGAGTCCGACAGGCCCCTATCCCGACACGAAGAATCGGCTGACCACTTCGAAGAAACCTTGCGGGCGCTCCCGGGTCAGGGTGTCCAGGCTCCGTAGGGCCTGGTGCGCGGGCTCGATCTGCAGGCCTAGCTTGATATAGCGCTGGGCGCCTTCGTAGTTGTCCTGGGCGATCTCGCGCTCGGCGAGCAGGGCGAAACGCTCGGCGATCTGCGCCAGGCCTTCGCGACCACGCTCGCGGCCGGCCTCGGTCTTCAGCAGACGCGAAAAATAGTAATAGGCGTTGTCCTTGGGTGGCTGCACCAGGCGGTCCTCCTCCAGACTCTTCTGACCGAGCCAGGCCAAGGCCTTGATGACCTCCTGCGGAGAGGGCCCGGGCATCGCCGCCTTGTCGATCTCCTCGGGCGCGGCCATCGGGCCGGCAGCAACGCGGTCCTGTGTATCGAAGTCCCCAGATATATCCAAGCCAAGCGGCGCCGGTGTCCGCTGGGGCGGCGCCTCGATCCGTCTCTGCGCGTAATAGAGTCCGCCATAACCGAGCCCCACTACCGCCAGTATGGCCGCGAGCCCATAGAGCGTCCTGCGCGAATTCCCGGTACGCAGCAAGGGCAGTTGCCGAACCTTGTCCAGCGTGCCTTCACGGACGCTGGTGCGGCCTAAATCCACTGCGCCCGGTCCCTCGCTGGCCGGCTTGGCGGTCGGGCGCTGGGTGAGGTGATGGACGTAATGCACGAGGCTGTCGGCGTCCCGAAAACGGTCCTTGCGGCTCTTCGCCATCATCAGCTCGAGCAGCGCTTGGTAGTCCTCGAGGCCGGGCGGCAGGACCGGGAGCGGTGCGCGCTTATGTTGCAGGATGACGTCGATAACGGATTCCGATTGATAGGGTTTGGTCCCGGTCAGCATCTCGAAAAAGATCACCCCGAGGCTGTAAATATCGGCGCGGCCGTCGATAGCGCCGGTCTCGGCCTGCTCGGGGGCCATGTAATTCGGGCTACCGAGGAAGATCCCCGTCTGGGTGAGGTCCTTATCGACCGTGAGCTGCTTGGCGATCCCGAAATCGCTGAGCAGCGGCGTGCCGTCCTTGCGGAACAGGACGTTGCCGGGTTTGACGTCGCGATGCACGATGCCTTTCTTGTGTGCCGCGCTCAGGCCGCCGGCGACCTTCACCACGATGTCCAGGGCCTCGCCGGGGTCTACCAGGCCGCGCATGCGTTTGCGCAGATCGCCACCCTCGACGTACTCCATGGACATGTAGACCTGATCGCCCGAGGTCCCGATGTCGTAGATGGTGACGATGTTGGGGTGGTTGAGCGAGGCGATGAGGCGGCCCTCATCGACAAAGCGCTCGAGGTCGTAGGGGCTGTTACGGCGGCTCGCATTCAATATCTTGAGCACCACCATCCGGCCGAGCGACTCCTGCACGGCGAGATAGGCGACCGCCATGCCGCCCTCGCCGATCTGTTGCTCGATTCGGTAACCCTTGATCTCCACAGCGCTGAATTATAATCGCTTAGCGCCTCATCGGCGTGGCTAGCCGCCGGTCGAACTCGGGAAGGATCGACGGCGGCGGCGGGAGCTCGGTCCAGTGCTCCCATCGTTCTCGCTCAATAGGGCTCGCTACCCCCCAAAATAATCGAAAAACGGTCCTCTAGCGACCCGCAGCCCCTCGCTACGAAACCCGGAGGCCGGCAGTCCCCGAGCCCGTGTTCCCCTCCGGCGACAGGTCGAGCTGGTTAACAGGGGGCACCCTCGGCGGCGGTTGGTTAATGAGTCCATCGGAAAACGCAATGGCAGCCTGTTTCGTGGTGTAATATCCGGTGAGCTAAGCCTCGAGAAAACCGCGAGCACCGAGCCGATGAACGATCCAGACAAGAACTGTACCATAGACCGTTTCAAGACCCGCGCGACCGTCAAGCGCTTGTTGGCGGAGCGGGAAGAGGTCCTGGTGCTACTCTATAAGGCCTCGGGGCGGGCGCCGTTTCGTGCCGATAAGCAGACGTTAGCGATGGTGAATCAATTCTGCCAGGTGTTGATCGATTACGTGGCGGCCGCGCACTTCGGTCTCTACCGGCGCTTTGTCGAGGGCAAAGAGCGCCGGATGTCGGTGGCCACGGTGGCCATCGAGGTCTACCCGTATATAGACCACTCGACCCAGATTGCCGTGGCCTTCAACGATCGCTATGGCGAGACCGCCGTGGATGAGCGCCTCGAACGATTGCACTACGACCTGCTGCACCTGGGCGAGGTGCTGGCCCGCCGTATCGAGCTGGAGGATCGATTGATTACGGCGCTGCTGAGCGAGCCGGCGCCCGCGCCGCAAACGCCTTCTTAGTTACCGCACGGTGGCTTTCAATCGGCCGGCCCCGACGGAGCTAGCCGGCAATGCGGCGCTGGTGGCGCGCGACCGCGCGGTGCTTTGGCACCCGTGCACGCAGATGAAGGACCACGAAGCCGCGCTACCGCTCATCCCCATCCGGCGCGGCGAGGGCGTCTGGCTGGAGGATTACGAAGGCCGCCGCTATCTCGATGCCATCAGCTCCTGGTGGGTGAATCTCTTCGGCCACAATCATCCGTCTATCAACGCCGCCCTGGCCGCGCAGCTCGCCGAGCTCGAGCACGTATTGCTCGCGGGCTTTACCCACGAGCCCGCCGTGCAACTCGCCGAGCGCTTAACTCGCATCGCCCCACCCGGCCTCACGCGCTGCTTCTATACCGATAACGGCTCCTCGGCGGTCGAGGCCGCGCTCAAGATGAGCTATCACTACTGGCTCAATCAGGGTCAAGCGCAGAAGACCCGTTTCGTTACCCTGAGCAACAGCTATCATGGCGAAACGCTGGGAGCGCTGGCCGTCGGCCAACTGCCGCTTTATCGCGACACCTATGCACCGTTGCTGCTCCAGCCGCTGGTCGCGCCTTCGCCGGATTGTTTTGAGCGCGCGCCGGGCAGCACTTGGCGCGAGCATTCCGAGCGCCTGCTGGAACCGATGACGGCGCTCATCGAGCGCCATGCCGGTGAGGTCTGTGCGGTCATCGTCGAACCCCTGGTGCAATGTGCGGGCAAGATGCGCATGTACGATCCCGTCTACCTCTCGCGCCTGCGCGAGCTCTGCGATCAGCATGGCCTACACCTCATTGCCGATGAGATCGCCGTCGGCTTCGGCCGCACCGGGACGCTCTTCGCCTGCGAGCAGGCCGCGATCAGCCCGGACATCCTGTGCCTGTCCAAGGGCCTGACGGGCGGCTATCTACCGCTCGCTGCACTGTTGACCCGCGAGGCGATCTACCAGGCCTTCTACGATGACTACGACCAGCTCAAGGCATTTCTGCATTCGCACAGCTATACCGGCAACGCGCTGGCCTGCCGTGCCGCACTCGCCACGCTGGACCTGTTCGATCGCACGCCGGTCCTGGATAGCAACCGGCGGCTGGCCCAGCGCATGCGAGCCGCAACGGATCATTTCATCGAACACCCGCAGGTCGCCGAGGTCCGGCAATGCGGCATGATCCTGGCGATCGAGCTAGTGGCGGATAAGACCACACACCGACCTTTCCCCTGGCAGGAGCGCCGCGGCCTGGAGGTCTATCGACGGGCCTTATCGCGCGGGGTATTGTTGCGCCCCTTGGGCGAGGTCGTGTATTTCATGCCGCCCTATGTGATCAGCGAGGAGGAGATCGACTGGATGGCACAGGTGGCCTGGGAGGGGATCCAACGGGCCACGGCCTATTGACCGACCATGCGCGCACCCCGCGTCTTCATCGACGCCCCGCTAGTCGCCGGGACCGTCCTCGAACTACCCGACGACGCGGCGTTGCATCTGCGGCGCGTGCTGCGGCTCGCCGAGGGCGCTGCACTGCGGGTATTCAACGGCCGCGGTGGCGAATGGCAAGCGGCGATCGCGCGCGTCGGCCGCAACCGCGTCGAGGTGCGGATCGCCGAGCATGACCCCGTCGAACGGGAATCGCCCATCGCGATCACGCTGGCGCAAGGGATCTCGCGCGCCGAGCGCATGGACTATACGCTGCAAAAGGCCGTCGAGCTCGGGGTATCCGCCATCGCACCGGTGCTTACGACGCGCTCCGTGGTGCAGCTCGGAGAGGAGCGCCGTAGCCGGCGCGCCGCGCGCTGGACCAAGGTGATACGGAGCGCCTGCGAGCAATGCGGACGCAATCGCCTGCCGCGCCTCCTGCCGATCCAAGGGCTGGATGCATGGCTGGCCGCGGACCCCCCGGGCGCCAAGTGGACGTTATCCGGCCACGGCGAGCAACGGCTTTCGGCCATCGACGCCGCGCCGCAGACCCTCGTGCTCCTCGTCGGTCCCGAAGGCGGCCTCGCACCCGAAGAGGAGGTACAGGCCCGGCAGGCTGGATATGCAGCCCTGTGGCTAGGCCCGCGCACGCTGCGTACCGAAACCGCTGCCGTTGCGGCCCTGGCCGCGATTCAGGGCCTGTGGGGGGACTTGCGCTGAGCGCTCGATGCAGGTCCGGTGTTCCGCTAGGGGTCATTGAGTGCGCCGGGCGTCTGAAGACACAAGGGCTCTGGACCGTCCGCGCCGGGAAGCTGTTTACGCTGTGCGTCCAGTCCGTCCCAGAAGGCGGCCACGCCGTCCAGCATCTCGTTGCCGTAGCGGATAAACGCGTCCTCGTCGAGGGCGCGCGAGAAATACAGCTCCTCCAACTCTTCCTGCGTATGCTGTGCATGCTGGGCCTCCAGCCGCTCGTGCCAGGTAAAAAAGGCCAGCGGTAGACCCTCGCCGGTACGCGCGTTGTACTTACCGAAACCTTCGATAAGCTCCTTCCAGAACCCTGCGGCGGCCCAGTTCTCCACCGCGTAGCTGGCCGCTTGTGAGACGCCATAGTTCTCGCTGCCATAAAGCCGCACCAGCTCGTCACAGAAGAACAGGGTCGCCGGCGTTCCGTGGCGGCGCTTGCCTACTTCGTTGAACCCTAACTGGAATCGGCCGGCGATCTGCAGCAGCCATTCGAAATGCGCGGCCCGAAAGCGGAACACACCGCCTTCCACCGTGCCTTCGGTCGAGACGAGCTGCGGATCGACGGCCGTCTCCGCGGTCCTGGCTTGCGTGCCGGCGTTGAATACCACGCCGATTTCATTGGCCAGGATCTCCTTCGATGCGCGCATGCCTTCGAGCGAATCGGCGTTGATGGTCTTGTGCAATTGCGCGATCAAAAACAGATTCGAGAAGACCGAGAACTGAACGATGAAGGCGCGTAGTTGCGCGCCGCTCTGCCGGCCTTGCCGGAACCACGCCGTGTAAGGGTTCGCGGTGATGATGCGGTGCCGCAACAGCTCGGCGTCGATACGTTGCTGAAAGGCGATAAAGGCCTGCGCCTTCGCGAGCGTGTATCCGGCTACACCCGCTTGGAGGGCCCGTATGGAACGAAAGCTGAGGCCGCTCAAGCCGTGCTTGACGGCATAGTCTTCAAGCGTTTCAGTGGATGCTAGGGTGTTCATAGGCTGACTCCTATATCGTGAGCGATGCTCGTGCTACACGGGGATATGTTAATCAGTGGATGCCATTAGACTCGATAGCACAGGCGGCATTTCCCGTGCCGGTCGAGATGACTTCATGTTCACGATCTTCATGAATCTTCGGCGTCCGGCTGCGCCTCGGGGGCCGCGACAGAAAAGGCCGGTAACCTCATGCAATGCTCATAGACCCGATTGATCCGCCGGAGTGCGCCGAGATCGCATCCCCAGCGGCTAGCGGCATAGACCTGCGGGATGAGACAGAGGTCCGCCAGTGTGGGCGCATCGCCGACACAGTAACGCGCCGCCGAGGCTAGGTTCGCGAGGTGCCGCTCAAAGGCACCCAAACCTTCCATGATCCAGTGTTGCTGCCACGCCCCCAGCTCCGCCTCGGAATGCCGGAGCGAAGTACACAAGTAGCGGCGGACGCGCAGATTGTGTAAGGGATGGACATCGCACGCGATGACCTGGGCTAGAGCCCTCGCAGCGGCACGGCGTACCGGGTCCGCGGGCAGCAGGGGCGGGGCCGGAAAGACCTCGTCCAGGTATTCGATGATGGCCAGTGACTGGGTCAGTACGAGCTCTCCGTGCATCAGACTCGGGACCAGGCCTTGAGGGTTGAGCCCGAGATAGGCCGGGTCATGTTGCGCGCCACCCGACTTGAGCAGGTGCACAAAGCGCGGCTCATAGGACAGGCCCTTCAGGCCCAGCGCGATCCGCACCCGATAGGCGGCGCTGCTCCGAAAATAGGTATATAGGATCAGGTCCGGCATGGAATGACCTGTTGTTCGATGGCGCCAAAGATCGAGCGCCCCTCCGCGTCGAGCATCTCGATGCGCACTCGCTCGCCGTAACCCATATAGGGGGTCACCGCGTGTCCGGTCTCCAGGATCTCCATCACCCGCCGCTCGACGATGCAGGAGCAACCGCGCGCCGGGTCCGCATTGCTGACCGTCCCGGACCCGATGATCGTGCCGGCCGGCAGGCGCCGCGTCTTTGCGGCGTGAGCGATGAGCGCCGGGAAGTCGAACTGCATGTCTGCGCCCGCGTTGGGCTGGCCGAACGGCACACCGTTCCGGTACGTGAGCAGCGGGAGATGCAGCCTGCCGCCGTCCCAATGGCCCCCCAGCTCATCCGGCGTGACGGCCACCGGCGCGAAGGCACAGCCCGGCTTGCCGTGGAGAAACCCAAAGCCCTTGGCTAGCTCCGCGGGAATGAGGTCCCGGAGCGATACGTCGTTCACCAGCATCAGCAGATTGATATGGCCGCGCGCGGCCTGTGGCGTGACCCCGGCCGGCACGTCGTCCGTCACTACCGCAAGCTCCGCCTCAAAATCGACACCGGCGCTTAAGTCCGCCACCGCGATCGGATCACACGGACCGAGAAAATGTGCGGAATTCCCTTGATACATCAGGGGATCGCTCAAGTAATTCGGCGGCATCTCGGCACCCCGCGCCTTGCGCACCCGCTGGACGTGGCTCAAATAGGCACTGCCGTCCAACCATTGATAGGCCCGTGGCAAGGGCGCGGCGAGCGCAGCGAAGTCCAGCAAGAACCCGGATTGTTCGCCGTTGTTCAATGCTGCATAGACTGCGGCCAAGCGAGGCGCCAGTGCCTGCCATTCCTCCAGGGCGGCCTGGAGACTCCCCGCGACCTCCCCGACCTGCGTCGCGGTCTTGAGCGTCCTATCGACGACGACCAAGCTGCCGTCACGCCCGCCCGCCTTGAGCGAGGCCAGCTTCACGCCGGCGGCATCTTCCAGGAATCGACGTACGCGAGCCACTCAACGCCCGCCGGCAGCTCGGCAACCTCCAGCGGATCGCGCGCGTCGATCATGACGGCAACCTCGTCGGTCTCGCTGCGCCTGAATTCCTGTGCAACCTGAAACGCCTTGGGGTGCGGCCCATGGGTGATGCCGCTGGGGTGCAGGGTCAGCATACCGGGATGGATGTTGTCGCGGGAGAAGAACTGGCCGCGGTGATAGAAGATCACCTCATCATAATCGTCGTTGTTGTGAAAAAAGGGCACGCGCAGCGCGCCGGGATCACTCTCCAGCGGCCGCGGGCAAAAGGTGCAGACCACGAAGCCCTCGGCCACGAAGGTGGTATGGGCGGAGGGCGGAACATGGTAGCGGTGACTCATGATCGGCCGGATAGCGCGCCAATTGACGCGCACCGGCATCAAGCTACCGTGCCAGCCGACGGCATCCAACGGATTGAACGGATAGGTGACCGTGCTCAGCGTGCCGCGGCGCTTGACCCGCACCCGCCACTCGCGCTCGTCTTGCTGCGCGCGGAAGCGCTCGTCGATCGCAGGCGTATCCAGCACGGCCGGATCGAAGACCGCGTGCGCGCCGACGATGCCCTTCTCCGGCAACCGATAACTGGAACCGACGGCCTCGATGCACAAGACCGTCAAGGGCCGTTCGGTCTCGATCCGCCATAGCGTACCGCGCGGGAGCATCAAATAGTCACCGGTGGTGACGCTCAGATGTCCGTAATCGCAGTACAGCTCGCCCCCGCCTGCGTGGATGAACAGCAACTCGTCGCCGTCGCCGTTGCGCACCAAATGGTCCATCGCCGTTTCCGTGCTCCAGACACGGAGCTCGACGCGTCCGTTGAAGCACAAACGGCTCGCCTCCCAGGGCGAGTTGCTGCGCGTATCCAGCTTCGTGGTATCGAAGGCCCTAGGCCGCAGCGGTCCTTCTACGTGCGCCCACGCGGTCGGCGGGTGGCGATGATACATCTGCGTGGAGGGTCCGTAGAAACCCTCCTTCCCCAGCTCGCGCTCAAACGTCTGCGGCGGTAGATCGGCGTGCGCCTGTCGCGACGCGAGTCCTTCAATCTTCGGTGGAACGATCCAATTGGCCATTGCTTACGATGAGAGAACGTAGCGCCTTAGCACTCACGATATACCGGGGACCGCCCAGCTTGCCCCGCTTGAGTGCCGCCCGCAGGGGATAGCGGCAATAGGTGCCGGTGCTGATGGTGCATTTCATGACCGTGCCGGGGAGCGCTATAGCACCCCGCGTCTCATCTGGTCCTGCTCCATGGCCTCGAACAAGGCCTGGAAGTTTCCCTCCCCGAACCCTTGATTGCCTTTGCGCTGGATGATCTCGAAGAAAATGGGCCCAATCACGGTGGTGGTAAAGATCTGCAATAACCACCCGCCGTCCGCCCCATCGATGAGGATGCGGTTGTGACGTAATCGCGCCACGTCCTCGCCGTGGCCGGGTAAGCGCTGGTCCAAACCCTCGTAATACGCGTCGGGTACGCCCATGAAGCGGACACCCCGCTCGCCCAACTGCTCTACCGTGCTGTAAATATCCTCGCTTGCGAGCGCGATATGCTGTATCCCCTCGCCATGGTAGGCCTGCAGATATTCCTGGATCTGCGACCCGGGCTCCGTAGGCTCGTTGATGGGGATACGGATCTTGCCGCACGGGCTTACCATGGCCCGGGACTTGAGGCCGGTCTTCCGGCCATGTATGTCGAAGTAGCGGATCTCACGGAATCCGAACAGACGCTCATAGTATCGCGCCCAATCGTCCATACGGCCCTTTTGCACGTTGTGGGTCAGGTGATCGATCGCCGTCAAACCGACCCCGGTGGGCGCTGCCGACACACCGGCCAGCGGGACGAAATCGACGTCGTAGATCGAGCGTTCGCCATAGCGATCGACCAGATAGACGAGACTGCCGCCGATGCCCCGGATCGCGGGGATATTGAGCTCCATGGGACCGACGGGACTACGGTGGGCCTTGGCGCCCAGGCGGAGCGCCCGCTCCAGGGCCGCGGCCGCGTCTTTCACGCGAATCGCGAAGGCACACACCGAGGCGCCATGCACGCAGGCGAAGGAGCGGGCGAAGCTCTGCGGCTCGTGGTTGAGGATGAAATTGATGTCGCCCTGGCGGTACAGGACCACGTCCTTGGCCCGATGCCGCGCGACGGCCGTAAACCCCAGTCGCTCGAACAAGCGCGCGAGGTCATGCGTCTCGATCGCGGTGTATTCCACGAATTCGAATCCGTCAGTCACCGCCGGATTGCTTGCCGTATCAGTCATGGCGTTTGCTCGCCGCTCCTGCTAGCGTTCGACCTCTCGTGGCGCGGAAAGATTCTGCCGGTGAACCGTACCGGCCAGGTCGGTATTCGCGGTACCATACAGTATACCGAATCCTACGTCATTGACGGCTGACATGCGTAACACCTTGAATGATTTGCATGTTCGTAGAACAGATCAGGAACAGGCACGGCCAGGCTCGAGGGGCCGAGCGCCGTTATTCGGCTATCGCTGCTCGAGATGGCTATGAGTATACCGATTTGGCGCCCCACGCCAGAACGGGTCCAAGCCGCCAATCTCACCCGCTTCATCGCCGACGTCCGGGATCGCTATGCACCGTCGGTACACGATTATCCGTCGCTCTATGCATGGTCGATCGCGCGCCCTGCGGAGTTTTGGCCGGCGGTCTGGGCGTATTGCGGGGTCCGAGCCTCGCGGCCTTGGGACACCGTGTTGGAGCACCCTGGGCAGCTCCCCGGTGCTCGATGGTTTACCGGGGCGCGGCTCAACTTCTCGGAAAACCTGCTCCGCCGGCGCGACGAGCACCCGGCCCTGCTCGCCTTCGATGAGCGGGGCCCCGCCCGCAGGCTTAGCTATGGAGCGCTGTATGCGGAAGTCGCGCAACTCTCAAAATGGCTCAAGCAGACCGGGGTCCAGCCCGGCGATCGGGTAGCGGGCTACCTGCCGAACATCCCCGAGAGCGTCGTCGCGATGCTGGCAACGGCGAGCATCGGGGCGATCTGGTCGTCCTGTTCGCCGGACTTCGGTTTGGCAGGACTGCTCGACCGGTTCGGCCAGATCCGGCCCAAGGTCTTGTTCACGGCCGACGGTTATTATTACAAGGGCAAGCGCCTGGATTGCCTGGAGCGGGTCCAGCAGGCCGTCCCACGGCTAGCGACGCTGCGCCGCGTGGTGCTCGTACCGCACACCGGGCCGGCCGAGTTGAACCTCTCGATCGGCGTTCGGTATCCGGACGTACTCGCCGAAGCGCCGGCTGCAGAGATCGACTACGCGCAACTGCCCTTCGATCACCCGCTGTATATCCTCTACTCGTCGGGCACCACCGGGGTCCCCAAGTGCATCGTCCACGGTGCGGGCGGCACCCTGCTCCAGCACCTCAAGGAACTGGTGCTGCACACGGATCTGCGTGCCGATGAGCGCATCTTCTATTTCACGACCTGTGGCTGGATGATGTGGAATTGGCTGGTATCGGCACTTGCCGTCGGCGCCACGCTGGTCCTGTACGAGGGGTCGCCGTTCCACCCCAAGCCAGAGATTCTCCTGGACCTCGCCGACCAGGCCGCGATCAACGTCTTCGGCACGAGCGCCAAATACCTGTCCGGCTTGGAGAAGGCCGGCGTCCAGCCGCGGGCAACGCACGACTTGCGACACCTGCGAACCATACTCTCGACCGGATCGCCGCTCGCGCCCGAGTCCTACGATTACGTCTATCGCCACGTCAAGTCCGACGTGCTGTTGGCGTCCATCTCCGGCGGCACGGACATCGTCTCGTGCTTCGCGCTGGGCAATCCCTGCCTGCCGGTCTATCGCGGCGAGTTACAGTGTCGCGGCCTAGGAATGAAGGTCGAGATCTATAACGACGCCGGGCAGCCCATCGTCGGTGAGAAGGGCGAGTTGGTCTGTACCGCACCCTTCCCCTCGATGCCCGTGGGCTTCTGGAACGACGCGGATGGCAGCGCCTACCGCGCCGCGTACTTCCAGCGTTTTCCCGGCGCATGGGCGCACGGCGATTATGCGGAGCTGACGGCGCAGGGCGGTGTGATCATCCATGGCCGCTCGGACGCGGTCTTGAATCCGGGCGGCGTACGCATCGGCACCGCCGAGATCTATCGCCCCTTGGAGGCCCTGCCGGAGGTCTTGGAGGGTCTGGCAGTCGGCCAGGCGCGGAATGACGACGTGCGGATCATCCTATTCGTCAAACTAAAGGAAGGTCTGCGGCTGGACGAGGCCCTCACCCGGCGTATCCGAGAGACGATCCGAACCGGCGCCTCGCCGCGCCACGTGCCCGCCCAGGTCATCCAGGTTCCCGACCTGCCGCGCACCCGCAGCGGCAAGCTCGTCGAGGTGGCGGTGCGGGAGACGATCCACGGCCGGCCGGTGCGCAACCTCGAGGCACTGGCCAATCCCGAGGTGCTTAGGTTTTTCAAGGTGCCGGAAGCACCAGACTGAGCGCGGACTATCTCCCCGGCGTTGGAAGCGCGCAATGGCGGATGCAATTCCCGGAAACCTAGCCCGGCGGCGCGCTGAGTTTCCACGCCTCCAGAGACTCGATGCCGGCGTACCAGCGCTGCATCTCCGCGTATGCGGCGATCGGATATCCAGCCATCCCGCTCAGCGCCAGCGGCGCCCCGACCGAGAAGTCAGCCAGCGTATGCCGATCGCCGACCAGCCAGCGGCGGCCTTTGAGGTGCTGGTCCAGGACCTGGGCGAAACGGTGAAAGCGTTGCTCACCCTTGGCGATCTCCGCCGGATCGGCCTCGCCCAGGTCGCGGAAGCGCTTCACCAAGCGCTCGTAGACGAAGAGGCTGCACGCGCTACCGAAATGCGCGGCGTTCCAGAATTGCCAGCGGCTGATGTCGGCCCGAGTGCGGGGATCCCCGGGCCACAGCGAGTTGCCGGGGCGTTGGCCGCACAGGTATTGCAGGATGGCATTCGACTCCCAGAGGACGAAATCGCCGTCCACCAGGGTCGGGATCATGTGGTTGGGGTTCAGGCGCAGGAACTCCGGCCGCATCTGCTCACCCTTGGTGAGGTCCAGGGCCTCGAGCTCGCATTCGATACCCAGCTCGCTGAGCGCCGCCAGGACACAGCGGGAGTTCGGTGACATCGGGAAGTGATAGAGTTTCATGTGCTGCCCTCGGTGGATCGATGATCGACTTTTAATGTGTGTCTATTCTTGCAGTACCGCTGCGCAGGCACGCGGTAGCGGTAGCGGCGGCTCACCGCCGCCACCCGCTTGTGCCTCGGCGGAAAACCACCAGGCGAGCGAGGCATCGCAGCCGTTGCCGGGCGGGATCGGCTCGCTGCGCTCGCAACGGCGCTCGCTTTGCGCACAGCGCAGGCGCACATGCAGGTGATCGGCATGGCCCCACCAAGGCCGCAACTTGCGTAGCCAGGGTGACGGGGAGGACTGCGCGCACAGCGCCCGTTTGATGACGGGGTTGACGAAGATCCGATCGACACGCGGGTCCTCGGCGGCCAACCGCAGGAGGGACACCTTACGGACGTTCCAGCGCCTGGGCTCCAACCCACGGCCGCCTTGGGACAGCACCGATGGCGGCGCGATATCCGCGGCATCCAATCGTGTCAACTCGTGCGCGCCCAGTTCCTCCCGGAACGCAAACCAGATATCCACGTCCAACCCGTTCTGATGGCTGCGGTGGCCATGCGGCGTGGGGCCGCCGCGCGGCTGGCTGAGGTCGGCGACCAACAGTGTCCCCAGGCGCTGCGCTAGAGACTGCCGGCCCAGCGCCCGAATGAAATCGAGCAGCGATTGATGCCCGAAATACCGATGCCGGTGACGCCGCACCACGCGATAGCCCGGACCAACGGCTGGCAAAGCGCGCGCCCCGCGCAAGCACCCGGCGGCATAACGGCCTATGGAGTCACTGGGTCCCGGCGTCGGCAGGCGTTGGGCAGCCCAGTGGGGCGCGTGCAGGGCGGCAGCGCCGGCAACACCGCCGATACACGCGGTGAACGCGCCAAAGGCCTGGATTACACGGGAAATTTTGCCAAACCGTATCAGGCTCATATATTCTCGTGGGTGGGCGTTCGATATTCCGTGACGCAACAGTAAGAATGTACGACATGGCCGCGATTAGCAAACCATCCGATAGTGACATCGCGCTGTTTCGCCAAACGGTGGGACCCGTCAAGCCGGTAACGGCGCGCCGCCCTCCCCCGCCATGCCGCAAGGCCGAGCCCATCCCCTTGCAAAAACGGCTAGACGAGCAGCGGGTGATGCAAGCGCTGCTGGAGGCCCCGGACGAGTGGTACGAGCTAGAGACCGGCGAGGAGATCAGTTATCTCGCGGCTGGCGTGCGTGCAGGGCTCCTCCGACGGCTGCGGCGCGGCGAGTTGAGCGTTCAAGCGCAGCTCGACCTGCACGGCATGACCGTAGCGGTGGCCAAATCGGCCCTGAGCGAGTTCTTACGACAGGCGCGCAACAGCGGCCTGCGCTGCGTGCTGATCATCCACGGGAAAGGCAATCGCTCGTACCAAAAGCGGCCGGTCCTCAAGGGCAAACTCAATCTCTGGTTGCAGCAGCGCGAGGAGATCCTGGCCTTTTGTTCGGCCCGCCCCGTAGACGGCTCGACGGGGGCGGTGTACGTATTGCTGCGGCACCGCTAACGGTTTTGATCCCGGCGACGGAACCCCTATTGATCCCATCGCGCCGACCCTGCCTACTTGGTACCGGCATGGGGACAAATCCGATCGGCGGGGCATGCGCCGGCGGATAGCTTCGCGTCACCGCGGCATGGTCGAGCTCACGCGCACGACTAGAGCGGTTCGGAGGCGCATGGGGCGGCCTGCGGTTGGCGTCCGTCCAGCAGGCAGCTCACGTTGACGTCGCCCATCACGTTGATGGTCGTGCGGCAGCGGTCGAGGAACCAATCAACGGTGAGCAGGACGCCGATGTACTCCACCGGCAACCCGACCGCAGTGAACACCAGGGTCATGGTGACCAGTCCGGCCTCGGGGATCCCCGCCGCCCCTACCGAGGCCACGACACTGGTCAGCACCAGCATGAGTTGCGTTTCGAACGGGAGCTGGATGCCCGTGACCTGGGCGATGAAGAGCGCCGCCATCGCCTCATACAAGGCCGTACCATCGTTGTTGAAGTTCGCCCCCACGAAGGCCCCCAGCGTCGCGGATCGCTCACGCAGCCCGACCCGTTCGCGCAGACAGGCATAGGTCACCGGCATGGTGGCGGTCGAGCTGGCGGTGGAGAAGGCCATGGTGAGCGCGTCGCGCATCCCCTGCAGCACCGCCCACGGCCGCACCCAGGACCCGTAGCGGATGCGGGCCAGGTAATAGATGGCCTGCAGCAGGAGCGCAGCCAGCACGCTCAGGACAAACCAGCCGAGTGCCGCGAAGTCTTGGAAGCCGCGCGTCCCGACGAGGCTGGCCGCGATCCCGAATACCGCCAGCGGCACCAGCGCGATGACCCACATCAGAATGCGCCGCAAACAAATGAAACCCAGTTCCACGAGGTCCTGTACCGAGCCCAGCCGCCGTTCGCGCTCGCCGCGCAGGGCGACCCCGAAGGCCACGGCCAGCAGGATGACCCCCAGCACCCTACCGTTGTCGCCTAGCGGTCCCAGCAGGCTCTTGGGGATATTGTCCAGTAACGCCGTCCAGGGATTCGCACCGGTGCCCGTGCCGCCCGGCGCGCTCGGGATGGATAGGGTCGCCCCCGCGCCCGGCTGCAGGAGATTGGCGACCAGCAGACCGATGCCGATGGCCACCAAGGTATTCAGCAGCAGCAGGCCCGCGAGTCTCAGACTGAGCCCGCCGCGCAGCTCGGTGCTCATCAGAGCATGGATGATGGCAAATAAGATGAGCGGCGGTGCCAGGGCGCCCAGCAGCCGCAGAACCAACTGCCCGGGATAGGCGAGGCCGGCGGCCACTGGTCCAATCACCAGCCCGAGCGCCGCACCCAGACCCAAGGCGAGGACGATACGCAGGTATAGCGGAGCGTCCCGCCAGCGCGCGATCAGCCAGTGCATGCTCGTGAATCTAGATTATGCGGTCCGCCACGGCCCGATCTCCGCGCGTGAAAACCTATTGACAACAGGCTGTTATGTATGATCGAGTAGGCATTCATTGAGTGTGATTCCAAGGGGGCGACCGATAGGCGCATCGATCATCGATCATAGAGTACTTTGCGAGGTTCAGAGATCCAAGGATAGAGCGGTACAAGAAACATCGGTTGGAGGACATCATTGTGTTGTCTATTTTGCGCGGTTTTGAGTGGTGCCGAGGCGTGGGAGGGGATCCGGCAATAGGGGCAAGCGAAGCTTGCGTCGCTCAGACAATTCATTTCGTTGGCGCATGGCATAGCGGCAGATGACACGATACCGCGGGTGATATCGCGGTGATCGGCGAAGAGACGGCAGGAATGCTTTAGAGTGGGTGATGGCGGTCAGTGAGCACGGGGGCGGTGGTGGCCATGGATGGCAAGACGGTACGGCGTTCGTTCAACCGGTCTCGGGGTAAGCAAGCGACGCATAGGGTCAGTGCCTGGGGCAGTACCAATGGGTTAGTGCTGGGCCAGCTGAGCAGAAGTCGAATGAAATGACTGCGATTCCGAAGCTGCCGGAGATGTTGGAGATCAAAGGCTGCATTAAGAACTACGGTGTGGTCGCCGGAACCTGCCTTGTCCATTAAGCAGATACAAAGGACTGAACATATGACCATACTCACGCGATTGCTGCTCAGCGTCCTCCTCACCCTCTTCGTCTCCGGCGCCCAGGCCGTGGAGCGCGTCATCCACTACCACAACGACGCCCTCGGCTCGCCCATCTTCGCGACCAACCAGCGCGGCGAGGTGGTCTGGCGCAGGTCGTATACGCCCTACGGTGAAGAGATTACCGGCGAGGCCCCGAACGAGCCCGGCTACACCGGTAAGTTCGAAGAGCCCGACCTCGGGATCCAGAACTTCGGGGCTCGCTGGTACGACGCCCGGATAGGCCGCTTCCTCGCGATCGATCCCGCAGGTTTCGATGCATCGAACCCCCAGTCCTTCAACCGCTACGCCTACGCGAATAACAACCCCTACAAGTACGTGGATCCCGATGGGCGGGCGGCCGAGACTGCGCTCGATATCATCAGCCTCGGCCTCAGTGCCCACGCCTTCCAGAACGATCCTTCGCTTGGTAACGGCCTGGGACTCGCCTACGACGCCTTGGCGACCGCGATTCCATTCCTACCGGCTGCGTAGGGCAATCAAAGGTGCTGGGAAAGCCGTGGATGCGCTCGGCGATGCGGGGAAGGTGGTAAAGGACCCCCCCATCGAAACTTTATCATTATACAGATGATGCTACTGGTTCGTTAATAGAGAAATCGCAACTAGGTCTTCCTGGGAGGACGACTTATCTCACACCGAATGGAAACCTTAGCCCGCTTCAGGCGCAGATAGAGCTTGCTCTTCCACAGAAAAACACAGCAAGTGCTGTATTTGAGATCTCTACCGAAGGACTTGATGCATCAAGGGTCATACCACAGCGGCGTGTGACTGGAAATGTCTTCAATCGCGGTGGTGGCGGAACGGAAATCCTTGTCGACGGTCCGATTCCGCTAGAAAATGTAACGAGAATAAAATGATCCGTTCAGATATCATCCAACATTTGCGGAATGTGGACGTCGCTCATCGCGATGATGGCGATGGTGGATATGCGCTTGTCAAATCTATCAAGAAATGGGTGAAAGAGCTTGACGCGAAAAGCCGTGAACTTTTATGGAATGTTTTACTTGAGTTTGTTGCTAATCAAGACAGGACGCTCTGGGGGGTAGCTGTTGAAGTCCTTGTTCAAGAAAACCCATCACACCTTGGAGATCAGCTTACCTATTTGCTAGAAAACCTAAACCAAGGAGACGAATGGAGGGATCAGGTTTTTTTAGCATTGCTCCGAATCAAGCATCAGTCTTCTGCCGCTAGCTGCGCGCAGCACATAAAAATGTCATTAGACAAAGAGCGGCGTGTTGTCCTTCCCGTTTTGGCAGCCTTAAGCCACTTGGATGCGGAACAGTGCTTGAGTCTTGCCTCAGATTATTTTGGTCGTGTTTTCAGGTCTGGTCCGTTGGCAGATAAGCACCGGGGCTATAT
>JBOIDW010000338.1:0-1575 GCA_050740655.1 Gammaproteobacteria bacterium | reverse complement strand
CCGGTGGTCCAATTCGAGCGCTTTGGGTGGGGTGGTATGTGCGGGCACCGTTGATTTTCCAAACCTCGGGGCAGCCTAACATGCCGCTCAACCGGAGCGCGGCCATCCGGGTTCGTTTGGTCGTTGCAAAGCTGGCCGGGCCGCGCCCGGTTAGCTTGACGTTGGGCGGCTCATCAATGAGCGGAGGTGCGAATGGCAAACAAAGAGATGTGGGAGGCCCCAGATATCGTGCCGTCGATCACTTATGCGGATATACCTCGCGCGGTCGAATGGCTTGAGTGCGTCTTCGGCTTTCGCGAACGCGCAGAGGCGCGACTGACGTGGCCGGGCGGTAGTATGACCTGGATCGAGGTTGGAGACAGCCTCTTTAATATCTCAACCCCGGATGAGACTTGGCGGGATGCTCCAGGGGCCGCAGCGTCAGGTTTAATGATGAAGGTTTACGTCGAGGACATCGACCGCCACTTCGCGCGCGAAAGCCGAAGCGGCCAAAATCATCTCCGGGCCGCAGGACGGATTCTGGGGCGGTCGGACCTATCGTGTGCTGGATCACGAGGGGCATCGATGGGAGATTTCCCAGCATGGCCGCGATCTCGCGGCCGAGCGCTGGCGACTGCCTCCTGGCGTGACACGCGGAGTATCTAAGTGACGCAGCCGCCCAACAACGCCTTGCAGCCGACCGCCGCAAGCTACGCTTGCGGTTCCCTCGTCGCTCCGCTCCTCGGCGGTGCTGAAGGCGAGCGTTATCCGGACGTAGGGAATGAGCGGAAGCGTGATCCATCGCGCAGGAGGGCAAGATGGGAAACATTAACTGGGGACGAGTTGTTCTTTGCGGGTTGTTGGCGGGCGCGGTTTGGGGCGTGCTGTATGCGATTGCACTTCCTCTCGTCGGGAGAGATTTCTTGTTAGCACTACCGGGTGGCCACGACATTCCGCCAACGCTGCCGGGTGGCCACCACATTCCGGGAACCAGCCCTGGTTTGCGCGGAATCGTGATGATCTCGCCCCTTGTGCTGGGGATCTCGACCATGTGGCTCTACGCGGCCATCCGTCCGCGCTACGGGCCGGGGCCGAAGACCGCCGCCGTGGCTGGGTTTGCCTTGTGGTTCTACGGCAGTTGGGTTGATGCTTTCTGGGCCGCGTTGGGGGCCGTTCCACTAGAAGTACTCGTGGGACCTGTGGCCGCACACCTACCCATTGCTCTAGTGGCGGCTGTCGTCGGCGCCTGGCCCTACAAAGAGTAGTCCCCTAGCCTCAACCGACGGGAGCTCCCTCCGTTGTTTTATCATTCTGAGGCCCGCAGGTCCGAAGAATCTCAACCTTGCCCTGTGCCCCCGCTGAGATTCTTCACCCCGAAGGTTCGGGCCAGCCGACCAGCGCCGACACTCCGGGACGCGCCTACGCGCTCGAGGATGGAGGCGCCGGCTAACAAAAAGTTTTGTAGGGCTGGGAGGCACGGCGATGGGTCGAGTCCGTCCCTACCAAGTTCGCCGGCGCAAGCCGACTGGTTGGGGCGCACGTCTTATAGCGTGTTCGAGCGAGGTTCGATTGCTCGGCGCCGGACCATTCTCACCC
>JBOIDW010000337.1:0-27148 GCA_050740655.1 Gammaproteobacteria bacterium | reverse complement strand
CCAACGACAACGGGCACCCGCGTTACGTACACTTCTTCGTGGAAACGTTGCTTGACCTCGTCAGGCGAAGCGGATTCAAAAAAAAGCTCAAGAGCTTCTCGAAGGTTATCGCGTGCCTCTTCGATAGTGCCGCCCTGGCTCGCAATGTCCAGCTCAGGGCAGAGCGAAACATAGCCATCTCCCTCACGCTCGATGATAGCCGTAAGTTGCTTTTCCATAACATGTACTCCAGTCTACGAATATGGCAACGACTAGCCTGAGCGGCACGGCTTGTCCGCGTACGCTCCAGGCTCTGGTTGGGCTTCCGGTAAGTCATTCCTCGGCAAGAACGTGGCTGAGACATGGCCACATCCAGTACCTGTGGATTGATGATCAAACCGCACGTGCACATCCATTACTTCTGTTCTGAAGATAG
Source organism: Gammaproteobacteria bacterium (assembly GCA_050740655.1). Classification (GTDB taxonomy): domain Bacteria; phylum Pseudomonadota; class Gammaproteobacteria; order JACCXJ01; family JACCXJ01; genus JBOIDW01. The sequence goes on along the minus strand of JBOIDW010000337.1, from coordinate 26,733 downwards.
TGTGCTGAATAGTCTCCCCGCAGGCAGTTGAGTAGAGGTAATGCTGTCCGTTTTCCAACGGACAGACTAGACTGATAAGAAATTAGCCCATTGATAATGACGCGCTGGATGTCACGCCGGCGACCGTCTGAAACCACCCATAGGTGCGCGGGTGGGAACGTGACGGTAAATTCCAAGCGGGTCTTTGATCCGTCAAGCGGGACGTTGCAGAACGCCTTCGGCTCCATCATTTCGAGAAGTTGGAAGAACACGGAAGTCGGAAACGAGAAGCGACGCGTTGATGATGGAATGCAGACATTTCCGAGTCTATCACGCCAAGCGGTTCCTTTTCTGGCCGCCCGGTTGCATCGAACAAATAGAACGCACACAGAATATCCTCGACCAACCTGAATACGTGAACCGCGCCTTATTTTAGATCTCAACCGGATGAGCCCCAATCCCCGACTCTTGGACCAGGTCCGCGAGCGGCTGCGTTTGAAGCATTATAGCATCCGCACCGAGCAGCCCTATTTGTTGCGCACAGGCCTCCCACACCCGAGCCCCTGCCCCCGGCCGTCTGGATCAACCCACCGCCCCAACCCCCGGCACATGCGCCGGCAGAGCCCTGGGGCAAGAGCGTAATATCCGAACGCCGGTATCTCATTTTCATTGACAGGTTCCGCGGCTGGAGCGCAAGTTGCCGGGTGGGATTCGCGCCCGCTGAAAGACCGCGCTTTTGCACGGCGCACGAGAAAGATGGGCTAGCAATCCGGCGTGTATCGTCCACGATATTGATCAGCCGGACGACCGTCGCGCCCACGCCTTTCAAACCTGCCTACTCCGAGGCCAGCAACCGGGCGATGTGCTCGACGGTGACGACGCTCGCCGGAACGGCGCCGGTCACAGACGTGATCGCCGCTACGCGCTGGGCCATGCGCTCGGACAGCGGTTGTCCCAGGGCAAGGATCGAGACCACCGGGATGACGGTACTGGATCAAATCCGGCGAGAACGCGCGCGCAGGAAAGTTTTTTCCCGGTCCTCAAACAAAGCCGGACGGTATGCGGGATTCGTGGCCGAGGAGATCCATCGGAGCGCGGCCTTTGATGTCGCATTGGTCAAGTCGGATGGGGCGCATACGCGCCTTATTGTGCCGCAGAGTCCGCGATGGCCAGCGCCACATCGAGACCCTTGGGTGGGGGGGATGTGCACCGTGGCACTGATCCCTACGGGCCGGGATGGGCCATCGCCAGCCGGTATAGCGTGGTCTTGTTACCGCCGGCCCCGACCAGGCAGACGATGCCGTGCCCGGTATGCAAGCTACGATGAGCCCCATACTAATCGAGACTCACGGCCTGAACCGACAGGATGCGCGGTAGAAACCCGGCGATCAGCTCCCAGTATTCTCCGGCGTCCCGGCTTGCGAACAGGTGCCCGCCAGAGGTGCCGAAATAGACGCCGGGGGGATCGCAACTGTCCATGGCCATGGCCTCGCGCAGCACGCTGACGTAGGCGTGGCGCTGCGGCAATCCTGCGCTCAAGGCGCTCCAGCTCGCGCCCCCGTCCCGGCTGCGGTACACGCGCAGGCGCCCGGCGACCACCGCACGCATCTGCTGGCTCTCCTCCGGGACCACGAATACCGTATCGGGATCGCGCGGGTGGCTGACGATGGCATAGCCGAAATCGCTGGGCAGGCCATGGGTGATCTCGACCCAGGTCTCACCGCGATCGTCGCTGCGGTAGACCCCGTTGTAACATTGCCGGTAGAGTCGGCTCGGCCGTGCCGGATGCACCAGCAGGCGATGGATATTGTGACCCACCACGGGATTGGCGTTAGGCAGATTCTCCGCCCGCACGCCGCGATTGATGGGGGTAAAGCTGCTGCCGCCATCGTCGGTGCGAAACGCACCGCCGGCCGAGACCGCCGCATACAGGCGTTGTGCGTCACTCGGATCGGGATAGATCGAATGCACGGCGAATCCGCCTCGCGCCGGCTCCCATTGCGGACGGGTCGGATGCCGGTTGAGCCCGGACACGGCCTCCCAGTGCCCGCCGCGATCATGGCTGACGAACAGGCCCGGCGGATCGATGCCCGCATACAGCGGCCGCCCCTGTGCGGGATGGCCTAGCGTGAGGAACCACAACGTCCCGATCGGCTGCGCATGGACTCCCGGGGCGTGGCAAGGCGTGTTACGCAAGGGTTGCCAGCTGCGCCCGCTGTCCGCACTGCGGTAGATATGCGCCCCCCATACCGGATGATTGGCCGCTGCGTAGCCGACGTCGGGATCGTGGGCATCCAGCCAGGCATGCGCGACCGCATAGCCGGCGACGTAGGGGCCATCGATTTCCCAATGCTCGCGCTCGTGCCCGGCGCGCAGCATGAACAGGCCTTTTTGCGTACCGATCGTGAGCGTGATCGTGGCGTTGCGCATGGTGTGATCTTAATCGCGATTGCCGTGTTGGCGTCGATCCGTCGATCGGTCCATTGCGTGACCATAACGGCGAGCGCCACGCGCGAGGAGCGGGTAGGGTAGGGGCGACAAGGAGTGAGGAGACCCGCCGGGGCGGGAGAAGAATGCGCAAGTCCCAACGGCGCAATTGTCGCCCCGTCGAGCACAGCCGCTAGACTGACCCCTAGCTCGGTCCCCCGACCTTCAACACGATGTCGCGCTCGCGGCTATCGACGGTATTCAGCACCACCGGCCGCCGCCATATCGATTGGATGTAACCCAAGACCTTGCGGGCGTATTCCAGGTCCAGGCCGCGCCCGTCGGCCAGGTGATCGTGCTGAAGGTCCAGGCTGCCGTCGATGCCGATCCGGGCGGCGGCGATGCGCGGCGCGCCGAAGTGATAGCGCTGTGCGAGGATATTCTCCTGCACCGACTCGATGCTCCAATCGGCTACCCGCACCTCGCCATTACGCTTGCTAATAAAGGCAAACAGGCCGAGATCGCGCGCCAGCTCGGCATCCAGATAATTGTGAATGAAGGAGAAATCGTCCTCCTCGCACATGATGCGCCGGGCCTTTTCCAGGCCGTGGGCCTCGATCATCCGGTCCCACATCACGAACCCCAAGTGATAGGGATTGATGCTGAGCGCCACCTGATTGTCGCTGGCATAGGGCCGCACCACGTCCGAATGCGATTTGAGCGCATCGAGATAATCGGTGCTTGGCAGGAAACGCGCCTCGCGCAGTAGCCGCGCATGCCAATACGAGGCCCAGCCCTCGTTCATGATGTGGCAGGAGAAGACCGGGTGAAAATAAAACGATTCCTCGCGCACCGCGAGGAATATGTCGCGCTCCCAGTCCTCCAGCTCCGGCGCATAATGCGCGATGAGCCATAGCAGATCGAGCTCGGGATGCGGCGGGAGCGAGACCCGTACGTGCTCCAGCGTGGAGGCCTGCAGTTCGTCTTCACCGGGCAGCGCCTGAAAGCGTTTCTGAAAACCCGCAACGCGGTGTGGTTCCGCCGGGGGCTCGGTCTGCGGGTACGGCGCGCGTGCGAGCGGCCGGTGCTCATCGATGTGCTGTTCCAGCGCCAGGGCCGCGTCCAGCACCGCCTCGACGCGCTGCTGGCCGTGTCGGGCGATGGCCTGGTCGATGTGGTGGGCGTGCGCCGCCGCCAGCTCGACGACGTGAAACCCGACCTGCTGCTGGGCGCGTTGAAAAAGCAGATTGTGCTTGGAAAAATCCGCATGGCCGAGGACGTGGGCAAGCACCAGGTTGTTCTCTTGCGGGGTGTTGGTGTTGGCGAGATAAGCGCGCCCCGGGTTGCCGGGAAACACCACCTCGAAGATGCGCGAGTAGCCCATCCGATGCTGCACCAGTTGGTAGATGTAGCGTAGGCCGAATGACCAGTGCGGCATGCGCACGGGCAGTCCGTACACGGCGACCTCCATCATGAAGCTGGGCGGCACGACCTCCACTTCGATGGGAAAGAAATCCAGACCCAGATCGCGGGCCAGTGACTCGATCTGTACGTGATAGCCCCCGGGGCCGGTCATCCTCAAGCGGCCTCGCGCCCGGTCTGATGTTGAAAAAAGCGTTTGATGCCGGGCCAGACGTCTTCGGGCCGCGCCAGGGGAAAGCTCGCGATCGGCAGGCCATCGCGTGCCAGGCCCTCCATCAGGACCCCCATCTGCGTATCCAGGGCGTCTCCGGCCGTATGGCAGACCTCGACGTAGCCGAGGAAGTTGAGCAGGGTGCCGAGCTGCCGCAAGGCCGCCTCGGCAGGCTCCCGATCCTCGATGAAGTTGTCCCCATCCGAGGCATAGAAGAGGTAGCCGTTGTAACGCGCGGGGTTGTAGCGTTGGTTAAGGATCTCGATCGCCAATTGAAAGGCACAGGACGCCTGCGTACCGCCCTGGGCCGTGACCCTGAAGAAATCCTCCTCGGAAAACGCCCAGGCAACCGCGGTATGGGCGATGAACACGCTCTCGATCCGCGCGTACTGGCGCCGCAGCCCCTGCAAGGCCCAGAAGAAGAATGTCTTGGCGAGCCTGCGGTCGTCCTCCTCCATGCTCGAAGAGGCGTCCAGCACAAAGAACACCACGGCGCTGGTCGCGGGCCGCCGGCGCCTGGCGAGCTGGCGAAAGCGCAGGTCCTCGTTGGCGAAGTCTGGGCCATCGCGCTGTACCGAGCGGCGCTTGATGGCCTCCTTCATGGTGCGGCGGCGATCCAGGCGCGAGCGCACGCCGCGCCGGTCCCAACCCTCGCGTACCCAGTCCTCCTCGACCAGCATGTCACCGGGCTTGGGCTCGAGGAACGGCAGTGCCAGGGCTTCCCAAAGCCAATCGACAATGTCATCGATCTTCAGCTCCAAAAGCAGCTCAACGCCGCCGGGCTCGTTGCCGGCCCCGCGCTCGCGGCCATCGAGCGGTCTCTGTCCGGGGCGGATCAGATCTCCAGGCTTGAGCTGCCCCGGCGGTCCCTGGCCGGCGCCGCTCTCGCTGTCCCGCTCACGGAGCCGAAAGCGGTAATGCTCAAGGAATCGAACCGGAACGTGCACCGTGCGGTTCTCCGGACGGGAAATGACATCCGAGCCGGCAATGATCTCGGGGAGGCGCTTGTGCACGCTGTCACGGACCTTCTCGTTATGACGCAACCAGTCACGCGCGCCACGCGAAAAGAGGTCATACCAAGCGCCCTCGGGCGCTGTGCCGTGATCGCGATCCTCTGTCATAACGGATAGGGTCTTGCGCCTCAACTGTTGGACAAAACCGCTTGAATAACTTCATCTGCCTCAGCAGGCAAAGTCCCTACTCCCTCCGGGAGTCGGCTAGGATGAGGGGATACAATCCCCTCACCCTAACCCTCTCCCGGGTCGAGGGAGCAAGTAGTCAAAGTGCATAAATCTCAAAATAGGTTTGGCTAGCCTATAGCCCTGTTGTCTAACGCGCCGCCGGGCCTCGCGATTGCCGTGTCATTCTTGGGACAGCAGCGTGGTGACATAATTCAGCACCTCCTTGGCACTGTGCTCATCGTAGCCGTATTCATCCACCAGCCGGCGCTGCACGGCAGAGATCTTCTGCTTGGCGTCGTCATCCGGCCGCGAGCTGGAGGTCACCAGCCGCAGCACGTCGCGCCGTTCCTCGAACAGGTATTGCTCTATCGCCTCATGCAGGCGCGCGTGGCTGTCCAGGGTAAACCTTTCGCCCTGTTTATAGGCGACCATGGCCTTGCGCACCACCTCTTGGCGGAACGACACCTTGCCGGATTCGGAGATATTGATCTTTTCCTCGACGGAACGCTGAAAGCGCTCGTCGGGCGCGCGCCGCTCGCCAGTGATGGGATCGACGATCTCGCGGTGATCGAGCATCGCCTCGACCTCATCGAGATACTTATCCAGCAGGGCCTGCGCCTCTTGCTCGAAGGAGGCGAATAGCGCCTTATGCACGTCCGCTTTGACCCAACGGTTGTAGAAGTCCTTGCGGGCGATGACCAGAAAATCCAGCCATTGGCGCTTCTGCTTGGCGTCCATGCGCGCGTCGAATTCGATCGCGTCCTTGAGCGCAAGCAGCACCTCCATGCTGGTGAGGCTTTGCGCCTCGCTCTTGCTGATGGCCTTGGACAGGGCATTGACCACGAACCGGGGACTGACCCCGGACATGCCTTCCTCCGGCGTCTCGCCGTGGATGCGATCGACCTCGGATAGATTTATTCCCTCGACGTCCTCACCGGCATAGATGTGCACCTTCTTGGACAGGTCCAGCCCCTCGCGCTCCGGCTTGTGCAAGCGGGTGAGCACGGAGAATACCGCCGCTACCGGCAAGGCGTGCGGATCGAGGTGCACGTAGCGGAAGTTCGGCGCGGCGGAGATGAGCTTGGTGTAGATGCGTCCTTCGTCTTTGTAGGACAGCGTGTACGGGACCTTGATGATCACCATGCGGTCCAGCAGGGCCTCATTCTCCCGCTCCTGCAAGAACTTGTGGAACTCGGCCAGATTGGTATGGGCGAGGATCGTCTCGTCGAGATAGATGAGAGGAAAGCGCGATACCTTGACGTTTCGTTCCTGGGTCAACGTCAGCAGCAGATACAGGAACTCACGCTTGACCTTGAGGATCTCGATCATCTCCAGCACGCCGCGGCTCGCGGCATACACCGCCCCCGACCAGGACCAGGCGCGCGGATCGCCCTCGTCGCCGAATTTACTGACCTTGGAGAGATCCACGGAGCCGACCAGATCGGCAATATCGGCGGTGGTCGGGTCGTGTGGCGCATAGGTGCCGATGCCGATACGCCCGGCCTCGGAGATGAATATCCTCTGCACCGGGATCTGCATGAAGTCGCCCCTGAATTCCTCTTCGAGCCGCATGCGGCAATAGGGGCAGATCTCCCCCGTCACCTCCACCCCGTAGGTGTCGCGGAAGTTGCCGCGCAGACTATGCGGGACGAGGTGCAGCGGATTTTCGTTGGTCGGGCATCCCTTGACGGCATAGATCGGCCCATCCTCCGTGCGGCTGTATTCCTCCAGGCCGCGTTTCATCGAAATGACCAGCGTAGACTTTCCGCCCGAGGGCGGCCCGAGCAGCAGTAGCAGGCGCCGACCGACCTCGGAGCCCGCGCTAGCCGCCTTGAAGTAATCCGCGACTCGTTCCAGCGCGTCGTCGATACCGTACAGCTCTTCGGCGAACAAGCGATATTGGATCGCCTGTTCTTCGCCCTGCGCCTCGCGCTTCTTGCACACGGAATGGCGCAGCATGTCCCAGACGTACTGGTGGCTGTTGCGCGTAAAGCGCTGCGGGTTCTGAGGTAAAACCTGCTCGAGGAAATCACTAAAGCGGCCTTCCCAATGCTGGGCGCGGTGTTCCTTGGTAAAGGCCGTGAGCGATTCCCGAAAGCGCGCTTGCGAATCGCCGTGAGCATTACTGTTTCCCGACGTGGTCATAGATTCTCCGACTCAAGGCCAACACTTCAATGTGGCTAGGATAGGTGCATTTATGATCCTACCCTAATCTAATCGTAGTTGGATTAAAGCGGGACGGGGAGGTTGGAACTTGTCCGATATCCCCGCTCGTAGCATCACATGACATACATTTAATATTATAATACATATAGTTATATATTATCCATAATGCACATTCTATATTTTGCGCGCCGAGCAACTCAGCAATTCCCAGGAAAAACACGGGACATTATCCCGGCCCGCGGCCACAGGCCCGGATCATAGCTTCTCACACAGATCATATACTCGCTCTAACTGATTATTATTGATATAGAAATGGGGTGACAAACGGAGCGCGCCGCGGCGCACGGCACAGATCACCCCCTGCTGCCTCAGGCGCTGGCATAGCGTTTGGGCGCCGATGCCGGGATGGCATAGACTCACGATCCCGGATTGATAGGGTAGGGGGCGACGATTGAGCATGGAAAACGCAATGTTATTTTTAAATAATTCAATAAGTAGTGATGTATTTCTCAAGATCTTTTCTTGAATGGCATCGGCACCTATCTCGAGCAATAGCGACAGGCTCGCGGATAAGGCATGGATACCGATCATGTTCAGGCTGCCGCACTCGAAGCGCCGCGCCGAGCGCGCCGGTTGCCATTGCGGATCGTCGTAATCCGTGTGCGTCTCGCGCATGTGCCAACCGTACTCGCTGAGTGCGAGTCGCTCGCGGATGCGTGGGCTCACGTAAAACAAGGCGATGCCTTCCGGGCCGAGCAGCCACTTGTGTGCATCGGCTACGGCGATATCGATCCGGCTGGCTCGTACGTCCATTGAGAATGCGCCCAGACTCTGGATTGCGTCGACGCAGAACACGATGCCGCGGGTGGCGCAGAAGCGCCCCAGTACCGACAGGTCCAGCCGCAGTCCGCTCGCGTATTGCACGGAGCTCACGGCCAGCATGCGCGTCCGCGCGGCGCAGGCCCTGATCAACGCCTCCTCGGGACTGAGGTCGGCCCCATCCATGCCTACGGTTCTTAGCTCGACGCCGCTTGCCTGCAATGCCTCCCAGACGATGCGGTTGCTGGGAAACTCCTCATCGCAACTGACGATGACATCTCCAGGGCGCCAGTCGATCCCATTGGCGACGAAGGATAGACCCTCAGAGGTGTTCTTGAGCAAGGCGATATCATCGGCCGAGGCGGCGTTGATGAGTTCACGCAACTGTTCGCGTACGTGCGCCTCGGTGGTCAGCCATCTCGCGTAGTCCAGCGCACCCTGAACGAGATTCTCATCGGCGAAGCGCTGGACGGCCTCGACCGCCCGGCGCGGCCAAGGCGCGACCCCGGCGTGGTTCAGATAGACGAGACCTTCGGAATGCGGGAATTCCTTGGCGAGATCTTCATGGAGCATGGGGCAGCACTTTAATCTACGTTTGAGCCAGGGTCCGGTAACGGCTTTAAAGGCGTCATGATCGATGCAAGCGAAGATACGCCGCAAGTGGCGGGCCGCAGAGTTGGCGGATTATCCATTGCCGTCGATCCTCATTGAGCTACAGCGTATAATGTATATTATGTAATATCAGGTAATGATAACCATACGCCCTCCGTAAACCCCAACTAGCCTCTTGCCGCTAACCGGCCTTGACACTTTTCCTTTTCATACCCTCGGAGGACCGCGTTAATGCTTGCTATCCGGCAGTTGAATCGACCCCTGTTGCTGGCGCTGTTGGCAGTGTGCGCAACCGTACAGGCCAAGGACAAGCTTCACATTGTCGGACTGTTCAAGGGCAAGGCGGTCGTCGAGGTGAATGGGAAGCAACGGGTCCTGACCGTGGGTACGGCCAGTCCGGAGGGACTGCGCCTCATTGCCTCGGACAGCCAGGCGGCTGTCATTGAGATGGATGGTAAGCAAGCGACCTACGCCTTAGGCGGCCACATCGGTAACCGTTTTACCAAGGCCGCAGCTAAGGTTACCGTGCGTATCCTGCCGGATGCCGCGGGCATGTATAGCGCAGATGGCTACATTAACGGCTTACCGGCGCATTTCATGGTCGATACCGGGGCAACCCTGATTGCCATGAACCGCAACGAGGCGCGGCGCCTGGGGATCGATTTCCGTATCGCGGGCACCGAGAGCACCAGCACTACCGCGTCCGGAATCGTACGCACCTTCCACGTGATGCTGAACAAGGTCCGCGTGGGGGATATCGAGCTCCATGACGTACCGGCCAGCGTGGTCGACCGCGACTTTCCAACCCAGACCTTGCTGGGCAATTCCTTTCTGAACCGGGTTAACCTCATGCGTGACGGCGTCGTGCTGGAACTGCGCAATAAGTAACGTGCTAAATACCGTCGCCGGAATAAATCCAATACATCGCACCGCTTACCAGGACTGCGGTCTCGATGATCTCGACCGTCGCGCCTGCGGAATCACCGCTCGCACCACCGAGCCGCACCAGCATTAAGGCACGCAGCACGGCAAAGGTGACACCGGTAGCGGCCAGCGCACACCATCCCCGCGTGCCGCCAAAAAGCAGGACCGATGCGGCCGTGCCCAGTACCGCGACGATCGCCGGCCCGCGCGGGCAATAGCGGGCTAGAGATTCCCCCAAGCCGCCCACCCGTACATAGGGTGTGGTCAGGAACAGGCCGGTAAGGGCGGCACGGCCTATGAACGGCGCAATCGCGGGAGAGAGCCCGTCGTGCCGTGCCAATAGTGCCTCCAAGGCGGAAAATTTCAATAACAGGACCACGACGAGCGCTACGACACCGGCCGGACCGCAATACGGGTCCTTCATGATGGCCAGGCTGCGCTCGCGGTTCCCCTGCCCTCCCACCCAGGCGTCGGCACTGTCGGCCAATCCATCCAGGTGCAGGCCGCCCGTTACGAGCACCCAGACCACCAGCACAATCGCGGCGCCGAGCATCGACCCGCGGCCCCAGAACGCCCCGGCGATCACCGCCAGCATAATCCCCAGCATCAATCCGACCAGCGGGTAATACAGCAGCGATCGGCCGCGGTCCGAGTCCGTAATGGGCGCGGACAGGCGCACCGGCAGGCGCGTCAAAAATTGCAGGGCGACAAGCAACGGTATGAGGCCCTTCATGGTCTTGGGCCTATACGCTCGACGGCCCGGGGCGCCATGAGGACCTCGGGCCCTGGGTAAACTCTCAGCCGATAAAACGCCGCGTGGGGAACCTCGATCTCGAGAAACTGCTGCAACGCTAGGCCCATAGCGTGACACAGGATCACTCGCATCGGGCCGCCATGCGTAACCACTAGGACCTGCTGGCCCGGATAGCACGTTACGACGGCATCCCAGGCGCGCAGCGTTCGGCGCCGGAGGGCGGACAGGGACTCTCCCCCGGGAGGCGGATGCCGAATCGGGTCTTGCCAAAATCGGCTCAGCGCCTCCGCATCGCTCGCCAGCAGATCGGCGGCAGTGCAACCTTCCCATTCCCCAAAGTGTAGCTCGCGCAGATCGTGCTCTATGGTGAGTGGCAACGCATGAAGTCTCGCCATCGCCCGTGCAAAATCGGCACAGCGGGCCAGCGGCGAGGTTACAATCGCGTCCCAAGAACACCGGCCGGCGACCGCCCTCCACATCTGCGACCAGCCCGCAGCGGTCATCGGGTCATCCGTGCTGCCGCGATAGCGCGGGCCACCTGCCGCTACGCCGTGACGCAGGAGATCGATCACCGTATCCGCTGTGCCTACCACCGCCGGCGCGCCTTTATAGCCTTGTGGAGACGCCAGCATCGGTAAAGGTGGCCATCCCGTTGTGCAAGGCACAGGCAAGCCGCAGCAGCGGCACGGCCGTGGCCGCGCCACTCCCCTCCCCTAGCCGCATACCGAATTCCAATAGCGGCTCGGCGTGCATCGCTGCGAGCACCTCACGATGGCCGGGCTCGGCCGAGGTATGTGCGAACAAGAACCACTCGAGTGCCGGCGGGCAAAGCCGGGCCGCGGTAAGCGCTGCGACGCTCGCGATATAGCCGTCGACCAGCACCGGCAATCCGTGCTGCGCGCAGCAGAGATAACTGCCCACGAGTGCAGCGACCTCGAATCCGCCCAACCGCCGCAGCAGCTCCCCAGGGTCGCTGCTGCAGGACCGATGCAACGCGATCGCGCGGCGGATGACCGCAGCCTTGTGCGTTACGCCGGCGGGGTTCAGGCCCGTGCCCGGACCGGCCAGCCGCTCGGGCGGGAGATCGAGCAGCACACAAGCCATGGCACAGGCGGCGCTCGTGTTTCCGATCCCCATCTCGCCGCCGATGAATAACTGCTGCCCGCTCTGTCTCGCGCGCTCGACCGCCTCTCGACCGGCCTGCATCGCATCCCGGCACTGCGCCGGGCTCATGGCCGGGACCCGGGCGAAGTTCTGCGTACCCGGCCCTAGGCGGCCGTCGATGACGCCCGCGAGGGGACCGGGGTCACCGACCGTGCCGAGATTGACGACCTCGAGCGCTGCGCCGATGGCCCGCGCGAGCACGTTGATCGCGGCCCCGCCGCGTGCGAAATTGCGTACCATTTCCAGCGTGACGCTGGACGGAAACGCCGAGACCCCCTCCTCGGAGACGCCGTGGTCGGCGGCGAAGACCACGATCTGCACCCGATCCACGCAGGGCGCGGCCGAGCCCTGCAGGCCCGCCAGCCGTACCGCCAGTTCCTCGAGCCGCCCCAGAGACCCTGGGGGTTTCGTCAGCTCCGCCTGGCGTGCCTCGGCCTGCGCCCGCGCCGCCCGATCGATAGCCGCCGCCGCCAGCCGGTGGTCCCGATTCACAGCGCTTTTCCCTTCAGCACCCAAGGCAGTCCGGCCACCGTCAGTATCACGCGATCGCACAGCCCCGCCAGCCGTTGGTGGAGCAGCCCCGCCTCATCGCTATAGCGGCGGCTGAGCTCACCGAGCGGGACGAGGCCCATGCCGGTCTCGTTAGCGACCAGGATGATATGGCCGGGAAGACCGGGTAAGGTATTCAGGAGCGCCTCGCATTCGCCGGACAGGCGCGCCAGCTTGTCCCCGTAACACAGGAGGTTGGTGAGCCATAAGGTCAGGCATTCTACCAGCAGGCAGCGCTGGGGGCCGGCGTAACGCCGGAGGGCGGCGGCTAGCGTGTAAGGCGCCTCGATCACGGTCCATTCCGCCGGCCGCCGCGCGCGGTGCTGCTCGATACGCCGACACATCTCCGCATCGCCCGCCAGCGCCGTGGCCAGGTAGGTCACTTCCAGACCGCATTGCACGGCGAGCGCCTCGGCCAGGCGGCTCTTCCCCGAGCGTATGCCGCCCAGGATCAGGGTCTTCATCGTATCCGCCACGGGTCGTCGTGCCTATTAGGATACTGGTCGGAGTGGCAGTCGTCACCCTGTACCAGAAACGCGCCCTGCCGGACGAGCGTGCGGGACTCGGTTAGGGATCAGGCCCCCGTCTTCCGCCTGCGGATCGGTAGGCCGGCTGCTGCCGGAACATGGCCGCAGGGCTCGTCCGTCCACCGTTCGCTGCATCTGGTCCCCGCACCCGCGCTCGGGCATACTGCGAACACAAAGACCGCGTTCCGTGATCGCCCTCATCGGAACACGAGGGTCGGCCCCCACGAGCTTATTTGCAACACCGGACAAACCTGCATCATGCGTGCGCCCAGTCCTTCCTTCCGCAAGCGAATAAAACGAGGCGATCAGCTCCTCGGTACCCTGGTCTCGTTAAGCACGCCCGAGGTCGCCGAGCTGATGGCCAGGGTCGGGTTCGACTGGCTGTTCATCGACCTCGAGCATGGCGGGCCAGACCTCGCACTGGCGCAGCGCATGCTGCAAGCCGTGGGCGATCGCTGCCATACGGCGGTGCGCGTCCCGGCCCTGGACGAGACCTGGATAAAGAAATGCCTGGACTTCGGCCCCGATGCCATCATCGTCCCCCAGGTCAATTCCGCCGCTCAGGCCGAACAGGCGGTGCGGATGTGCAAATATCCGCCGGCCGGGACGCGCGGCGTCGGTATCGGGCGCGCCCAGGGCTATGGCCTGGATTTCGATGCCTATGTCAGAAGCGCAAACGATCGGATCGCCGTAATCGTGCAGATCGAGCACGTCCAGGCCGTGGCGCAGGTCGAGGCTATCGCCGCGGTCCCCGGCGTCGATGTCCTGTTTATCGGACCCTACGACCTCTCCGCCAGCATGGGGCTCATGGGCCAGGTCGGGGCGCCGGAGGTCGTCCAGGCCGTACAACGCGTGGCGGCAACGGCTCGGAAAATGGGCAAGGCGCTGGGGTTTTTCGGTCTCTCGGCCGAGGCAGTTCGCCCCTACCTGGCCGCGGGCTACCAGCTCATCGCCGTCGGGCAGGACCTGGCCTTGTTGGGGCAGGCAGCCAAGCAGCTCCTGGCCGAGTTGCGGCCCCCCGCATGATCCCGCACGTGTTCAGCATCGAGCCCATCGGTAAGGTCCGCCACGACGTCCCGGATGCCGAGGTCTCGCGGCGACGCTCGGAACTGGTCGCCGAGATCGAGCTGGAAACGCGTTTCGCGGCTGGGCTGGCCGGAATCGATGCCTATTCGCACCTCATCGTGTTGTTCTGGATGCATCGCGTACCGGTGGCGCCGTGGCAGCCGCTGGTGCGTCCGCGCGGGCGCAACGACTTGCCGCTCACCGGTATCTTTGCCACCCGCATGCGCGATCGGCCGAATCCCATCGGTCTCGCCGTCTGCGAGCTGCTCGGCCGGGATAGGGACCGGCTGCGGGTGCGGCGTCTCGACGCCTACAACGGTAGCCCAGTGCTGGATATAAAACCCTATGACCATTACGACCTATGCACCGAGATTGCCGTCCCGGATTGGTGGACACGTATGACCCGGCACCCCTCCCCCACCCGCCCGCTATAGTAGGGCACCGGCCGGGGGGCGGTTAGACAGGACCCCGGTAGGGGCGGGCATTGGTCCCGCCCGACCCGAAACTATAGTACGATTTCCCTTGACGCAACTCCCGTACAGAGACCACATGACTGAACCCCTCGATAGTCCATTCGACATCCCGGCATTGCGGGAACGCCTCGCCTCCCTCGGGAGGTATCTTTGACTATGCGGGCAAACGTCGGCGCCTCGCCGAGGTGACGCTAGCGCTGGAGGACCCCGCGGTCTGGTCGCGACCCGCCGAGTTCCAGGCGCTGGGTAAAGAGCGGGCGGCGCTGAACCGTAGTCTCGCGCTGCTCGATGGACTCACCCAGGGCCTGGACGGGGCGGCCGAGCTGCTGGCACTGGCCGCGGCCGAGGCGGATGAGGCCACGGCGCAAGCGGTGCACCAGGACTTGGCTGCCGTTGCCGCACGGCTGCACGAGATGGAGTTTCAGCGCATGTTCGGCGGTGAAATGGACCCCAATTCGGCGTTTCTCGATATCCAAGCGGGCTCCGGCGGCACCGAGGCCCAGGACTGGGCCGAGATGCTGCTGCGCATGTATCTCAAATGGTGCGAGCGGCGCGGCTTCAAGGTCGATGTGATCGAGGTCTCGCCCGGAGAGGTCGCCGGGATCAAGAGTGCTTCCATCCATGTCCAGGCCGGCTATGCCTACGGCTGGCTGCGCACGGAGACCGGCGTGCACCGCCTGGTGCGCAAATCGCCTTTCGATTCCGGTAATCGACGCCACACCTCCTTCGCCTCGGTGTTCGTGTCGCCCGAGGTCGATGAGGACGTGGACATCGAGGTCGATCCTGCCGATCTGCGCGTGGACACCTATCGCGCGAGCGGCGCCGGCGGCCAGCACGTCAATAAGACCGACTCGGCCATCCGCATTACGCACCTGCCGAGCGGCGCGGTCGTGCAGTGCCAGAACGAGCGCTCGCAGCACAAGAATCGTAGCCAGGCCATGAAGATGCTGCGTGCCAAGCTCTATGAGATGGAGATGAAGAAACGCAACGCCGAGAAGCAGGCCGTGGAGGACTCCAAGGCCGATATCGGCTGGGGCAGCCAGATCCGCTCCTATGTGCTCGACCAGTCGCGCATCAAGGATCTGCGCACTGGCTTCGAGACCGGCAATCCACAGGCGGTGCTGGATGGCGATCTGGACGAATTCATCGAGGCCAGCTTGAAGAGCGGCGTCTAGAGATCTACGGATCGACTCGGGTTCGACGGCCTGTTCCTTGAACGATAACAGCAACGACCAAACGGCGATGCGCCGCGCGAAGCTCGCCGAGTTACGCCGGCGCGGCAATCCTTACGCCAACGATTTCCGCCGCGATGCGCTGGCCGCCGAACTGCACGAGCGCTATGCGAACCGCGACGCGGCCGCGCTGGACGCCGAACCCGTCATGGTTAAGATCGCCGGCCGCATGATGACCCGGCGCGTCATGGGCAAGGCGGCCTTTGCCCACGTCCAGGACGCATCGGGACGTCTGCAGCTCTATCTCAAGCGCGATGACCTGGCCGGCGATGGCTATGCGCAGTTCAAGGACTGGGATCTAGGCGACATCATCGGCGCCGAGGGCCGCGTATTCCGCACCCGGACCGGCGAGCTGTCGGTACACGTCCAACAAGCGCGGCTACTGGTTAAATCCCTATATCCCTGGCCGGAGAAGTTCCATGGCTTGACGGACCTCGAGACCCGCTACCGGCAACGCTATCTCGACCTGATCATGAACGAGGATACCCGGAGGGTCTTCGAGCGCCGCTCGGCGATCATCGAGCAGACCCGTGTCTTTTTACGTGCCCGCGGCTATCAGGAGGTCGAAACACCGATGATGCAGGTGCTGCCCGGCGGGGCCACGGCACGGCCTTTCGTCACTTACCACAACAGCCTCGACATGCCGCTCTATCTGCGGATCGCGCCCGAGCTGTACTTGAAACGGCTGGTGGTAGGCGGCATGGAAAAGGTCTTCGAGATCAACCGCAATTTCCGCAACGAAGGGCTGTCGACGCGCCACAATCCCGAGTTCACGATGCTGGAGTTCTATGAGGCCTATGCCGATTACACGGCATTGATGAACCTCACGGAGGAATTGCTACGCACCCTGGCCCAGGCCGTCCTGGGAGGCACGGCCATTTCATATCAGGGCACACACTATGACCTCGCCAGACCCTTTGCGCGTATGAGCGTGCAGGAGGCCATACTGCGCTACAACCCGGACCTGGCGGCGCCCGTGCTCGCGTCTTTGGAGCCCGCACGGCGTTATGCTAGCGCTCGCGGCATCGCCGTCGAAGCCCGGCACGGGCTGGGTAGGATTCAGTTGGAGCTATTCGAAAAGACCGTCGAGGAACATCTGCTGGAACCGACCTTTATCACGGCCTTCCCCGCCGAGGTCTCGCCGCTCGCGAGACGCAATGACCAAGACCCGTTTGTTACCGATCGTTTCGAGCTTTTCATCGCCGGCCAGGAGATCGCCAACGGTTTTTCCGAACTCAACGATCCGGAGGACCAGGCGCAACGTTTTCTAGCACAGGCGGCCGAAAAAGAGGCCGGACACGAAGAGGCGATGTATTACGATGCCGATTACATCCTCGCCCTGGAACACGGCCTGCCCCCAACGGCCGGTGAAGGCGTCGGGATCGATCGCCTGGTGATGTTACTCACCGACTCGCGATCGATCCGCGACGTATTGCTGTTCCCACATCTGCGGCCCCGCCCGGCCGAAACGCTCGCGCCCGGCGCTCGGGGTCGTTAGGCGGCCCAGAGGGGCATCCAGCCGCATTCATCCGCGAAGGCCTTGAGGGCCGCCTCGGTCGGCTCCGGCCCGTGCTCGCCGTGTTGCTCCGCCCAGCGGCGGTAGGCCGCCTCGACGTCCTGCGTCCACCAGGTCTCGATGAGTGTTTGCGTCTGCATGACTATCTCCAAGAAGTAAAGATCCGAGCAAGCTATCGACTCCCACGCTCGTGGCTTGAGCCGAGGCCGCCGGTCATGCAAGGGCGGATAGGATTGCGGAGACCTTACACAGCGCCGATGGACAGTGACGCGAGCCCGTCCCTGCCACGCAGCGGTAACAACCCTAAGGATCGGTGTCGTGAACAACCCGTGCACGCTCCTCGGGGCTAAGCAGGCCGGGCAGCGTATCGAGCAGCGAGGGGCTATCGACGAAGGTATCGGCTTGGGCTCGCACGGCCTCGCGTCGCGCGACGCCGCCAAAGCCGACGATATAGATACCGAGATCGGCGGGCTCCAGATCGGTGATCCCGTCGCCCACCAAGGCGGCCGGCCCGCGGTTCGAGACCAGCCTGCGGCAGACCTCGCGCTTGCCGCCGCTGCGGCACAGCGGCGAGGTGCTATCGAATGCGCAATACCGGCCTTGCGCATCGAGCAGGACCGGAACGGCGTGGACATGCGCTGCCGGTACGCCCAGCGCCGTGGCCAGCACCTCGACCGCTTGTTGGATTCCGCCGCTGATGACGTGTATCTCTTTGCCGAGCCGCTGCAATACGGCGATGCAGCGCTGCGCTCCGGGAACCATCCGCTCGATATACTGTGCGCCCAGCCAACAAACGTCGTCGCGGCTGGGGCGTATGTATTCCAGACGGGCGCCATAGACCTCGTCCAACGCCAGGCGCCCTTCCATGGCGGCTCGGGTAAGCGGGGCCACCATGTCCTGGACGCCCTTGCGTCCGGCCAGGGCGTCTATGCCCTCGACCGCGCTCAAGGTACTGTCGCAATCAAAAAAAACCAGCTCGAACGGCGGGCCGCCGGCCATGGCACTCGTCTAGAGATCGACTTGATAGACCTTGCGTATCGCCGGGATCCGTTCAATCTGGGCCAGGCGTTCGGGACCCAGCTTGGCCGAGATGGCGATCACGGCTATAGCCTCGTCGTTACCGGCGCCTCCGACCTGCATGCGCGAGATGTTGATATGGTCTTCGGCTAGCAGCGTGCCCAAGCTGCCGACGACGCCGGGTTGGTCCTTATGCCGGGTGATGAGCAGCGTCCCCGTAGGCACGGTTTCAATCTCATAATCGTCGATGCGCACCAGGCGCGGGTAGCGCTCGCTCAAGAGGGTCCCCGCAAGCGTGGTCGCCCCTTCTGCGTGTCGCCCGGCTACCCGCAGCAGCGCTACGTACTCACCGCTCTCCCCAACCCGCGACTCGCTGAGCGCGATTCCCTGACGGCGCGCCAGCACGGCGGCGTTGACGCGATTCACCGGGAGCGAGAGCAGCCGCTCCAGCAGCCCGACTAATACCTCCACCGCCACCGGGTGCGGATCCAGCTCCCCGGCACGCCCGCACAGGCTTACCTCGACCCCCTGTAAAGGGCCGGGGGTGAGCGCCGCCAGCAGCCGGCCCAAGCGGCGTCCGAGATCGAGATAGGGTCGGAGATGATGCAGGATTTCGGGGGCGATCCGCGGCAAATTGACGGCATTGACCGATTCCCCGGTCTCCAGTAGGTCGGCGACCTGCCGTGCGATGGCCACCCCGGCCGCGATCTGCGCCTCTCCCGTCGAGGCCCCGAGATGCGGGGTCAGGACCACGTTGGAAAGCGTGAGCAACGGCGAGCCGTGCGGCGGCTCCTGCTCATAGACGTCCAGCGCCGCGCCGGCCAGACGTTGCGCCCGCAAGGCGTCGATCAATGCCCGCTCGTCCACCAGGCCGCCGCGCGCACAGTTGATGAGCCGCGCACCGGGCTTCATCATGTCGATCCGTGCGGCATCGATGAGATACCGCGTGCGATCGTTGAGCGGGCAGTGCAGGCTGATGTAATCCGCAGTCCCCAACAGCAGCCCCAGATCGGCGGGCTCCACGCCCTCCCCCTGCATGACCTCGGCGGTCACCAAGGGATCGAAGGCCAGGACCCGCATGCCCAGGGCGAGGCAGCGCCGCGCAACGATCCGGCCGATGGTACCGAAACCGATGAGCCCGATGCACTTCCCGTTGACCTCGGTGCCGAGCAATTGGGTACGCTTCCACTCCCCGGCCCGCACCGAACGGTCCGCTTCGGGCAGATGCCGGCTCAGGGACAAGACGTGCGCGACGGTCAGCTCGGCGGTGGTCGTGGCATTGGCATCCGGCGTGTTCAATACCACGATGCCGCGCTCGGTCGCGGCCTCGACGTCCACGTTATCGACACCGATCCCGGCGCGCCCGATAACCCTGAGTCGCGGCGCCGCGGCGAGCAGTTCCGCCGTGACCTGGGTCGCGCTACGCACGATGAGCGCCTGGCTATCGCTCAAGGCCGCGGCGAGCGCCTGCGCGTCCAGCCCAACCGCCATAAGCACTTCAAGATTCGGCCGGGCACGGAGATAGACCACGCCTTCCTCCGCGATCTCATCGGCTATGACAACCCGTATCATGCGCTTACCCCTCGCCTTGGGTGGCGTCCCGCAACCGCGTATAGGCCCAGTCCAACCACGGGGTCAGCCGCTCCACGTCCTCAACCTCCACGGTAGCACCGCACCATACCCGCAGACCCGGCGGCGAGTCGCGATGGGCATTGATATCGTAGGCAACGCCTTCCGCTTCCAGCATGTCGCAGAGCCGGCGTACGAAGGCGCGCTGCATGGCCTCCGGCTGTTCGGTAATCCAGGGCTCGACGAGCTTCAAGCACACGGAGGAAGGCGAGCGGTGAGCCGCGTCCGCAGCGAGAAAATCGACCCAGGGGCTCATCGCCACCCAAGACCGCAGCGCCGAGTAATTGCGCTCGCAACGTTGCAGGAGACCGGGCGCCCC
The DNA here is from genome assembly GCA_050740655.1 of Gammaproteobacteria bacterium. Taxonomy (GTDB): domain Bacteria; phylum Pseudomonadota; class Gammaproteobacteria; order JACCXJ01; family JACCXJ01; genus JBOIDW01. Next base: position 6,747 of record JBOIDW010000337.1, on the reverse strand, counting down.
GCCGTTCGCTTCGGCCCAGCTCAGTGCATCGAGAAAATCCTCGATACACAGCAGGGACGGCGTATTGGTCGCGCCGCCCGTAAAGATGTCCTCGTTCAGGCGCCCGCCGGCCTTCAGGCGCAGCACCTTGGGCACAGGCCAGGGGGGATCATAGTGCTGCACACGCTCGACGGCGCGCGGACTCAATACCAGCATGCCGTGCTGCGCCTCGCCGCCCAGGACCTTTTGCCATGAGAAAGTCACGGCGTCGAGCTTGAGCCAGGGTACAGGCATTGCCAATACCGCAGAGGTCGCGTCACAGAGGGTGAGGCCGCGCCGGTCGTCGCGGATCCAGGCACCGTCCGGCACGCGCACCCCCGAGGTCGTTCCGTTCCAGAGAAAGACCTGATCGCGTTCCCAGTCGGCCGCCGCTAGGTCCGGCAGTGCACCGTAGTCGGCGCGGTGCAGCCTCAGGTCCTGGATCTTGAGCTCCGCGCTCAGGTCCTTATACCAGCCCTGGCCGAAGCTCTCCCAGACCCAACAATCGACACCGCGCGCGCCCAGCATCGCCCATAGCACCGACTCGAAGGCGCCGGTATCCGAGGCCGGCGTCAGGCCCAGGCGATAGTCATCGGGCAACGCCAGCAGGCGTCGGGTGCGGTTGAGGAGCGATTGGATCTTGGCCTTGCCGGCGGCGGAACGGTGCGAGCGCCCAAGCAATGCTGCGTTCAGCAGCGTTGGTGACCAAGCGGGATGCTTGGCGCAAGGCCCCGATGAGAAATAAGGACGCGCGGGACGTAGAGCGGGTTTTTCGATAGGCACGTTAGATCCTTGATGTTGCGGCGCATTATCCGCATTCTAGGGCGCGTCCCACCGCTGTCAATAACGGCGCGCGCCGTTTAATCGCGATGATACGGCAGGCTCAGCTCGTGCACGGCATCGACCAGCACCGTGACGTGTTCGGGATCGGTCTGCGGCTCGATGCCATGGCCGAGATTGAAAACGTGGCCGGCGCCCGGACCGTACCCGGCCAGAACACTAGCCACCTCGGTGCGTATGCGCTCCGGAGACGCGAACAACGCGGCCGGATCCATATTGCCTTGGAGTGCCACGCGTTCCCCGATGCGGTGCCGAGCGGCGGCGATGTCAACCGTCCAATCCAGGCCCACGGCCCGGCAGCCGCTCTGCGCGATGGCTTCCAACCAGGTCCCGCCGCCCTTGGTGAAGACGATGAGCGGTGGTTCCGGGCAGGCCGCGGCCAGTGCCGCCACGATGCGCTGGATATATTCCAGGGAAAACTCCCGATACGCCGCGTGCGACAGGACCCCGCCCCAGGTGTCGAAGATCATCAGCGCCTGCGCCCCGGCCGCGGCCTGCGCCTTGAGGTATTCGATTACCGCCTGTGCGAGGCGTTCCAGCAGTAGATGCAGGGTCGACGGGTCTTGATAGAGCAGCGACTTGGCGCGATGAAAGTCGCGGGTGGTGCCGCCTTCGATCATATAGGTCGCGAGCGTCCAGGGGCTTCCGGAGAAACCGATGAGCGGAATGCGCCCGCCGAGGTCGCGCCGGCTCAGCCGCACGGCATCCATGACATAGCGCAGCTCGACCTCCGGATCGGGCACGCCGAGGCGGCGGATCTCGGCCGCGCTGCGGACGGGCCGCGCGAGGCGCGGACCGATGCCCTCGTTCACCGATAGCCCCAGCCCCATCGCGTCGGGGATGGTGAGGATGTCCGAAAACAGGATGGCGGCATCGAGATCGAAGCGCGCCAGAGGCTGCAACGTGACCTCGCAGGCGAGCTCCGGCGTCTTGCACAGGGTCATGAAGTCCCCGGCACGCTCGCGCGTCGCGCGATACTCCGGGAGGTAGCGCCCGGCCTGGCGCATGATCCAGATCGGCGTGCAGTCCACGGCCTCGCGCCGCAAGGCGCGCAGCAGGCGGTCGCGTTGTAGCGGACCGGTCATCATCCTCGGGCGCTACGGAACAGCATCATCAAACAGACGTTTGCATGGACGAAATGGATTCATACCTTTGAAAGACCCAATTCCAGTCGGCCATGGGCGGGCGTTTTCTTTGAAGAATCCAACTCGAAGCTAACCGGCGCGCGGCGCTTTCCCGCGCGTCCGTGTTGAACGCGTTGTCGGGCGCGATGACCGTTTCGCCAGCCAATTGCTGAATGAAGCCTGGCTTTCGCCCGACCGCTTACCTGCCAAGAGACCTTCGACGCTGACGTCCTCGTCTAGATCTTCCCAGTGAATGCCTACCCCTCGACCGATCATGCGCCAGCGCTTCCGCTCAACCGATAATCCGTGCGCTAGCCGCGGATACCATGCGAGTGGAACAGAAATGCTTCGCCCATCGCTGAGATCGACACAAAGCGTGTCGTCCGACACCGTGACGTTTTCGGCAAAGGGGACCTCTATTTCAATGGCCGAAGTACTCATTCCAGGTCTCCACTAGCTCAACTCGGTGATCATTCACCACTTTCTCGATCCGCGCAATCTCGACGCGCGAAAACCCACCACTGCTATGTAATCGAGTTGGTTCTAGCCAGAACTTAGCAATCTTATCGTCTCGCTCAACATGGACGTGCTGCGGTTCATTGCGGTCACCCGCGTAAAAGAATAAGCGGTAGGGTCCGGACCTCAGCACCGTAGGCATACCGTGCCTCCGTACCCTAGGCTCTTGCGGCTAACATTGGAGCGGAAGAGGCCAGGGTCGATTATTCTGCGGTTAGTCATCGCTCGAAATATTCGATCCAGGCCACTTTATTCTTATTTTCCGGGCGATGGGGGCGGGTGCGGAGGGGGATGCGGTGGTGATTGACGAGCCAACACTGATCGGTGGTGTAACCTTCAGCTCAAGCCGACGCCACCGGCCGCGTCTCCAAACGCCTTTGCGGCAAAGCCGCCTGCACATATTCCTCGATAAAAGTAGTTCCAAAGATCATGCTGGTGATCCAAAAAGAGTGTTTCACGTATTCGGCGCTGCGCTACTCGGCGCAGCTTGGCGAGACCTCGCGACGCGCGGGTCTGGACCACGCTGCCGGCCATGGCAGGCGCAATGCAAGCAGCAGGGACAGGACGACGGCATAGAGGATCGGATCACGCAGATCGGCCTTCACCAGCCAGATGAAATGCAGGACACCGAGCACGCCGATCAGGTACACCAGCCGGTGCAGCCGCCGCCAACGCGCGCCGCCCAGGCGCCGCAGCATGCCGTTCGTAGAGGTGAGTGCCAAGGGGATGAGCAGCACAAAAGCCGTGAAGCCGACCGTCACATAAGGCCGCTTGACGATGTCGCGCAGGATCTCGTCCCAATCGAAGAAGTGCTCGAACACCAGAAAGATGGTGAAATGCAGCACGGCATGGAAAAACGCAAACAGACCCAACATGCGCCGCAATCGCCCCATCCACTGCCAGCCGCTCAGCCGGCGTAAAGGCGTGACCGCCAGGGTGATGAGCAAAAGATTCAAGGTCCAGCGGCCGGTCGCCTCCGTGACCTCCTCGATCGGATCGGCACCCAGACCGACAGTCGCCGCGCGCCACACGAGCATCGCCAACGGCAGCAGGCAGACACCGAACACCACGGGCTTGAGCCACGCCTCTCTACGCATCGGCGGCCTTATTAGATTCTTGTTTGTAACTTCTTGCACAAAACCGCTTCAGCAACCCCATTCGCATCGGACTCGACTCCGTCATGCCGGCAGGGATTGCCCGCATCCAGGAGCAGGACGTCATATACGTCCCCGTACCCTGGATTCCGGCAATCCCGGCCGGAACGACGCGTAGATGGAGATATGGCTACATGAATTTCAAATGCGTTTGGCTAGAATTCCTTGCTTAGGTCCATACCGGCATACAGTCCGGCGACCTGCTCGGCATAGCCGTTGAACATCAAGGTCTCGCGTTTGAAGAAATCGCCGATCCGCCGCTCCTTCTTCTGGCTCCATCGCGGGTGATCGACGGTGGGATTGACGTTCGCGTAGAAGCCATACTCATCGGGCGCCGATCGGTTCCAGGCCGTCGCCGGCTGCGTCTCGCTGAAGCGCAGTTTGACGATCGCCTTGATGCTCTTGAAGCCATACTTCCATGGTACCACGAGGCGCAAAGGCGCACCGTTTTGATTGGGCAGTTCCGCCCCGTAAAGACCCACGCCGAAGATGGTCAACGGGTGCATGGCCTCGTCGATGCGCAGCCCCTCCCGATACGGCCAATCGAGAACGGAACGCCGTTGTCCCGGCATTTGCTCGGGGTCGTGCAAGGTGGTGAATTCGATGTACTTGGCCCTGGAGTTGGGCTCGAAGCGCTTCAGCACCGCGGCCATGGGAATGCCCACCCATGGGACCACCATGGACCAGGCCTCGACGCAGCGTAGCCGGTAGATGCGTTCCTCGAAACGTGCCGGCTTGAGAAAGTCCTCCAGGTCGTAGACTCCCGACTTGGCCACCTCGCCCTCGACGGCAATCGACCACGGGCGGGTCTTCAGGGTGTGGGCGAGCTCGGCGGGGTCTTCCTTGTCCGTGCCGAACTCATAGTAGTTATTATATTGCGTAACGTTGTCATAGGGGGTCTGCGGCTCATCGGTGCTCAGCGAGCTCCTCGTAAGCCCGCGCCAGCGCGCCGGTTTCTTGCCCTCCTCTGCCGCTAAGCTCGCGGCCGGGCGCGCGAGCTCGCCCAGTAGGGCGCCCAGGGTCGCGCTGCCCGCGAGTTGCATGAAGCGGCGGCGGCGACGGAATACCTCCGGGGGCGTGATCTCTGACGGTTGGATGTCTGACGGCCGTTGGATCAGCATGGCATCCGCACCTCGCGTTATTGTATGTTAACGTATCGACTTGCCTGCACCGATTAGGTTCCAGACCCGATGACCAAGCGTGTTCCCTCTCGACGTAAGAACGCCGATGCCGATCCCGCGCCCAACCGATGGAGTTGGCTAGGGGTCGCTATCGCCTGGACCATGGTCGGAATTCCCCTGGCCTGGGGGGTCTTCATCACCTTGCAGAAGGCCGCGGTGCTGTTCAAATAATCCCGCCCGGCTATTGAGCAGCGGCCGTCTCATGGGCCAGGCGCCGCTCCTCCTCCAGTTCTGCGGCGCTCATGTAATAGCGCTCGGCGACCGCGCGCACCAGCAGGTTGCTGATAAAACCCAGCACCAGAAGTCCCGCCAGCAAGTACATGGTGGTGTTATAGACCTCGGAGTTCGGCAATCCCTGGCCGAGTTGATATTCGCGCAACGAGTTCACCAGCACCGGCCCCAGCACGCCGGCGGTAGACCAGGCCGTCAGGAGGCGACCATGGATGGCACCCACGAACCGAGTCCCGAAGATATCCGCCAGGTAGGCCGGGATGGTCGCAAATCCGCCGCCGTACATGGTCAGGATCACACAGAACAGTGCGACGAAGAGCGCCACCTGGCTGGCCTCCCCGGCCGTCGGCACCGCGGCGTAGAGACATGTCCCCAGGCCGAAAAAGATCGCGTAGGTGAGCTTGCGGCCCAGATAATCGGACATAGAGGCCCAAAAGATCCGCCCGCCGATGTTGAACAGGCTTAGCAGTCCGGTGAAACCGGCGGCGATGGTGGCGATGGCCGCCAATTGGTCCTTGCCCAAATCGGCAAATGCGGTCGGCTCTCCGATCAGGCGCCCCCCGAACACCTCTTGCAGCATGGGGGAGGCCATGCCCAGCACGCCGATCCCGGCGCTGACATTGAGGCACAGCACTGCCCACAGGAACCAGAACTGCGGTACCCGGTGCGCCTTGTTCAAGTGCACGTGCCGTTGCGTCACCAGGGTAACGTTGCCCGGCTTAGGCACCCACCCGCGCGGCTTCCAGCCGCTGCGCGGGACCCGATAGCCGAACGCGCCGCACAGCATGGCCATAAAATAGATTCCGCCCAAGGTCACGAAGGTCTCCCACGCGCCGACCGACGCGTCGCTCTCGTAATGCTTCATCAGGAGATCGGCCAGCGGCGCACCGATCATCGCCCCGCCGCCAAAGCCCATGATCGCCATACCGGTCGCCATGCCGCGGCGGTCGGGAAACCAATTGATGAGCGTCGAGACCGGCGAGATATACCCGAGGCCGAGGCCGATGCCGCCGATGACCCCCGAGCCCAGCCATAGCATCCAGATCTGGTGCAGGTAGATGCCTCCGGCCGAGATCAGAAAGCCCCCGCCCCAGCAACAGGCCGCCACTACCCCGGCCTTGCGCGGTCCGGCGTGCTCCAGCCAGTGGCCGAACACCGCCGCCGAGGAACCGAGGAAGACGAAGAACAGGGTATACATCCAGCTCAAGACGCTGATCGGCCAGTCGCAGTCCGCGACCGTCAGCAGTCCGATGAGTCCCAGGTCCTCGCCGCAGGGTATGGGCTTGTCTATGCCCACCGCCCGGCTCAGCGGCAGCCAGAATACGCTGAAGCCATAAGCCATGCCGATGGACAGGTGTATGGCCAGGGCCGCCGGCGGTACCAGCCAGCGATTGAATCCCGGTTTTGCAATCGTGCGCTCCTTAGTTAAAAGCCCCGGCATGTCGTTCCTCGCCTGGTGGTGTATATCGATTTCGGTATTGAACTCAAGTCTAGCCAAAGACATTTGAAATTCGTCGTCCCTTCCCCCTCAAAGGGGGAAGGATAGGATGGGGGTCGAGCGCGTCCGACCGGAATGACGCAGCCCGCAGCGCTCAACCCCCACCCTGACCCTCCCCCTGCCAGGGGGAGGGAACAAGCTGGTGCTGACAGCTTATTAAAACTGCGTATGAAATAGAATTTGTT
>JBOIDW010000336.1:0-3003 GCA_050740655.1 Gammaproteobacteria bacterium | reverse complement strand
GGTAGTAGGCGGCGTGAGTCGGCGCGGACACGCGCCCTACGCCTACGCCCGCTAAACACAGGCGCGCTGAAATAATTGATACAAAAATCCCCCTGCCGTGAAATCGTGTTGAAAACCGACGCTCGCTAGACTGCCGCGTATCGCGCGGCCGAGCTCGACTGCGATTCGGTGCAAGCGGTGACGGAGGAATGATGGACAACCTTGCGAGAGACATCCTGAGCGTCAACGAAGCGATCGCCGGCCGCGCTGCCGCCGTGGCGGGCGGGACCGACGGCGCCGCCGAGATCATCTGGGCGAGCGCCGAGATGGGTGAGGTCCTGAATCTCGTCAGGAAGGTCGCGAGCCGCCCGGTCACCGTCCTGCTCATGGGCGAGACCGGGACCGGCAAGTCGATGCTAGCCCATGCCATCCACCGGGACAGCCCGCGGCGCGCGCGGCCCTTCATCGCGCAGAACTGCGGCGCGCTGCCCGAGGCCCTGTGCGAGAGCGAGCTGTTCGGCTACCGGCGCGGGGCCTTCTCGGGGGCCGTTCAGGACCGGCACGGCCTGTTCGAGGCCCATGATGGCGGCACGATCTTCCTCGACGAGGTGAGTGAGTTGAGCCCCGCGATGCAGGTCAAGCTCCTGCAAGTGCTGCAAGATGGGACCTTCCGGCGCGTGGGCGACACCAAGAGCCGGTGCGTGGACGTGCGGGTCATCTCCGCCACCAACAAGGATCTGGCGGCGGAGGTCGAAGCGGGTCGCTTCCGCTGCGACCTTTACTACCGGTTGAATATCGTGCCGATCCTGATCCCGCCCTTGCGCGCTCGGCGCGGGGAGATCCCCGCGCTCGCTCGGAACTTTCTGCAAAAGCACTGCGGGCGGCTCAACCCAACCGTCACGTCGATCATGCCGGAGGCGATGCAGGCCCTGTGTGCCTACGATTATCCGGGCAACGTGCGGGAGCTCGAGAACCTGATCGAGCGTGCGCTCTGCATGAGCACGGGCCCGGCGCTCGAGATCGGGTTCCCGGCGTTCGGCGTCGATCCGTGCGTCACGGCGCAACGCCCTCGCGAGCCCAGCCCGGCGCGCGCGGAGGACCGTTACACGCAGGTCGGAAACACCGGTCGGTCGGCGGGGGCGGTGGTCCTGCTGCGCCGCCCCGGGCGCTGCCGTGCAGGCACGCGTGCTGCCCTGGCGCCCGCTGTCGGTCCCCGTAGCTGAGCCCCTGCCACCGGATCGTCCGGCCGCGGGGTGCCGACCGGGAAGGTGCCTGACTGCGCACGCCGCTATAAAACGATTTGCTTCCGGCAGGCCCTCGATGGCCTGATGGGTTTTCAGCCGGCGCCGCCCGACCCTTGCCGCTTCAGCGCGCACGGGGCGCCACACCCCTTCGAGATCGCTCAGCACTACGCTCCCAGACGCGCCGCTTGCCTGCGGATTTCCCATAGAACATAGCAAGCGCAGGGCGCGTGTCCGCGCCAATCATTGGCGAGTGGCGTCCATCACGCCTGATGATCGTCTCACCCTTGTTCCCGCCAGCGCCTCTTTGTGCACCGCCAACGCCGATCGGCCCCAAACGTTTCTCACCGATGCCGGTGTGCGGTCTGCCTGGCGCGAAGCGATCGGAACGCTTCGTTTAACGCATTGGCATTTGATAGAGGCATTGCCACCTGCTCGGACGCATGAGTCGGCGCGGACACGCACCCTACGCCCGACCATCGCGGTTGTCCGTAGGGTAAACAGCGGGAGCCGGCAGTGGCGGGCTCGGCGAGGCCGGGTTGCCGCAGGCCGGCGGTCTGCCAGTCTGCGAGGAGTACGTCGCCGTCTGCGTTACTGCAAACAGGCGCGCTGAAACAATTGATACAAAAATCCCCCTGCCGTGAAATCGAGTTGAAACAGACCGTCGCTAGAATGCCCTCTATCGCGCGGCCCGCGGGCGGGAAGCGCCGAAAAGCTGGCCGGGTGGCGCTGCCCGATGACGGGTGGCGTACACCGGAACCTGATTAACCCATTTTTGAGCTGAATACGGAGAAAACAGATGAAACATTCAAGGTATATCGGGATCGTTCTGGGGGTCATGCCCCTCGCGCTCGCCGGGCCGGCCCCGCCGGTGTACGCGCACGGAGGCGACACCACCCTGGTGCACGGTTGCGTCAACAAAATCACTAAGCTAGCCAGAATCGTCCGTGCGAACGCCGCCTGCAAACGCAAGGAGACCGCACGGGACTGGAGCATCACCGGCCCTCCCGGCCCCGCGGGCTCGCCCGACACCCCCGACCAGGTGCGGGACAAGTTCTATACCGGGACGGCCTGTGTCGGGAACGATCTCGCCGACGAAATGGTGAAGGTGGGGGCGGCGTGTGTGGACGTGTTCGAGGCGAGCGTGTGGAGCACGCCCGCGGGCGGGACGCAGTTTGGGGCTACGTCCGATAATTACCCCTGCGCTGATAACGGCAATGACTGCACAGGGACGAAAGCTATCTTCGCGCGCAGCGTGGCCGGGGTGACGCCCTCCAGATTGATCACCTGGTTTCAGGCCCAGCAGGCCTGTGGTAATGCCGGCAAGCGGCTCCTGAGCAATGCCGAGTGGCAGATGGCGGTGGCGGGAACGCCGGACCCGGGGCCGGACAACGGCACGACCGACTGCAAGACGACGAGCCCGTCCGCGGCGGTCGCCACCGGGACGCGCAGTAACTGCGTGTCGGCGCGCGGGGTCTTCGACATGGTGGGCAACCTCCGCGAGTGGGTGGCGGACTGGGTGCCGCGGTCGATCGCGCCGTGCGGCACCTGGAGCACCGTCGTCAGCCCCATGGCCACGGCCGACCGCCAGTGCCTGGTCGGCGCGGCCACCACGGGTGAACCCGGTGCGCTGCAGCGCGGCGGCAGCTACGCCTTCGGTACGCTTGCCGGTCCGCTCTCGGTCGATGGCTTCGTCGGGCCGTCCTTCGCGAGCTCCGACTTCGGCTTCCGTTGCGCCCGCTAGTTACGTTTTTGTTGGCCATTGGGCCCCTGGTGTCTTGGC
>JBOIDW010000335.1:0-4663 GCA_050740655.1 Gammaproteobacteria bacterium | reverse complement strand
GCCAGGGGGAGCGAACAAGCTAGTGCTGACAGCTTATTAAAATTGCGTATGAAATAGAATTTGTTCGAGTTGTTGTGTTCAGCAATTGGAACGTAAGCATCTGACGGCCGGCGCTACACGGAACTGTCACCCCTGTCTTACGCGCAGACTCAGCCGCGCCTCACGTAATTCCCAGCAGTCCAATGTAGATTGAGTCCCAGGGGATTGCCGGCCGGAGTAGCGCGGAGCGCCGGCAGGACCTCGTCGCGCAATAGCAACCGGATCAACCGTTCGCGGGTTGCGCGGTCCTGGACCTCGCCGAAGCAGCGCTGATTGGAGGGCAGTAGCGCCAGCGCCACCACGTCCTCGTTGCTCAGCACGGACACGAAGCTGGATGTATCCCCTGAGAATTGCGCCGCCAGCAAGCGCCGAATGTGCTGGAGGTCATTCGGCTCCGGCAACACCTGGCGCCCGGCGCGTGCCGCAATGGCGTTGCGCAGGGCTGGGGTCAATTGCCGGCGGGCCTCCTGCAGACGCTGCAGCAAGTCCGCATAGTCCTCGCGTTGGACGCTGGGGATGCGGGAGAGCATCTCCAGGAGTAGCCCGGGATTATCCATGCATTCCAAGATCCGGCGTCGCAATCTGCGGTTGGCCGCATGGATCCCTACCGCATAGGCGGGCGCCGGGCCGAGATCCGGGGCGTTCCATAGCAACACCCCTTCCCCCTTCAGTACCTCGGCAAACTGCTCGATGAGGATGGGCAGTGCCTGGGGCGGCACCAGATGCAGCACCATGCTGGCAAAGACCATATCGACCTTCGCGTGACCGAGGAGGTCAGTCAGCGGCCGGATCGCTCCGCTCCGAGCATCGCGCAGCGAGTCCCAGCGCGCAAAGGAATAACCGTCCAACAAGGCCTTGGACTTGGCAAACCAGCCGGAAGGGAAATCCAGCAACAACAACTCGAACTCGACCCGCTCGCGTCGCATGCGTTCCAATAGTCCGGTCTCGTGCAATCCCTTGATGAGCTCCACGCTGGCGAGCCCTGTCCCGGCGCCATAATCCACCAGTTGCAGCCGGCGTTCGCCTACCTTCGCTGCGGACAGCGCGACTACGCGCCGCTCGACCGCCTCGAGTAATTGTTCCACCAGCCGCGCCGTCGCGTAATAGCACCAGCGCCGCGGCCGGGTCAGGTCGCCCGCCTCATACAGGAAGCGGTGCAGGGCCTCGCCGTCGGCCAGGTCCTCCGAACCATCGGGTGACCAATCGGCGCGTGCCTTGGGCTTACCGAAGGCCTCGCCGCGCGGCAGCTCGAAGGCCGCGGCGTTCTTGAAGCGGTTCAAACTGATCGCCACGAACGGCAAGGTTGCTGGATAGATCACCTGTTGGTAGGGGACGGCGCGCAGGCCGGCCTCCTCGGCACTGCGGATAAAGGCCTCGAAGTCCAGCGGGTATTGATTCGAAAATCCATGATAGGTGTCGAAGGCGGTGGCATGTGTCCGGCCGTTGTATTGCGCCGCGATCGCCGCATCGACGTTATGCGCCTCGATGATGATGAGACCATGCCGCTCGACGTAAGGCGCCCAGCGCCGCAAGTGTTCCAGCAGGCCCTGCTCGAGCAGCGGGTTGGGTATGGCCGCGCCGCTCTCTTCGGCATAGGCGCCCGAGGACAGGGGCCGGCGGCGCGCCGCCGCTACTCGGTCCTCGGGCAGGGTATAGCGCCGGTTATGATCGATGAAGGCACGGATATGCAGCCCGTCGCGGATATCGATCCCCTGCGCGGCCAGATCGCGCTTGAACCGGTCGGGATTGGTCACGTCGCCGAGCAGGCCGAGATGCGGGACCTGCGCCTCGCTCAGCGTATGGCGGGCCACCTCCAAGGCCTTGAGGTTGTAGTCGGCGGCGATCATCAGCAGCGGATGGGTATCGAGGTGCCGGCCGCGCAGGCATCGGGTCTGCACGACCTCGTAGATGCGCTTCAGCCAGGCGCCGTCGCCGCAGCCCATATCCGCCACGAAGCGAGGTTGGGCGGCTAGCGGCTCCCGGTTGAACACCTCAACGAAGATCCGATCGGAGTCCTCGAAATAACGCCGGTGGGCGACACCGCTGGCCAGCACGTTCAGGACCCGATCGACGTGCGTCTCGTCTTGGCCCAGCTCGACATGGGTCACGTGGCGTGCACCGGCGAAGATGAGCCGTTCCAAGCGCGCCAGCATCGGATAATAGGATAGCGTCAGGCCATAATGCAGGGAGAACCGGCAGGCCAGCTTGCCGACCTCGGTAAACACCGGCCGGTCGCTCGCGGCATCGATCCAGCCGAGGTGCCTCAGCACGGCACTGCCCAGCCTCAGTCGCTCCGTCCCGGGTCCGAGGCCCTTAAGATCAAGCCCCTCCCCCTCTAGGAGCCCGCGCATCTTGGCGGCTACCATCCAGGGCCCGGCCAACAGGCCGTCGAGGTGGGCCGCGCTGGTCCGATACTGCGCGGCCCGCTGCGCATCGGTAGCGGGCGGCAGGAGCCAATTGAAGACACAATCCTCCACCATTCGTGCATAGCAGGTGAGCGCCGCACGGCCCGCCGCTGCGAAGAAATACTGGTCCAGGCTGCCCTCCGTGTACACGCAGGCGGCGAGCGCCGCATAGCGCGGAAAGACCTCGGCGGCGATACGCCCGGCCGGTGTGACGACGAATTCCATCTCATCCGTGCCGGGCTCCCCGTGCCGCTCCAGCCAGCCTTGCAGGGCCAGGCAACGCAGCGCGACCTGCAAATAACCGGGGTTGCACGCGTAGCGCTGCAACAGCTCGCGCAGCGTCACCCGGCCGCGCTCCAGCAGGTCATCGAGCAGGCCGCTACGTTGCAGCGCCGCGACGGTCGCACCGAGGACAATACCGTCATGATGCAGAAACAGCGTGCGCAGCAACTCGGGCGCCGCCTGCGAGATGTTGACGGACGCGGGCTCGGCGAGGCGCGGATCGATCGTCAATGGCATGCTGGCAGGTGGTGGGGTGGGTGTAGCGGGCGGGTCGGCATGGTAGCGAATGTGCGGGCGCGATTGTACATGTCCCGGCTGGCTTGCTAGGATGCCGGACGGCTCTTGCCACGACGAGCAGGCTGCGCGATAGGGCCATCCGTCGATAAATACTCCATCATTCTGCGCCCCATGGCCGCGATCACTTAGCCCTCACCACCCATGACCCGACACCGCGGCGTACAACTGCTCTTGGGCGGGGTGCTCATCGGCATCGGCTTGGCTGTGGCCGTGTTCCGCTACTGGCCCGGCCCTGCTCGTGGCGCATACACCAGCGAGCCCCCGGTGCAGGACTTCGCCCTGCTCGATCACCGGGGCCGGCATCACCAGCTCTATCGCTACCGCAGCGCCGGCGCCGTCGTCCTTTATACACATGGGGTGGGCTGTCCGGCGGTACGCAACAGTCTGGCGGCGCTCAAGGCGTTACGCGACCGGTATAGCGGGGACGGCGTGCGGTTCCTGTTGATCAACGCCAACCCGCAGGACGATCGCGCCGCTCTGGCGGCGGATGCCGAGCGCTTGGGAATAGACCTGCCGATCCTCAAGGACGAGGCGCAACTAGTCGCCGAGTCCTTGGGCGTCACCCGTACCGGGGAGGCGATCCTGATCGATACCAGGGATTGGCAGGTGCGCTATCGCGGGCCCGTGGATGACTGGGTCGAGCGCGGCGCGCAGCGTCCCAGGGCCGGACGCGCCTATCTGGACGAGGCGATCACGGCACTGCTCGCGGGCGAAGCGATTGCCACGCCGCGGGTGGCTAGCCCCGGCTGCCTCATCCACATCGCGGAACGCGGCCCGACACCGTCGTATGCGGCGCAGGTGGCCCCGATCCTCGGTGCGCGTTGCGCGGGCTGTCACCGAACAGGCGGCGTTGCGCCCTGGGCCATGGACAGCCATGCCAGGATACAGGGCTGGTCGGCGATGATGCGCGAGGCGATCATGACGCGCCGCATGCCGCCCTGGGGCGCCGACGACAGCGCCGGTGCCTTGAGCCCTAATCTGGCGCTGGGCACTGACGAGCAACGCATCTTGGTGCATTGGCTGGCCGCCGGCGCACCTCGCGGTGACGGGCCGGACCCCTTCGCGACCCAACCGTCAACCGCGGAGCCGGAGTGGCCGCTGGGCACCCCCGATCGGATCATCGACCTCCCGGCCCAATCGATCCCGGCGAGCGGCTTGATCCCCTATCGTTGGATCCGGATCGACGCAGCCCTGGATCGCGAGCACTGGGTGCGGGCCGCGCAGCTCAAACCCAGCAACCCCGCGGCCATGCACCATGGCTTCGTATTTGTCCAGTATCCCGCGGCCGCGGCGCGTAACCAGCCGGTGTGGGATGAGGGCCGCAACGGTTTCTTCGCCGCCCACGTGCCGGGCTTCGATGTCCTGGAGCTGCCGCCGGATTCAGGCCAATTAATCCCGGCCGGCGCCAAGCTCGTGTTCCAGCTTCATTATATCGCCCAGGGCCAAGCCGGCAACGATCGCCCGCGGCTCGGGCTGTACTTTCACGAGCGCCCGCCGAAGCTCGAATACCGGGTCGAGAGCGCCTCCAATATGCGCATCCGGATCCCGCCGTGGACCGCGGGACATGAGGAGCACGCCTCGACCGTAGTGACCGAGGCACTGACCCTGCACGCCTTTTACCCGCATATGCACTACCGCGG
>JBOIDW010000334.1:0-11101 GCA_050740655.1 Gammaproteobacteria bacterium | reverse complement strand
GCGAATGGCATTGTTGAAGTGGTTTTGTGAAAGAGGTTACAAGCGAGAATCTAGACAAAGATATTTGAAATTTAAGCACTTCGATAAATTCCCTCTCCTTCCGGGAGAGGGTGAGGGTGAGGGGATGTCGATCGATGCAAGCGTTTCGTTTGCTCCCCTCATCCTGGCCTTCTCCCGGAGGGAGAAGGGACTTGTGAATTTGCTGTAGTGGTTTTGCTTAACATTTGACGCATAAGAGTCTAATGGGGACCTTTTGGAGGCGCCCCGCTCGCCATACGACGCTACCAAATCTATCTATGAGAGTTGGCCCATGACGGGTCCTGTTCGCAACCATGCTGGAACGAATACGAGAAGATATCGCCGCGGTCTTCGAGCGCGACCCGGCCGCGCGCACCACTTTCGAGGTATTGACCACCTATCCCGGCATACACGCCGTGCTCCTGCACCGCTTGAGTCACCGCTTGTGGCAAGCCCGGTTCAAATGGCTGGGGCGTCTGTTGGCGCACCTCGCACGTTGGGTCACCGGCATCGAGATCCATCCGGGGGCGCGCATCGGACGGCGGCTGTTCATCGATCACGGCATGGGCGTGGTGATCGGCGAGACCTCGGAGATCGGGGACGACTGCACGCTCTATCATGGCGTGACCCTCGGGGGGACCTCCTGGGCCAAGGGTAAGCGCCACCCGACCTTGCAGGATCATGTCGTGATTGGGGCCGGCGCCAAGGTGTTAGGGCCGATCACCATCGGGGCACGCGCGCGGATCGGTTCGAATGCGGTGGTCGTCAAGGACATCCCGGCCGGTGCCACGGTGGTGGGTGTGCCCGGACAAGTGGTCACGGCCCGTAAGGACAAGACGCGGCAGCGGGAAGAGACCGCCAAGCGTATCGGCTTCGAGGCCTATGGCGCGGCGCAGGATATGCCCGATCCGGTGGCCCAGGCCATCCATTCCTTGCTGGACCACATCCACGTCACCGAGCAACGGCTGGCGGTAATCGAGCGCGCCTTGCGCGAGCGGGGCATCGAGATCGCGGCGCTGTCCGGCCCGGGAGAGCAGCGCGGCGGGCCCGACTTGGAGGAGTCGGACGGTTGCTGAAGTCTCAGGCAACGGTGGTCGCCGGTAGCGCTGGATGCAGTGGATTTCGTGAATATTTAACAGAGCAAGGCGGCCGTGCAGCGATAATATCCATACCCGGCACACGTTTCTGCACGGGGGGCAGGAACGACGATTCCATCGAGGAGGTGAACACATGCCCGATTCGAATATTACAGGTGCGTTTAGCGCCAAGCCCAATCCCGGTGAGCTGGCCACCGCCCTGCTGCAGAATAGCCCAGCCCAGGTGGGAGGCATGGCGACCAGCATCGTCCTGGTGGGTCAAGCGTTTGCGCAGTTCGATTCGTCCTGGGCGCTGTATGCGGCCCTGGCCTTCTCGTTATTGGTGGCGGTGTATCAGGTCCGTTTGGTGCAACGGGCGAGCCTCCAGGAATGTATTATCATCGTCCCGATCGCTGCCGCGATCCTGTTCGCCTTGGCGTTGGGGAGCAATAACTCTATAGCGCCGTCGCATGGGAATCGGACGGCGCAGCAGGAGCTCGAGGTCGTGCAAGAGGCTCTCAAACTCCGCTCTCGGGAACTCGAGAGCTCGAGGCGCTTGATCGAGACGCTCAGAGGCAATGCCATGGCCGAAGGCGTTCCGATCGGCAGTAGCGATGGTGCCGCGCCCACGCGCTGGTATGCTGCAGGGCTGGATGGGCTCGTTCCCTCGGCCCAGGCCCAACCACCAAGTCCCGCGGACGATGCGGAAAGGGCGCGGCAAGAGGCCCTGCGGGCCTATGAACGCGAGCAGCAGGCCTTTCGCGAGGAGCAGCAAAGGTTGGATGAAGAGCGGCGCCGCTTGGAGGAAGAACGGCAGAGCATGGAAGCGAACACGCCGATATGGCGGCCGTGGTGACGCCCCGTTCACCGACTCGCATGTAGGTGCCTTCGATAGCGCTCCAGCAGACCCCTGGTTGAACCATCGAGGTCCTCGTCGCCCGGCTTAGCCGACAAGCAGGCCGCGATGCGCGTGGCGGTGGTCTTGCCCAGCTCGACGCCGTATTGGTCGAAGGGGTTGATGCCCCAAAGGACGGCGGTGATAAAGGTCTTGTGCTCGTAGAGGGCCAGCAGACGCCCGAGCGTTTCCGGGCTCAGCGACTCGTATAGCAGGGTATTGCTGGGCCTATTGCCTGGGAACGCCCGGTGTGGGGCCAGGCGTTCGACCTCGGCCGCGTCCAGGCCCGCGCGGCGGAGGTCGTTGGCCGCCTCGTTTGCCGTCCGTCCCCACATCAGCGCCTCGGACTGGGCCAGGCAATTCGCAACCAGCCACTCGTGATGGCGGCCGATGGGGTGCCGGGGTTTGAGCGGCAATAAGAAATCGACCGGCACCAGCGGGGTGCCCTGGTGCAGGAGCTGGAAGAAGGCGTGCTGGCCGTTCGTGCCGGTTGCTCCCCAGACCACGGGTGCCGTCGAATAATCGACGGGTATGCCATCCTGCGTGACGCGCTTGCCGTTGCTCTCCATGACGAGTTGCTGGAGGTAGCGCGGCAGCAGGGCGAGGTGCTCGTCATACGGCACGACGGCCTGTGCCTGGACGCCGAAAAAGGCGGTGTACCAGACCTCCAGCAAGGCGAGGACCACGGCCATGTGCCGCTCCCAGGGTCCCGCGCGTAGCTGTCCATCCATCTCGTGCGCCCCGCCGAGTAGCGCCTCGAATCCATCCATACCGATAGACAGCGCCACGGGCAGCCCGATGGCCGACCATAGGGAGTAACGGCCGCCGACCCAGTCCCAGAGCGGGAACACGTTCTGATCCGCGATGCCGAAGGCACGGGTGGCCTTAGGATTCGCCGACAGCGCGACGAAGTGTTGGGCGATTGCCGCGGGCTCGCGGGTCTCTGTCAAGAACCAGCGCTTGGCACTCTCGGCATTGGTCATGGTCTCCAGCGTGGTGAAGGACTTGGAGGCGATGATGAACAACGTCCGGCTGGCGTCCAGACCGGCCAGACACTCCGCGAGATCGGTGCCGTCGATGTTGGAGACGAAGCGTACCTCGATCCCCTCCACCCGGTAGGGCCGCAAGGCGCGGACCGCCATGCACGGGCCTAGGTGCGAGCCGCCGATGCCGATGTGGACGGCATGGGTGATCGGCGCGCCGCCGCAGCCGAGATGCCGGCCGCTATGCACGGCGGCGACGAATGCGCGCATGCGCGTCCGAACGGCGTGGATCTCCGGCATCACGTCGCAGCCGCCGACCAAGACTCGATCGTCGGCGGGCCGGCGCAAGGCCGTGTGCAGGGCGGCGCGGCGCTCGGTGCCGTTGACCGGATCCCCGCGAAACATCGCCTCGATGGCCTGCGGTACCCCGCGCTCGCGGGCCAGGTCTAACAATAAATCCAGTGTCTCCGCGCAGATCCGGTTCTTGGAATAATCCAGGAACAGACCGGCCTGCTCGATGGAGTAGCCCTCGAAACGCCGGGCGTCGGCGCGGAACAACTCACGCAGATGGACAGGCGCGATGGATGCGGCGCGGCGCTTGAGCTGCCGCCAAGCCGGAGCTGCGCTGAGCAGGCTAGCCGGCATGGGTTACATGCGGCACGCCGAGGAATTGCGCATTGGGGACTTGCGGAACGTGCAGCGAGCTTGCCATGTACCTGTAGGGCCGGCGCCGGTATCGCCGGTGCCGGCATCGGATGCGAAGATAGCATAGCCCATTCATGCGCGCACCGGCGAGGCTCGAAAAGCGCCCGTCGATCACGTATCTTTGGCTCGTTATGGCGTCCTATGAACGAACTGCGGAGCGGACCGGGCCTGGAACGGCCGATGCCTGCATGCCTGCCGCGACGCTGGACGCTCAAGGTCTGCACTGTCCCATGCCGTTGCTCAAGACCAAGGTAGCGCTAAACCGCTTGCGCGACGGCGAGGTGCTGCGCGTGTTGGCTACCGATCCCATGGCGGTGGTCGATCTGCGCGCCTTCTGCGCCAAGACCGGCCACGAGATGCTGTACTGGACGGAACGCGGGCCGGTCTGGGAATTCCTGATCCGTAAGGTGAGGCCGGGATAGCCAGCGCATGCCCCGCCATACCCTTTTACACGCACGGCATCAAGCCCTGGGCGCCACGCTGGTCGATTTCGCCGGTTGGGCTATGCCCCTGCACTATGGCTCGCAGATCGAGGAGCATCTCGCGGTGCGGCGGTCGGCCGGCATCTTCGATGTCTCACACATGAGCTGCGTCGACCTGGGCGGTGCCGGCGCCGGCGAGCTCCTATTGCACCTGCTGGCTAACGACGTCGGCAAGCTACGCGTACCGGGTCAGGGCCTCTATACCTGCCTCCTGAACGAGCAGGGCGGCGTCATCGATGACCTCATCTGTTACATGCTGGACGCGGGCCGCTATCGGCTGGTCAGCAACGCCGCGACCCGTACCCGGGTTCTGGCCTGGCTGCGGCGGCACGCCGAAGGCCGGGCGGTGGTGGTCGAGGAGCGCGCCGATCTGGCCATACTTGCGGTACAGGGTCCGGCCTCCCGAGCGCTGGTCGCGCTGGCGCTGGCGCCCGGTCCGGGCCGGCAAGCGGCGGAGTTGCAAGCGTTTTTTGCGTGTTGGGATGAGCGGGTGTTTATTGCGCGTACCGGCTATACGGGCGAGGATGGTTATGAGCTACTCCTGCCGGCCGAGGAGGCCGTCGCTTGTTGGGATACCCTGGTGCAGGCGGGGGCTAAGCCGATAGGACTCGGGGCGCGGGACACGCTGCGGCTGGAGGCCGGGCTGAATCTCAACGGTGCGGACCTAGACGAGACGACGACGCCGCTCGAATGCGGTCTCGGTTGGACCGTGGGCTGGGGTGCCGGGCAGCGCGATTTCGTCGGCCGCGCAGCCCTGCAGGCAAGACAGCGCGCGGGGTTGCGTTGGCAACGCATCGGTCTCGTGCTGGAAGAGGGCGGCGTGATGCGGGCCGGCTACCCGCTACGGACCGCACAAGGCGAGGGCCGGGTAACCAGCGGGGGTTACTCGCCCGTGCTGCGAGTTTCCATCGCCCTGGCGCGCGTCCCGGCGGCTCACTCGGGCGCCGTAGGCGTTATCATACGCGGCCGCGAGCACGCGGCGCGGGTGGCCGATCTGCCGTTCGTCCGGCGCGCCGTACGCCCATAACCATCACTGGAGGGGGGTTCCGAATGAGTCTGATTCCGCAAGCGCTTAAGTATACCTCCAGCCACGAGTGGGTACGGTTGGAGGAAGACGGAACGGTTGCGGTCGGCATCACCGACCACGCGCAGCACGCCCTGGGCGATATCGTCTTCGTGCAACTCCCCGAGGCCGGCGAGTCTTATCCGGCCAAGGCCGACTGTGCGGTGGTGGAGTCGGTGAAATCCGCCTCCGATCTCTATTGCCCGGTCGGCGGCCGGGTCATCGCGGTCAACGAGCGGTTGGCGAGCCAGCCCGAGCTGGTCAATCAGGAACCTTACGGCGCGGGCTGGATGTTTCGTCTCACACCGGACAATGCCAGCGAGATGGAGCGCTTGCTGGAAGCGGACGAATACGCGGCGCTGGTCGGCGCGGAGAGTAACTAATGCGGGTGACAAACCCATCCCGGGGAATGGGGCTTGTGCTGTTTGCGGAAGGCAGGCGGGTTGGTTGACCTTGTTTCGTTCAACCGTATATACCGACGAATCTAGACGGAGGACAAGCTATGGCGACGATTACACTCAAAGGCAGCCCCATTCATACCAACGGCCAACTTCCGGCGGTCGGCGGCACGGCCCCGGATTTTACCTTGGTCGACGGGGCGCTCGACAACGTCAATCTGGCCAGCTTCCGGGGCAAGAAGAAGCTGCTCAACATCGTGCCCAGCCTGGATACGCCGGTCTGTGCGATCTCCACCCGACGCTTCAACGAGGCCGCCCAAGGGTGTGCCGGCGCGGTGTTTCTCATGATCTCCGCCGATCTCCCCTTTGCCATGGGCCGCTTCTGCAAGGGCGAGGGCCTGGAAAACGTGGTGCCGTTAGCCTTGATGCGATCGCGTGACTTCGCGCGTGACTACGGCGTGCTCATCGAGGACGGTCCGCTAGCCGGAATCACCGCCCGCGCGGTGGTGGTCTTGAACGCCCAGGACCAAGTGGTCTATAGCGAGCTGGTGCCGGAGATCGCCCAAGAGCCGAACTACGATGCGGCGCTGGCTGCGCTCGGCCGTTGCTAAGGCTTGCTACCCGGTCGGATCGGCCCCCACGCGCGTGTTGACGCTGTATCAGTTCCCGTATTCGCATTACTGCGAGAAGGCGCGCTGGGCGCTGGACTACAAGGGCATCGCCTATACCCCGCGTAATCTGCTGGCTGGCCCGCATCTACGGGTGACGCGCAAACTGGCACCGCGGAGCAGCGTACCGATCCTGGTGGATGGCGATACCGTCGTTCAGGACTCGAAGAATATTATCGATTTTCTCGAACAGCGCTCGCCGTTGCCGTCGCTAACCCCCACCGATCCGGCGCATCGCAGCCAGGCCCTGGAATGGGAGGCCTATCTCGATCGGGAGATCGGTGTACCCTTGCGGGCCTGGTTCTATTTCCACCTGTTGCCGCAGCGTCGCAGGGCCATCGCATTCTTGACCCAAGAGGGGCCGCGTTATGGCCGCCTACTCTATGCCTTCATCTTCCCGGTGGTGCGGCGTGGGATGCGCCGCATGATGCGGATTGAGCCCGAGTACGCGGCGCGTTGCGAGCAGCGCTGGCTCGCCGCCGTGCAGAGACTCAACGAGACCGTTGCCCGACGCCGCTTTCTCGTCGAGGGTGGGTTCTCGCGCGCGGATCTGACGGCCGCCGCCTTGCTGAGCCCGCTCTGGCACGAGGGTCTTCCGACGGCGTCGCTACGCGCGCTGTGGCCGGAGCCGGTGCTGGCACTGCGCGAGGCGCGGCTCGGCGATCCGGCGTTGCTGTGGGTGGCGGGGCTTTATCGGGATTTTCGTAAGCCGGCGGCTCGGCAGGCCTAGCGGGGGTTGTGGGTTAATCATGGGTCGACCGTCGCCGGTAATATACGGTGCCGCTGGCACCACATGAAAACCGTTACCGAGGTAGCGGTCGCGAGGCTGATAAAATGCGCTCCCGTCTGTAATCAGTGCACTCGCCCACGCTGCTCTGCCACCCAACGCAGGTCCTTGGCGTAGGGGGTCTCGGTGCGATCCAGTCTTTGCCTGGTACCGGTATTGGATCGGATCAGCCAGATCTCCAGATAGGCCATGTGCTGTTTACGAGCGCCGTCGGCCTTCCAATAGGTGCCCTGATTGCTCGCCAGAATACCGCTCGCGTCGCCGCGCCACAGCTCGAATCGCAGTCGATCGCGCACCGTCTTGTCGTTTTCGTTGACCACGTAGGGATTGACCTGTACGGCGCGTCCGCTCACGCCGTCGACGAAGATCAGCGGGTCGCCCTCGATAAGCACAAAGCGCTCCTGGGGTGAGACATGGTACCGGGGCTGTGCCGTAAGAGACTTACCGGCGCCTTCCCAGAGCATACGGCCACCGCGATAGATGCGCCGCCGGTGCAGGGTTTCCTCGGCGGGAGACTCCTCCTCGTCGCTGGCCAAAGCGCGCACATAGCGGTCTACCACCACGTAACTCGCGGACAGCGCCACCCGTTCCTCACGGCAGCGGGGCGGCTCGCAGCCGTCGGCGAGTTGGTCCGGTCCCGGTGTAGCACAGCCGGTAAACATTACCATCAGCAGGCTGGCCAGGATCGCATTCCGGTTCGAGCGGTTATCCATATAGGGTCTTTCCAATGGGCTAGTGAGGGGTTGTCACCGTACTAAGCATAAAACGCACCCGGCGATGGATTGAAGGTCCGCCTCGAACTTGCAGGTTCACAGCACGGCCTCCGGACCGTTATCATCGCACTATGCTTGACGACCTGCGTGCAAGACTCGGCTCGGCTATCACCCTGTGGTTGACCCGCGAGCGGCCGGCGCCCGATCTGCCCAGGACGGACTTCGAGCGCCTGAGCTACGAACTGCGGCCCGGCGACGTGATCCTCGTCGAGGGCCGCACCCGCTTGAGCGAGATCATCAAGAACATTACGCAGAGCACTTGGACGCATTCGGCCCTTTATATCGGTCGCTTGCACGATATCGACAGCCCGGCGCTGCGCGAGCGGGTCTTGAATCATTACCGGGGCGATCCGGGGGCGCAGCTGGTGGTCGAGGCCTTGATGGGCCTGGGTATCGTCATCCATCATTTGCCCCACTATCAGGACCATAATCTACGCATCTGCCGGCCGACGCGCATTTCGCGCCATGATGCCCAAGGCGTAATCGCCCACGCCATCCAGCGCATCGGGCAGGATTACGATGTCCGCCAGCTCTTGGACCTGGCGCGTTTCATGTTTCCGTATGGCCTCCTGCCGCGCCGCTGGCGCTCGACGC
This sequence comes from Gammaproteobacteria bacterium, assembly GCA_050740655.1. Classification (GTDB taxonomy): domain Bacteria; phylum Pseudomonadota; class Gammaproteobacteria; order JACCXJ01; family JACCXJ01; genus JBOIDW01. The sequence goes on along the minus strand of JBOIDW010000334.1, from coordinate 2,659 downwards.
TCTTCCAGCACCACGCGGGCGTCAATACCCGCTGCACCTGTTCGACGATGATCGTCGAGGCCTTCGAAAGCGTCGGCTACCCGATACTCCCGGCCATAGAGCGCGCGAGCGGCAAGCGGATCAAGCTGCATAAGCGCAACCCGCGGCTATATACGCCCAAGGACTTCGATGACTCGCCGTATTTCGACATCATCAAATGCCCGTTTCTCGGTGACGATGCGGGCGCTAGTTATCGCGAGCTGCCCTGGAGCGGCGAGACACGGCTGGACGAACCGCGGGTGGGAAAATAGCGGATCGCGCGGGCGCGCCCGTACCGCCCGGTCGGAAGTATCGTGGAGCACAATAGAGCTATCGCAAGGGTTCGCGGCCAATCTCGATGGTGATTGTAGCAACGACGAGATCAGCAATCGATGGCGCGGATCGAGCGTAGCGATCGATTCCTCGCCATGCCGCGCGCAGATTGCACGTCGCAATGCGTGTGGCCATAGTCGCTTTTCTCGCATACCGCAGCGAGCGGCCGAGGGAATGCGCGCCTTGGTTCAGGTCTTGGAGGGATCGAGTTGAGCACGACGTTGCAGGCCGGATAATGCCTTGCTGTCGGTGATGCGGCCATCCGTGCCTCGCGTCATCCGTGCGGCCATGGCCGGCGTGATCGTGATGATGGGCTTCGGGGGGATCGATACCGCTTGCGCTGCTGACTCGACGATACCTGGCCGGGTCTCGGTCCCGTATCCGACCACGAACGGCATCGCCATCGAATGGGCCATCACCGGCGACGATGACCGGGACGGTGAGGTAGGGGTGCGTTATCGGCGCGTGGGTGCTGCGGTATGGAGTGATGCCATGCCCTTGCAGCGCGTGCCGGCGGCCACGAACGCCGGGTTTATCTGGCGCAATAAGCATTCCGGCAGCGTCTTCCGGCTCGCCCCCGACACGCTGTATGAGATTGAATTGACCCTGGACGATCCCGACAACACTATGGACAGCGCGATCCGTACCGCCGTGCGGACGCGCGCCGAGCCCGGCGGTCGGGCGGATAGACCGGCCACCAAGCGAGCGACCCCGGCGAGTCTCCGATCGATACTGGCAGCGGCGCTACCGGGAGACATCATCGAGCTGGCCGCCGGGCGTTATGCAGGGTTTATCATGGGCGTGGACGGTACGGACAGTGCACCCATCGTGGTCCGCGGCAGCAGCAGGGGAGGGGTCGTGGTCGATGGCCGTGTGTCCCTTAACAAGCGGCGCTACGTGCGACTCGCACGCATGACGGTCAACGGAACGGTGACGGCCCACGGTGCGGATTCCTTCGCCATCACGGGTCTGATCGTCAATACCGCCGCGAGCGGCATCGTGTTCCGGGGATGCAGCCGGCGCGGTTTCGTGGCCGACAATCGGGTAATCGGCGCGACGCGCTGGGTCGAGGCCGCCCTCGGCGTGCACGGCGATAGCATCGGCGAGGGGATCCAATTCAATGGCCCCGGCCACGTGGTGCGGAACAATCTGGTGCAAGGGTTCCAGGACGACATCTCGTTCATGGAGGGCGGCGCCGCGGCCTGCGAGCAGTACAGCATCGATGTGATGTATAACGAGATCGGTCGCGCCGGCGACGATGGCGTGGAGGCGGACTATTGCCGCCACAACTGCCGCATCCTCTGGAATCGTTTCACTAACGTATTCATCGCCATGAGCGCGCAGCCGAGCCTGGGCGGTCCCACCTATTTCATCGGCAATGCGGTATATAACAGCATCCAGGGCCCGTTCAAGCTGCACAACGGCAGTCGGGGCGATGTGATCCTGTATAACACGGTGGTGAAGAACGGCGATGCGCTGGCGGTCTACGCCACCGCGCCATACTCGGGGCAGGTGCTGCTCAACAACATCTTCATCGGCGGGCCCGGCGGCAGGTATAACGGCTGGGCCAACGGCACCGGCCGCGTGGTCTATCTACCGGCGCTGGCCGGCGCCCGTATCGACTATAACTCGTTTGGCTCCATGAGCCGGCAATATTCGGGTCAGATTGGAGCGGCGCCGTTCGCGGGCCTCGCTCAACTCGGTTCGATCGCGGGCAGGGACAATGCGTTTCCGGTGGATTTGCGTATTTTCGCCAACCCGATCCAGTACCCGCACCGGCCCTTGACCGAATATCCGCCGCAAGACCTGCGCATCCGCCGCGATGCGCCGGTCGCGGATACCGCCCTGTGCCGGCCGAATATCCGCCGCTGTGATATCGGTTCAGGTCCCGACCGCGGCGCCTACGAGGCCGGTGCCGCGTTACCGGTCTATGGGCCGCGTTATTGATCTCGCGATGGGGATCCGGCCCGGTGACGAATAACACGGAAGACTTCGGACGCGTGGCCGCTGATGGATACGGATGTATCATTAGCTATACGGGTTTCGTTCATTCAACATTCTCATAAAGGACCGGGCTTTCAATCGCCAACTCCAGGCTCGCGAAAAGAACCGGATCGTTTCCGCCGTACTCATGAAGCACCCAATGGCCGGTGGTGTCCCGCCGAAAGATCTCCGCCTTACGCTTGACGGGGTTGATCAAAACATATTCGGCGAGGGAAGGAAACTGCCGGTATTTCTCGAACTTTTCCCCTCGGTCATAAGCCTCGGTGGACTCGGAGAGAACCTCCACAATCATGCGCGGCTCTGC
>JBOIDW010000333.1:0-31224 GCA_050740655.1 Gammaproteobacteria bacterium | reverse complement strand
TCGTGGTCTCGCCGCTCATCTCGCTGATGAAGGACCAGGTCGATAGTCTGATCGATTGCGGGGTCGCGGCGGCGGCGGTCAACAGCACGCTCCTCGACGACGAGCGCAGGCGGGTCGCCGCGGACATCCGCGCGCAGCGGCTCAAGCTCCTTTATCTCGCCCCCGAGCGGCTCTGTACCGAGCGCATGCTGGATTTCCTCCAGCAACAGGCGCTGTCGTTCTTTGCCATCGATGAGGCCCATTGCATCAGCAGTTGGGGGCACGATTTCCGCGTCGAGTACCGGATGCTGGGCGGACTCCGGCAACGCTTCCCTGCAGCCAGTCTGCACGCCTACACGGCGACCGCGACCGAGCCGGTGCGCGCGGACATCGTCGCGCAACTCGGCCTGCGGCAACCCGAGGTCCTGGTCGGCGACTTCGATCGGCCCAATCTGAGCTATCGCGTCCAGGCGCGGCGCGATCTCGATCGGCAGATCGCCGAGGTCTTACAACGTCACCGCGGGGAAGCGGGGATAATCTACTGCATCGCGCGCCGCGAGGTCGATGACCTTGCCGCACGGCTACAGCGCGCAGGGGTCCGCGCCGTCGCCTATCACGCCGGCTTGGCCGATGCGGTGCGGCATCGCCATCAGGACGCCTTTCTGAACGAGCTCGCCGACGTGGTCGTCGCCACCGTGGCCTTCGGCATGGGCATCGATAAACCCGACGTGCGCTTCGTCATCCATGCCGCGGCGCCCAAGTCGCTGGAGCATTATCAGCAGGAGACCGGGCGCGCGGGCCGCGACGGCCTGGATGCCGAGTGCTGCCTGTTCTACGGCGGCAATGACTTTCAGGTCTGGCGCCGCATGCAGTCCGATCTACCGCCGGCCGCGGCGGAGCAGGCGCTCGCCTCCCTGCGCGTCATGGAACAGTATTGCACTGCCGTCACCTGCCGTCATCGCGCCCTGGTCGAGCATTTCGGGCAACGCTACGCAACGCCGGACTGCGCGGCCTGCGACGTGTGCCTGGACCAGATTGCCGTGCTGCCGGAGTCCCTGGTCGTCGCTCAGAAGATCCTCTCCTGCGTGCTGCGGGTGCGGGAACGCTTCGGTGCCGATTACGTGGCAGAGGTACTGATCGGATCAGAGGCACAACGCATCCTCGACAACCGACACCAGACGCTCTCCACCTATGGTCTACTGAGGCCGTATCGCAAGGCCACGGTGCGCGAGTGGATCGAGCAGCTCTGCGGGCAGGGCAGCCTGAAGCGCGAGGAGGAGCATCGCACGCTCTCGCTCTCCGAGACCGGGCGGCAAGTCTTGCGCGGGGAGTTGACGCCGCGTCTGCTCCCGCCGCGCCCGGCACGTGCCACGCCTTTGCGTAAGGGCTTGGAGACGCTGTCCGTGGAAATCGATCGGGGACTCTTGGAGCGTCTGCGACAGTTGCGCCGGGACCTTGCCCGAGACCGCAACGTTGCGTCCTTTATCGTCTTCGGGGACCGCACGCTGCACGATCTGGCCGCCCGCCGCCCGACCACGCTCGCGAATTTTCGCCAAGCGCACGGCGTCGGGGAGCACAAGAGCGAACACTACGGCACCGCGTTCACGGCCGCCATCGCCGATTATTGCGCCGAGCATGGTCTGGAAACCGATCGCCAGGTCGGCGTGCCGATCGAGCACGCGGAGTCCGCGGACATCGCTCTCCCGCGCGCCCGTAGCGCCGCGCGTAGCGCCGCGGACGCGTTGTTTCGCGAGGGCCGCCCCGTGGCCGAGGTCGCGGCCGCGCTCGATCGCGCAATGTCCACTACCATGGAGTATCTCGCCGAGTTTCTGAGCGAGAACGACATCACCGATCCCACGCCCTGGCTGGACCCGGCGCTATTCGCGCGGATCCGGACCGTCTCCGGCGCCACCGGCCTGGAACGGCTCAAGCCGATCTTCGAGGCCTTGGAGGGGACCGTCTCCTACGAGCAGATCCGCATCGCGGTCGCGTGTCTGCGCAGGCTCAATCAGCCTATGCAAGAGGCTGCCCCACTATTGGATCGCGATGCGTGATCGGGCCGATCCGCCAGGGCACGGGACCTGCGAGCACGCACGGTCCGCGTATAATGCAGCCCCCACTCCGTTGGGAAACGGATTCCATTTCCGAGCACTTACAAGCATGCACCTCCACCGCCGCCCTGGTGCTGGCCTTGTTCATCGTCATTGTCTCCGGCGCGCTGATCAGCGCGGTCGATCCCGGCATTAAGACCGTGGGCGACGGGATCTGGTACGCCTGGGTCACCATGGCCACGGTAGGCTACGGCGACGTCGTACCGGTAAGCCCGGCCGGGCGCGTGATCGGCGCGATCCTGATCCTGCTCGGGCTGGTGCTGTTCTCCCTCATCACCGCCAACATCGCCGCCTTCCTGTTGAGCGGGGACGTCGAGCGCGTCGAGCAGGAAGAGACCGCAACTGCCCGCAGGCTGAATCGCATACAGGAGCAACTCGATCGTATCGAGCGTTGCATGGAGCGACTCGATGGCGTCAAGAGGCGGGTCCCGCCGCGCCGAACGCGGGTTGTCGCCGACGGCGTGCGCGTCAATGATGCCGGGCACGCGCCCTCGATGGACGATGTGCAGCGCTAGCCTAGAGATCGAGGTCTCCCTCGGGAAGCAGCGGCTGTTCCTCAAGCGGGGAGACGTGGTAGTGAAGGAATACCCCGTCTCCGCCAGCCGGCACGGGGCAGGCGAGCGGGAGGGCAGCGAATGTACGCCGTGCGGCCGGCACGAGGTGGGTGAGATGATTGGCGCCGGGGCACCGGCGGGGACGGTTTTCGTTGGCCGCCGGCCGACCGGCGAGGTCTATACCGCCGAGCTCGGTCATCGCTATCCGCAGTGCGACTGGATCCTGAGCCGTATCCTGTGGCTGCACGGCCTGGAACCCGGCCGCAACCAGGGTGGCGGGGTAGACTCGCGGTCGCGCTATATCTATATCCACGGCACGGCGGACGAGGCGGCCATCGGCAAGCCCGCCTCGCACGGCTGTATTCGCATGCGTAACGCGGATATTATCGAACTCTTCGAGCATGTCGCGCCCGGCACAGCCGTGCTGATCCGGGATGCCGATTGATGCCTTACCCATGGCGGCGCGCTTGAGCCGCTGGCTCAATACGCTCTTCTACACGGTTTACCGCTCGGATTGGCCGGCGCTGGTCGCGCTATTGGAGCGCGAGGCGGTGCACACGCCGGATTTCTTCTTCGTTCAGATTGGCGCCAACGACGGGGTTACGCATGACCCTCTGCATGAGAGCATCCTCCGGCATCGCTGGCGCGGGGTCCTGGTCGAGCCGGTGCAAAGCTATTTCTCCGAGCTGCAACAATGCTATCGGGGCCAGGCCCAGCTCCGTTTCGAGCGCGCGGCGATAGCCCCTACGGACGGTACACGGACCATCTACCGCGCGCGTGATGACGCACCGCTGCCGAAGTGGTGCAAGGGCCTCGCCTCCCTGCACGCCGAGGTCGTGCTCAAGCACCGCTGGCTGGCGCCGCGGATCGCGGACTTTCTGGTCAGCGAGCCGGTGCCCTGCCTGAGGCTCGCCAGCCTGCTCGCGCGCCACGCCGTGCAGCGTATCGATCTGCTCGCTATCGATACCGAGGGGCACGACTTCGAGATCATCAAGCAGATCGAATTCACGCGCCTGCGGCCGCGCATCATCCTCTACGAGCACAAGCACCTGAGCCGCGGGGAGCGGCGCGATTGCCGGTTGCTGTTACGGGCGCAGGGCTATCGGCTCGCGAGGCGCTACGGAAATACCGTGGCTTTCTAGGCGCACGCCGGCGTTACCGCAAGAAAATAGTCGCATAGCGCCGCATAGCGTCGCGGCGAACCGCCCCATAGGGCTCCAGGCCCCAATAGTTGTACGGCCACCCCGCTTCACGGGCCCAGCGGGCCTCGTTATGAATCTGCTCCACTTTGAAATCCAAGGGACGCAACCCGACCTCACGCGAAAACCGCTGGCGCATATCGATGTCAACGCCGTCAATGAAGAGGGCGGCCCTGGGCCTTAATACGGAATAGAGGTTCTTGAGCGCCAGCGCCGCGTCGCGCCGCTTGAGGTGAAAAATAAAATTCTGCGCGAAGACGATGTCGAACGACCCGGTAATCTCCGCAAGCCCGGGATCTAGGACGTTGGCTTCCGCGAAACTGACGTGTGACTTGATGTGTTGTTTGACGCGATGCCGGTGGTCCTGCGTGTCAAACGTATCCTCGAGAAAGACCATGGTGATGCGCTTGTTATTATGCACTTCATCGTGGGCGTAAGCGCCGGACGCCCCCTTTTCCAGCATCGCCCGATCGATATCGAAGGCCTCGATCGCGAACCGGAGGTTGGGCCTGGCCTTCTTGATAAATGAGGCCACCGTATACACCTCGGCGCCGTTGGAGCATCCGATGATCGCGATACGGAGAACTTCGCCATTGCCCGCACCGACGTAGTCGAGCACCGGCCCGCATAAGGCCTCGTACTGGGTTGGCAAGCGGAGAAACCCCGTGAAGGTGGAGTTCTCGCGCGCACTGACGTGCAACGCGATCTTGTGCCGCAGCAGCTTGTACCATACCGAGTTTACGATCGAATCGTAAAAAGGCAGTTTCTTGAATATGCTACCGATCACTTGAAGACTACCGGCCGCCATTGAGGCTCCCCCTCCGGTTCCTACGGTAGCGGAATACCCTCTCGCGCATCAGTTGCCGCGGGAGGATTTAATGGTGCAGGGGTAGGAATGGTCACGCAGCAGGGCTTGGAAGGGGGCTGGCGCATCACTGTTTGTTTCATGGGGCGTCGGCCCACCGGGATAGTGCAGGCCGGCGCACCCTATTGTCAAATGGTGGCATGGGTCGGCTGCACGGGGGATTTCTTCCGGCGGTAGCGATGCTGCGCGCCTGCCGCATCGCCATGTACAACGTCTGTTCAACTACGCTATCTTCCCATCGCTGGTTCGCCCGAGACGCCGTCGGTCTAGCAGGCATGCGCCGCCGGTATCGACCCAAGGTCTCTCGCTGGCGGGCGCAGATAGCACCCAGCCGGCGTTGAACGCAAGTGCTATCGAATAGGCCATTCGCGCGGCTGGGTGCGAAACAACGCTCGGGTACGGTTTGCAACGGAGGACTCTATATGAAACTAAGCGGCAAATTGGGCATAGTCACGGGTGGCGGGTCCGGCATCGGGCGGGCAATCGCCGAACGTATCGTCGCGGAAGGCGGATCGGTGCTTATTACGGGCCGCAGAGAGGACGTTTTAGCCCAAGCGGCCGGCGAAATCGACCCGCAAAAAGTCCACCCGTGCGTCGCCGACGTGCGCCGGCCGGCCGAGGCCACGAGAACCGTGGAGGCGGCCATCAAGACGCTGGGCGGGCTCCACTTTCTGGTCAATAACGCCGGCGTCGTGGTCACCAAGAACAGCCATGACGTGAGCGAAGCGGAATTCGATCTCGAGATCGGCACGAACCTGAAGGGCGCGTTTTTCATGGCGCAGGCCGCGATCCGGCACTTCCGCGGGCAACGGTCGGGCGCAATTCTCAACATCGGTTCCGCGGCGGGCATTGTGGCCACCCCTAAAATGGCGGCTTATGGTGCATCGAAGGCCGCCCTGATCCATATGACGCAGACCCTGGCCCTTGAATATGCCAAAGAGGGCATAAGGTGCAATTGCATTTCCCCGGGGACCGTGGATACCGGAATAATCCCCAAGGCATTGGCTACCCTCCTGGTCTCCAGACATCCGTTGGGGCGCCTGGGCACACCTCAGGAGGTGGCTGCGCTGGCCGTTCAGGTCTTGGCCGATGAATCCGCATGGATGACCGGGTCGTCGCTGGTACTGGATGGCGGCGTTTCGTTGTGAGATCAATGCCTCCATTTGCCGCCTACCCGACGCACGCGGGAACTGCTCACCGATCCCCCGACGGATACCGGCTCGCCCGCGCGAACGTCACACCTTCATCTGAGGCGGTTCGCCGCAAAGACTCGGTGTTAGCGGGCGGGGTGTGAGTGGTACGCTCAAGTACTGCCGGTCGGGCTGTCCTTATCCGTGTCCTTCTTGACGCCGTGCAAGACGCTACCCACCAATTCCTCACCCTTGTGCAGGGCCTCCTGGGCGGTGGACGCGACCTTGTGCAGGTTTTCCTTGGCCATTTCCAAGGTCTTCCCGGTAAAGTCACCGACATCGTGGACCACCTCGCCGGCCATGGCCTGGGTCTTCTCGGCCGCCTTTATCGCGACCTCAACGGCCTGCTTGGCGGTCTCTGCGGCCATCGACTGGGCCTTATGGACAGTCCCTATCGCAGCGGCCGCGGTCTTTTCTCCCAACTCGGTAGCCTCCTTGATCGCGTCGCCGGTCAATGCCTGCGCCTTGTGGACAGTCTCCTTGGCCGCGGCCGCGGTCTTTTCTCCCCACGCCGCGGCGTCCTTGATCGCTTCGTTGGTGAAATCCTGGGCCTTGCCAAACCCGTCCTTCGTCGCCTCGGCCGTTTTCTGACCCGTGTCACTGAGGTTTTTCAAGAACTTATTCGCGACCCCGCTCGTCTTCGCTGCTATCTCTTTGAATTGGTCTAAGAAACTCATTGTTGTTCTCCTGTTGGTTAGCTGCCGGGGCACGCCCCCGACATTTGCACCACCTATTGATCATAGTACGGTCCAATCGCGCACCGTGCGCTGCGAAAGGTACGATAAACGCCTGCCGGTCCGGTGCCACCTGGAATTTACGGCGCCGATTCGGAGTGCACGCAAATCCAGTATAACACCGACAGCGGGGCGTTCGCTCCCGGCCGGCCATCCCTACCATCCCAAGCGCGTCGTCGGCGATCAAGCCGCAATCGGTAGATATCGTCCGAACTCATAGGCTCGATTCCCATCGGGAGCGAGCCCTGCAACTCGATAAGCACCCGCTGATGGCGTGACGGGGGATGATTAATTGCGCGCGACGCCTCGGCTAAAACAACCCCACGACCTTGCCATCCTCCCCGATGTCGATCTTCTCGGCCGCGGGCACCTTGGGCAGGCCGGGCATGGTCATGATGTCGCCGCAGATCATGACGATGAACTCGGCGCCCGCGGAAAGGCGTACCTCGCGGACGTTGACCACGTGGCCGGAGGGCGCGCCCTTGGCGCCGGGATCGGTGGAAAACGAGTACTGGGTCTTGGCCACGCATACCGGATAATGTCCGTAGCCGCCTTCTTGCAGATTCCGGATCTGGCCGCGCACTTTGGCATCGGCGGAGATGTCCGCTGCACCGTAGACCTTCGTGGCGATGGCCTTCATCTTGTCCCATAGCGGGTCGGCATCTTCGTAGAGGTAGCGGAAATGATTCGGGGCCTTTCCAACCACATCCACCACCGTGCGCGCCAAGTCCTCGGCGCCGCGTCCGCCCTCGGCCCAGTGGCGGGCCAGCACGACCGGAGCCCCGTGTACGGCCATCTTCTGTTGGACCAGATTGACCTCGGCGTCGGTGTCTTGCGTGAAGTGATTGATCGATACGATGCAAGGCAGACCGAAGACCTGACGCATGTTGTGGACGTGCCGCTCCAGGTTGCCGAGTCCTAGCTCCAGGGCCGCGAGGTTCTCGCTGCCGAGTGACTTCAGATCGACGCCGCCGTGAAACTTGAGGGCGCGGATGGTGGCGACGATGACTACGGCGTCGGGCTTGAGCCCCGACTTGCGGCACTTGATGTCAAGGAACTTCTCGGCGCCCAGATCGGCCCCGAAGCCGGCCTCGGTGACCACGTAGTCGGCGAGCTTGAGGGCGGTCTTGGTTGCGACCACGGTGTTGCAGCCATGGGCAATATTGGCGAAGGGTCCGCCGTGGATGAAGGCCGGGTTGTTCTCCAGCGTCTGGGCGAGATTGGGTTTGAGCGCGTTTTTGAGCAGCACCGTCATAGCCCCGTGGGCGTTGAGATCGCGGGCATGGATCGGCCTCTGCTCGCGCGTGTAGCCGACCACGATGTTGCCCATGCGATTTTTCAGGTCCGCGACCGAGATGGCGAGGCAGAAGATGGCCATGATCTCCGAGGCTACCACGATGTCGAAGCCGTCCTGGCGCGGGTAGCCGTTGGCCGGACCGCCCAGGGAGACGGTGATGTCGCGCAGGGCGCGGTCGTTCATGTCCACCACCCGCCGCCAGGCGATGCGTCGGACGTCGAAACCGAGTGCGTTGCCGTGGTGGATGTGGTTGTCGATCATGGCCGCGAGCAGGTTGTTGGCGAGCGCGATGGCACTGAAATCGCCGGTGAAGTGCAGGTTGATATCCTCCATCGGCACGACCTGGGCATAGCCGCCGCCGGCCGCACCACCCTTCATCCCGAACACCGGGCCCAGGGAGGGTTCGCGCAGGCAGATCACGGCCTTCTTGCCGATGCGGTTCAGCGCGTCGCCGAGCCCGACGGTGGTGGTGGTCTTGCCTTCGCCGGCCGGGGTGGGGGTCATGGCGGTGACCAGGATCAACCGGCCGTCCGAGCGGCCGGCCAGGCCGTCGATGTAGTCCAGCGAGAGCTTGGCCTTGTAGTGGCCGTAGGGCTCGAGATGCTCGTCTGCTATCCCCAACCGGTCGCGGGCGATGTCCACGATGCGTTTCAAGGTGGCCTGTTGGGCGATTTCGATGTCGGATGCCATGATGTCCTCTCCAGCGGATGGGGCGCACACGCGCCCTCGTTACTGTGCGTAGGGTCCCCAGCCGGGCCGGCTGTTGCGGCGTTTATTCTAGCCGAGCGCGGCGCTTTGTCACTAAGTCAGGGCGTCGCCAGTACCATGCCCGACATGCCCGTGAGCAGAATGGCGAGCGTCGCCCATCCCGCGAAACGCGCCATGGGCTGCCCCGCGATCCGACCAGCAGCCATTTCACCGCGAAGTTGACCGCCACGGCCCGCAGGAGTTGGATTGCAGCACCACGATGATCACCCCGCTGTATTGGATCCGTGCTCAGCGCTATGCGCGGCACTTCCCCGACCCGGATGAGGCGCTGTGCTCGCCCGACGGCTTGCTCGCCGCGGGCGGGGACCTAGGCACGCCGCGCGTCCTGGAGGCCTATCGCAGCGGGATCTTCCCTTGGTACGAGCAAGGCCAGCCCATCCTCTGGTGGTCGCCGGACCCGCGCTGCGTGCTATATCCGGAGGCGTTGCGGGTGTCGCGCAACCTGGGCCGTGTGGTGAAACGCCAAGTCTTTGAGGTGGCGATCGACCATGACCTTCCGGCGGTGATCCGCGACTGCTCGGCGCCGCGATCCGCGGATGGCGCCACTTGGCTCACCGGGGAGATGATCGACGCCTATATCCGGCTCGGGCGCGAGGGCTATGCGCACTCCGTCGAGGCGCGCAACCGGGGACAGTTGGTGGGCGGGTTGTACGGGATCGCCATCGGCCGCGTGTTTTTCGGTGAGTCGATGTTCAGCCGTATGAACAACGCGTCCAAGGTGTGCCTGGTGGTACTCGCCCGGCGGCTGCACGAGTGGGGCTATCGGCTTATCGATTGCCAGGTGCGCAGCGCCCACCTGGAAAGCCTGGGGGCGGTCGCCGTAGCGCGCTCGGAATTCGTTATCGCGGTTCGGGAATGGGCAGGACAGCCACCGGCCGTCGAGGCCTGGGGGGACGCGCTCAGCGGCCCCAGTAGCGCGCCGGGCGCCGGCTAGACCATGCGCCGGGAGGTGCCGGCCCGAGCCAGGCGGCCCCTGGTCTCAGCGGCCGAATGTCGCTGCCCGTGGTCGGCGCTCGGCGAACCGTAGGGGATTGGTTGGGCAAGGTCAGCCGCAGCCGTGAAAGGATGTCCACCAGTAACGCCTCCTCCAGGCCCTCGCGAGTAAGATTGCCGCCCAGCACCACCTTGTTCCAGTCCACCCCGTCCCCGAATACGGAGGGCGCGACCGCCTGCAAGAGTTTGCTGCGTAGCCCTCGGTTTGGATCGCTCCACCACTCGCTGCACAGCGGCCGGCCGATATTTGCGCGGTCCAGCGAGGGGTGCAGGGGTTGTCTATACTCCACGTCTCTGCGCGGGTCGTAAGGCCAGCCGCGGATCGGCTCGCGCGGCCGAAACGCCGGGTTATCGTAATAACCCGGGGTCAGGAGGAACACGTTGGAACCCAACCAATTCACGTCATCGTCGCCATACAGGTCCACGATTTCGTTGGCCTCGGGGCGATCCCGCGCCCATTGGGCGCGTGCCGGGCGATAACAGTAGTGGTCGAAGCGGCGCAGCTCCCGGACAATCCCGCCGAGACCGAGGGGTAGGCTAGGGGTACTCAACTGCGGGGATAGTGCGAGCCCAGGCTCGCCGTGGGCGGGCCCTGCGAGGCCCATCAGCAGGCCCGCCGCGAGCACAAACAGGGTGCGGGGCCGCAGCCCGCTCAGCGAGCCCGTCCCGGCCCGGGCACCCGGCCGATCGATGCAGTCTTTGGCGCGTCCGCTCACTCGCTTCGCTAGCCCGGCGCATATTCGATAACAAGCAGTATAATCTGCGCCCCGGCGCACGCCGGGCGGCGTCACCGGAAGGTAGGGTGGTGATAGGGTGGTCGCGTGGGGCGCTTGCGCTGGCGCGGAGTATTATGCTTTGGAGGCCGGCGGCAGCGCCTTGTCCTTCTTGGTCTTGCCCTTGCCGGACTTGTCGCCGTCGCGCGCCAACTTGGCGAGGCTGCGCAGGCTGGATTCCTTGTAACCCAAGGCCTTGGCCTTGGTGAGATATTTCGCCCCGCTCGCCTCGTCGCCAAGGGCGTAGTGCATGACAGCCAGGTTGTAATACGGCAAGGGCGAGTCGGGATCGAGCTTGGCGGCCTTGTTCAACAGGGCCTCGGCCTTTTCCTCGTCCTCCAGCCAGAGGGCCGAGACGCCCATGTTGTTCAAGGCCATCACCTCGACGTTTTGCGTGTAAAACCACTGACTGAACCAGATGAGGTGGCGCAGCCCGGGATGTTTTTCCAGCCTGGCGAGGAAGCCCTCGAATTGCTGCATGGCCTCGGCGTGCTGACCCTTCAACTGTAATCGCTGGCCGCGGAAATACTCCTTCCAGTAGATCTGCTGGAGCCGCCCGGGGATCAGCAATAGGGCGACGCCGGCCGCAAAGGCGTACCACTGGCTCGCGGGGTAGTGCAATACGACGAAATAACCGATCAAGGCGATGATCCCGACCACCGCGGCCAGGCTCAACACATAGAGGACGCGGTTGCGCATGGTGCGCGTCATCGGCTCGTAGACGAATAGCGGTTTGTTCTGCATGTTCGGCTTATCCCTGATCGGGCGGGTTATGATCCGCTCGCATACCTTACGGATTTCAGCATGCAACATCAACGCAGGCCGCGCCGGCCCCTTGTGTTCCCGGCATGAGCGCGCCGCCGATCGGCCTGCGGCCGTTGCTGGCGCTGGCCTTGCCGAGCGCCCTCTTCACGATCCTCACCACCGGCTATCGGGTCGTCGATCAGTACTTCGCCCAGGGGATCTCGGTGGCCGCCCAGGCCGCCATCGGTGCCTCGGTATTCGTATTGATCCTGTTCCATGCCTGTTTCGAGGTATTCGCCGCCGGCGCCGGGCCCTTGATCGCCCGGGCCACGGGTGCCGGGGACGCGGCCGGCCGCCGGGCTATCCTGGGGGAGGCCCTGCTCGGCGCGGCGTGGCTGAGCGCGTTGTTGATGGTCCTCGGAACGATCGGTGCGCCGCGCATCGCGCAGTGGCTGGGCCTCCAGGGCGAAGCGGCCACGCAGTGCGCACGTTATCTCCGCGCGCTAAGCCTCACAATGCTCCCGCTGGTGTTGACGCCCACCGTCGATCAGGCCTTTCTCGGCCTCGGCAACGCGCGCACGCCGATGCTGCTGCACGGTCTCTCCCTGCTCTTGAACATCGTGCTCACGCCCTGGTTCATGTATACATTGGATTGGGGCATCGCCGGCGCGGCGTTCGCCGCCAACCTGTCCCGCGCTGCCGCCCTCGTGATTGGACTGCAACGGCTCGGCGCGCTAACCGGCCTGAGCTGGCGCCACCTGCGCCGGCACGGCCAGTCCGCCCGCATCCTGCGCATCGGCACTCCGATGGCCGTCGGCACGGCCTTCTTCGCCCTGGTCTATTGGGGCCTGCTCAAGACCACCGTTTCGCCGCTGGGCCCGCATGTCAATGCCGCGCTGGGCATAGGGTTTTCGGCCCTGGAGACGATGACCTGGCCGGTCTTTCACGGATTGGCGCTCGCGACCGCCTCGCTGGTCGGTCGCAGTCTGGGCGCCGCTCGTCCGGACCTCGCCCGGGAGGCGCTGCATACCGCCTTGCCGATTGCGACCCTGCTGGGCGTGAGCGCAAGCCTGCTCTTTTACTGGGCGGGCGCCCCGCTCACCGGGTGGTTCACCGACGATCCGCTCGTGCACCGGGCCGCCACCGAATATGCGCAGATCCTCGCCGCCTCGCAGTTTGTGCTCGCCTGGGAGGCCTTGAGCGAAGGGGTGCTGGCCGGTGCCGGCGACACCCGCACGGTGCTGAAATATAGCGCGCCCTTCAATCTCCTGCGCATCCCCCTCGCCTGGCTGCTGGCCTTTCCCTGCGGTTACGGGGCGGCGGGGGTGTGGTGGGCGATCAACCTCACGACCTATGCCAAGACCCTCCTGAAGGGCTGGGCGGCCTGGCGCGGCGCCTGGGCGCGGATCGATCCTTAGCACGGGATTTTTTATAGAATACGAGCGGTCGCGGGGGGAGCGCCTATGGAAAAGAGATTACCGATGTCCGAAATCGCCGTCGACGAGCAGGCCGAGCGCGTCATCTGGCAGGACACCATCCTGTTCATCGTCTTGCACCTCCTGACCCTGTATGCCTTTCTGTTTCAATTCGAGTGGCGCTGGCTGGCGCTGGCCGTAGCCTCGTACTATCTGCGCATGTTCGCCTTGAGCGCCGGTTTTCACCGCTATTTTTCCCATCATTCCTACCAGACCAGCCGCGTATTCCGGTTTCTATTGGCCTTTCTCGGCGAGTGCTCACTGCAAAAAGGGGTGCTGTGGTGGGCCAGCCACCACCGCCATCATCATCGTCACTCCGACCAACCCGAGGACGTGCATTCGCCCCTGCACAAGGGCTTTTTCTGGTCGCACATGGGATGGATATTGTGCCGCAAGTACAAGGACGTGAACGCGGAATTCATCCAGGATTTCATGACCAGTCCCGAGCTGGTCTGGTTCAACGACAATACCTGGTTGCCGGCCAACCTCTACATCCTCACGCTGTACCTGCTGTTCGGGCCCCTGGGGGTCTTGTGGGGCTTTGTGGTCGGGACCGTGCTGCTGTGGCACGGGACCTTCACCATCAACTCGCTGGTACACGTCTGGGGTACGCGGCCCTACGCGACCGGCGACAACTCGCGTAACAACCTCATCGGCGCGATCCTGACGTTGGGCGACGGCTGGCATAATAACCACCATCATTATCCGGTCTCGGTCCGGCACGGGTTCCGCTGGTGGCAGATCGATCCGACCTATTACCTGTTGTGCGGGCTGGAGCGGCTGGGGCTCGTGTGGGACCTCAAGCGCCCGGCGCGCGATCGGATCGATGCCCTGGCATGCCATAAAGGGCAGGCGGTCTAGCGGGGGTTGGTCCTGTCCCTGCGACCCTCGGCCGTCCTGGTCAAGGGCGGACATCTTACCCGGTGCAGCGGTCTGCGAGGTCGTGGTGCATGCGGCGGGCGTAGCGTTCTTAAGAGCACTCGCGCCTCGGCTGGCCTCTGTATGTCTTCGAGGCGATTCGCCGCGCGCCGGGTGTCGGCAGCGGCGTGAACCCTCTGGGACACGGGTCCTATCGCTGATGGTTCCGGCCGCGCTCATCACGCGTTTGCGGCGGGCGGCCATTCCACCGCTCTGGGAAAGCAAGGCATGACCCGCTTCGCTAGAATCAATGAGGAACACTGATGGACACCACAATTGAATGGCCCACACCGCCGTACTTTACATTCGCCCCCGGCAGCGAGAAGACCGGCCCGGAAGGCTGCCTGATCTACATGCGCCGCGGGAACAAGGTCCTAGGCAACTTGATCCGCTTTTCGCCGGAGGAATCAAGCATCGAGTTCCAGCCGACCCGAAGCGAGATCAACGAGACGATCTGTCTTGACCAGATCAAAAGCATGCGGCTGGTGCGGCCCATGGTTCTACGACCGCAAGAGACTTCGCTCGAGGCGCGCGCCCAGGAATTATTCCCTCCTTCTAAGCGGCAGGCGTACTTGGTGTAATTCGCCGACAACGAGGTCATGCCGGGCCATAGCGTCGGCTACGCCAACGTTAGCAATGGTCTCTTCCTGTTCCTGCCCGCCGAGGGTGAGAAGATCGTGCGCTGCTTTATCCCGTAGCCGGTTATAAGCAACTTCCAGATTGGCCCGCTCATCGGCACCGATATAGGCCAAGTCCGCGCGGTCTACGGTTGACTTGCCGCGGGACGTATAGATTCTTTCACCGTGACGGATGGGTGGAAGGCATTGCGGCGATCTCGAACCGGGTCAACGATGACGGCCTCAGTGGCGACGGGCGCCTGCCTGCACAGCCGGTTTCGAAGCCTCCCGCCCGATCTGCTCCGCAATAGCCTGGACGTTGCAGACCGAGCGCCAGTTGCGTGCGGTGCCGGGGCCGAGCGACTTTTCGATGCGCGCGAAGAGCTTCGACTTCCCCACGCCCTCGGGCGCATGCAGATAGAACACGCTGCCTTTGAGCGCAAACCGTTCGCTCCCGGATTGCAGGCGCTCCAGCGCCGCGAGGTCCGGCCGCCTCGGCACCGAGGCTAAGAAGACGAGGTGCAGCGCCTGCGGTTGCGATGCAGCTTCCGGATAGGGGTTTGCCGCAAAGGCCTTCTTCAACTCTGCCAGCGTCAACAGGATCACGCGCGGCGCAAAACCATAGCGGCGATCGATCGCGGTCGTGATCCGGCCGGCGACTTCCTGCGTGTCGATTCTTTCACTCTGGAAGATCGCATTGCCGCTTTGAATGTAGGTTCTGACGTTGCGCGTCCTCATCTTCCGGAGGATGCCGACGAGCTCCGTCATGGGGAAGGTGTACCGGCCGCCAAGTCCTGAACAGGGCGACGTAGGTCTTCACGCGAGGCTCGATCCGAACCGCATCAGCGCCTGCGCATACGCCGGCGCCGTCGGTTCGTGCATGAAGTAGGCGTAAGTTTCGCGCCAAGCGGTGGCCGCGAGCCGGTCCGCCCACTGCTTTAAATCGGCGTCCGAGTAGGTCTCGAGCCGCAGCCGGACGTAGCCCCAGGGGGCCGTTTCCACTAGAGGCGGCGGCGCGTTGTCTTCGCGTTCGGAGAGCACCAGCGCCGTGCCGGCGCCTTTCAGCGCGTCGTAGACATCGTCGGATAACCAACTCTCGTTGCGGAACTCGAAGGCGGCGCGGTGCTCCTTGGGCAGCAAGCCAAGAAACTCCGCGAGGCGTGGCAGGTCCTTCTTCAGGAATGGCGGCAGTTGGAACAGCACCGGCCCGCGCCGGGCGCCGAGGGCCGCGAGGTTCGTGTAGAGATAGGCGACGGAGTCGGCCGCCTCGTCCGCCTTGAGCCGCGCCATGTGCGTGATGCGCCGTGACGCCTTGATCGCAAACCGGAAGTCCTTCGGCGTCGAGCTTGCCCAGTTCTCGAGCACATCCTTTTTCGGCATGCGATAGAAGGTGTTGTTGATCTCCACCGTCGGCAGTCGCTGGGCGTAATACGCCAGCATGGTATCGGGCTTGATGTCCTCGGGATAGAAGCCACCCTTCCATTCCTTGTAGGAGTAGCCGCTGGCACCCGCGAAGATCTTTGAGGCTGTCATCTGTACGACCCTGGTTCGCCGGTGGTGGCAGGAAACAACCTAGAATACGCCATGACGAAAAGCAAGCTCAGCGAATACTCCGCCAAGCGGAGCTTCAAGGCAACGCCCGAACCGGCCCCGGCGCTGGCCGAGGGGCGTAGCGGGCCGTTGTTGTTCGTCGTCCAGCAGCATTCGGCCCGCCGGCTGCACTACGACTTCCGGCTCGAATGCGACGGCGTGCTCAAATCCTGGGCGGTTCCCAAGGGACCGTCGCTCGATCCCGGCGAGAAGCGTCTTGCCGTGCACGTCGAGGATCATCCCTACGACTACGGCTCGTTCGAGGGCGTGATCCCGCCCGGACAATACGGCGCAGGCGAAGTGATCGTCTGGGATTGCGGCGTCTACTCGCCCGACGAAGGCGGTGCGCCTCCTTCGTCGGCACATCCTACGATCTGAAGGCGAAGCAATTAACCAACATCCGCGGGCTCCGACGTCTTGCCCTTCGGGATCTCAAAGGCGCCCCGGACCCCGCCGTGCCGATCCTGGCGTAACCGAAGCCGCTTCGCGTCAGCGGATCGCGTTGTTGAAGTCGTCGCCCAATCCGGCAGCCCAGTCGGTGAAGGTCAGGAACCAGTCGGCGGTGCCGCCGGGTCGGCCGTTGGGGTTCCATCCCTGGAGATCGGCCACGCTCGTCGTGTCCGCCGCCGCGACATAGGCGTCGGGCACGACGCGCTGCAGGCCGCCCATGGCGTTGAGCCGGGTGACGGCATCGACCATATGCGCGGGATCGTCGGGGACCTGGCCGAGCGTGAGCGCGAGCCTGTCGGCGAGCAGGCGGCGCCGCGCGGCGCGCACCGCGGTGCAGCGCCCGAGTGTCATCGCCTCGTCGAACAGCGCCACCGACAGCGAGCTGTCGAAGGTCAGGCCGCGGCGCCAGAGATGCGCCGTGCCGCTCACCAGAAAGACGTCGTCGATTACCACGGTCGTCGACGCCATGTGCAGCCGCCGTCCTGACCCCGCGGTCGGCGTGAAGAGCCGCACGTTGTCCGGTGCCGCATCCAGCAACGCCTTCAGCGCCGCATCGACGCCGGCCTTGGTCCGCGCGAGCGTGTCGTCCGCCACCGCCAGATCGATTGCCGGATCGATGTTCACCCCGAGCTTCGTCTCGATCCAGCCCTTGATCTTGTCGTCCCAACCTTGCCCGGGCAGGAACACGCCCTCTGCTAGCAAGGCCCGCACGATGCCGTCGCCGGTGACGCCGTAGGTCAATGTCTCGAGTAGTGCGACGAATGTCGTCGTGCCGCCCGGATCGATCGCCGGGGCGTGCCAAACGGCAGCCGCGCGAATGAAGGCGACCATGTTGCTCGCCACGCGCTCGCGCATCAGCAGGACGAGCTGACCGGCGGCCGGCCCGGCGAGTGCGATCCCCGTCCCGTGGATCTCCGCCGCCGCCGGCATGCCGGGATGGCCGAGCTGCGCCGGGATCGCTTCGTGGTCCTTCGCGCGGCCGGTGACCGCAGCGATCACGCCGGTCTGCGCAAGAAGAACGGGATCAACGGCGGCGACTTCGCGCCGCTCCATCGTCGGCACCGGCCGCCCCATCAGCGTGACGTCATTCGTCGCGAGCGTGCCGTCGAAGACCTCGTCGCCGAGACCGTCGCGCTTGCGCCACAGGACCGTCGTGCCCGTCGGCCGGGGACTCGGCACGGTGATGCCGCCCTCCGGGGTATCAAGGAAGGCTGGCGACGTCACGATGAGCTGATCACCCGCACCGGCCGAGTTGCGCAGCGTGCCCGTGATGACGTCGGTCGGGTCGAGCGAGGTGAGCAGGATCAGCGCATAGATTCCGGTCGCCTCCTCGGTGGCGTTGGCCGGAATGCCGAGCAGCGTGCCGCCGCCGACATATTGCCGGCCGCCGCGCAACAGGGACGCGCCCAGTTCGCACATCCATGGCGTGAAGCCCGGCGGCAGGCCGCCGCTCAGAACAGGAAGCGGCTCACGCGCACCGCTGTTGTCCGGCACCGGACGATCGAAGCGCTGCTCGAGGTAGTAGCGCGAGGCGTTGGCGGTCACGACCAGCACGTCGAAACTCATGCGTGCCGCGGCGGTCCCGTCGGGAAGATCGGTCACGACGAAGGCCCGCCCGGTCAGATCCGCAATTGCGCCGCCACCATCGAGCCGGAAGCGCTGCCCGGTCGCCGTGTCGAGTCCGTGCGGCCAGATCCGCACCCAACCGCCCGTGGGCAGGCTCCCCGACGGAAAGCGGATCACGATCTTCTGGCCGCTGACCGTGTCGCCCGCAGCAATGCCTTCGCCGCGCACCGCATGGACCGTAAAGACAAGCGCGTTGGGAATCGCGCTGGCCCCGAACCCAGCGGGCGTGAGCCCGCTCCAATCGATATCCATCACCGGCGCCATGGCGACCGGCGCCGGCGCGATGCCGACCGGACCGGCGGCCATCGTCACCATCACCTGGTTCGTTGCCGCGTCGGCCGTGGCGAGGAAGGGCGTCGCGGCCGTGTTGCGCAGGGCGGACACGCGCTTGTCGATGTCGGCCTGCGCGGCATCGTCTCGGGTCAGGCCAACGAGATGGCTCTCGACATCGAGCACGGCGACGCGCGCGAAATCGCGCTGCAAGGTCTGGTTCCAGGGCGCGGCACCGCTCACCCAGCCGGTGAACAGCGCCGCATTCGTAGGACCGACCGTCGGTCCCGCCGTCCCACCGGGCGGCAGAATGATCCGATAGGGACCGTTGGGAAGCAGCGCGACTCGCGGCATCGGCAGCAGGTCGGTGCCGGTTGGGGCGACGACGCCGATCGTGTGCGTCAGCCCACCGCCTGGCACGACGCTGTAGAGCGCCGACCCAGCGGACGCGACCTGGATGCCCGTGCCGAGATTCAATCGCGTGAGATGCGCGGCCGCGATCGGGCCCTCATGCGCAGAACAGAACTGCACGGCGTAACCGGATGCGAGGCTGGCGGTCGTCTGGTTGCCGGTCCCGAGCGGATCGGCCCAGAGATTGGCGAAGAGCGGATCGCCGATGATCGCGCCCGATGCGAGATGATTCCACCACGCCGCCACGGCGCCCGGATCGAGCGCGCGGCCGCGATCGTCGAAGGACCAGAGCTTCACGCCGAGCGCGTTGCTGGTACCGTTCTGCAGGATGATTTGGCCCGGAAAGCTCGGCCGGTGCAGCTCCGCCGTGGATCTGCGGGAATTTCCGAGCGCGCCGCTCTCAAGCGTCAGCCCGACATAGGCGGCCTTCTCGGCATCGGTGGACAGCTCGCCCGGAAATCCCGTCTCGCGGAGCTGGCCGATCAAGGCGATCGCGTCGGCGACCGCAGCCGGCAGCGCGATCTCGAGCGCGAGATGGCGCACCGTCGGGCGCCCGGGCTGCCCGGCCGGCGCCACGGCGTTGCGCGGCGACACGATGAGATTGCTCAGCGCCGCGAGCCGCAGCTCGACCTCGGGCAGCAGCGTGGCGAGCACGACCAGCGCGCGCGCGCCGAAGGCTGGCGTTCCATCGGCCTGGCGCAGCCGGGCGAGTGCCGCCGGCCGCGAAGGCGTCGCGACGAAATACGACACCGTGCATCCCGCCGCTGCCCGCCACTGCATCGCGATCGGGAGGGTCAGCGTCACGGACAGATCGCCGGCGGGCGCGATCAGCGTCGGCGGCGCGGCCCCGGAATCCGACTTGAACCAGGGCCCGAGTGCAGGCGAGGCGAGGCCGAGCAGATGCGGATCCGGTGTGAGCAATGCCATGACGACGGTGCTCCTTCAGCCCAACGCCGCTTCCGCGGGTGCGCTTTGGCGACCGAGCGGATCGATGATGGTGACGCTGTAGACGGTGGTTTCAAGCGGCTCGTCGCTCGGGTCGTCGGCGCGCAAGCCGCGGAGCTTGAAAGGCCCCGCCCCCACGATCGGCGTCTCCGACAGCAGTTCCACTGCACGAAGCGGAACCAGACTTTCCACGAGCACGCGATCCGGAACGATTCGTTCCAGGCGCACGCGATAGCTGCCGACCGCGCCGCCGGACAAGCCGCGAGGATGGGTGAATTTCACGACGACGTTCGTGAATTTCCGGCCGCCCACGGGATCCCCTGTCACGGTCATGTTGCTCGCAGGCTCCGGCGGCTGCGGCGGCACGAGGATCAGGCTCGCGGGATCGGAGGGCT
Organism: Gammaproteobacteria bacterium; assembly: GCA_050740655.1. Lineage (GTDB taxonomy): Bacteria > Pseudomonadota > Gammaproteobacteria > JACCXJ01 > JACCXJ01 > JBOIDW01. Next base: position 11,320 of record JBOIDW010000333.1, on the reverse strand, counting down.
GGCTCCACAGCCCGGGCACCCTGCGGCCCGATTCCTCGGAGCCCGGCGCGGCCGCGCCTTGCGTCTCGGCGACCCAGTGATAGCGCACCCAGGGATGCAGCGTCGCCGTGGCCGAGATGACCACCGGCCCCGTGTCGGTGAACACGGCGCGTTGCCGGCCATCACCTGCGGGGTCGAGCGCGTCCATCGGCCCCATCGTCACGATCGGCATGCGCAGCGCATCGGTCGCGCCGAGATTGGATCGCCGCAATCGCCAGGTCGCGGCCTGCGTCGCGCCCGGTGTGAGCGTGATGGTCACGCGCACAGAGTACGTGTCGGCATTGGTGATCATGTCGTCCGGCGTGACCTCGATGACCGGCCGTGCCGGCGGATCGGCATTCGGCACGCCATAGATCAACAGTGGCAGCGTCGTCAGGTCGACGCGCGCACCCGTGCCGCTGTCGGCCGCGATGCGATAGATGTTGAGCACGCGCAGGCTGCCGGAGACCGCGTGCCGGAACCGCTTCCTGCCCGGCGCGCCGTCGAACACCGCGCCCTGCAGGCGCTCGAACAGAGGCGCGTCGAACAGCGCTGACTTGGCGCGAAACAGCGTGGCACGCTCCGCCGCATCGGCCGCGATGCCGAGCGCCTCGAGCATCGCGACCGCGTCCGGCGACGTGGCCGCGATGCTCTGGAGATGCGCGCGCAGCCGATTCTCGTCGGTGTAGTAGACGGCGAAATTCGCCTGGCCCGGCCGCGTTTCCCATTCATGCTCGACCATCGCCAAGCCGGTGACATCGGGCCGCGCCGAATAGAGCAGCGTGTCCGGCACTGTGAGCTGCGCGGGCGGTCGCGGATCATGCATCGTCAGCGTCTGCGGCTCGCAATCCACGGACTCGCCGGCATTGGTGTTGCGCCATTTCGCCAGGAGACGCAGCGTGCGCGTGCTCGTCGGCGCGAGGATCGGGCCGCTGAACGAGAAGTCGATCGCGACAGGTGAAAGCGGATCCCCGACGCTCAGCGTATGTGCAATGCTGCCGCCGAGCGGCGCGTAGGCGCCTATCAGCACCAGCTCTTGGATCGGGAAAGATCCCGGCGCCAAGGCCTCGAGTTCCGGCACGTCGACCTGCACGCGCACGGTCCCGCCGCTTGCCATCGGATCGGCCGGTTGCGTGTAGGTCGCGCGCATCACCGGTCGCGGCGGGAAGGGCCGCGGGCCGGGCTCGTTGATCGCCGAGCGAAATTCGGACCAGCGTCCAAAGCGATCCTGCTGCGCCACGGAATAGCGGATCGGATGCGGCGCCGCGTTGCGATCGAAGAGCGAACCGGTGCCGGGCTCGGGCGGCGGCGCGATTGCGGATTGCTCGACATTGAGGCCGAGCACGAGCGGCAGATGGAAGCCGCCGGAATTCGCGGCGTTGAGCGGCTCGCGCGTTACGGCCATCACGGCCAGCGTATCCTTCTCTGATGCCAGCAAGCCGCCGAGCCCGACGCCGCCGAGTTCGAGCTCGACCTCGCGCTTCGCCGCCGGGCGGCGTGATCGGCAGCCAGCCGACATGCGTCGTGCCGTCGAGGCGCGGCGCGTCGATCGGCAGCAGCGGCGCGCTGCGATCCGCGATCGCGAGCGTGCCGAGACCGAGATAATCCGTGACGCGCTCGATCTCCCCCGACGTGGCATTGTTGATCGTTGCGCCGGGGATGCCGTCCATCACATTCCTCACCGTCGTCAAGAGGGCCTTCTCGGAGTCGATGCGGTTCTTCGGATTGAGCAACGCGATCAGGCTGTCGAAGACAGGGTCGAAGGGCACGGTGGTCGGGAAATCGCGAAAGAATCCCGCGATCCAATAGAAGACCATCGTGCCGTCGACGGCATCGAACTCGGGATCGCGCGCCTTGTAGCCGAAAAAGGCCGCGCAGCCCGGATCGAGCTGGCCCTGGTAGATTCGATCGAGCCGGCGCTGCTCGGCCGTGCCGATCACGCGCCCCTCGGAATCGGTGACCGGCGAACTCACGATCTGCTCGAACGGCGATTGGCTGAGATCGCTGATCAGGCTGTCGAGATCGGCTTGCAGCGGCAGAACGAGCGAATTGACGCGCTGCGCCTCGTAGGCCGGGGTCTCGATCGGCGCCGAGCCCGGCGCTACGGCGCCGAGCGTCTCCTGCAGGGGCCGCCTTGATGCGGCAGCGTGAGCATTCCCCAGGGCTCGAAATCGAGGTTCGGAAAATCATTGGCCTCGATCCAGAGGAAACTGTCGACGGCCGCCGAGCCGGTCAGTCGGATCTCGATGATCCCCGGCGCGCTGAATGCGAAGGGCCGTTCGTCGCGGCGGCCGATCGGCGTGAGTCCGCGCGCGGAGGTCACATAGCATTTCGCGACCATACCGTTTTCCGGCGTCACGGCAGCGCGCAGACCCGCCACGCTCCGCCCAAGTCCGACGTGCGCCGCATTGAGCCGCGCACGGGTCGTGACCGGCGCCGGATTGCGCGCGCCTCCTGGCTCCCGCAAGGATGCGACCGTTGTCGTTGGAGCAACGTTGAGCGGATCGGCTGAAACCTGGGCCCAGATGCAACGTTGACCGGGAATGAGCGGAATTCGGACAGTCACCGGATTATCCAGCCGCAGCTGAAAGGGAGGGGTCAGCACTTGGTCCTGACTGTCGACGAACAGCGCGTTGGTGCGGAAGCTGACGCCCCCCCGGTCACGCGCCACCGCGCGCCAGATCACGAAGGGCGCCACCGGCAAACCGAGCAGCGGATGCGCATTCACGCGGATGTGGTTGCCCGGCTGGACATGCGGCTCGCTGCCATCGGCGGCGAGCACTTAGGCGTTGAAGAGCGACGGCGCGACGATGGGCAGGGGCATCTAGAGACCCTCCCGTTCGAGGATCGAAGGAATGCCGCGCAATCGCCGCGCGCCGGATTACCCCGTCGCTGCTGTCGAAATGCAGGGTTAGCACGTGATCCGTGGTCGATGACAGCGCGAGCGGCGTGGCGGGCTTCAGGATCGCACGGGTCCAATTCGCGTTGACGCGCAGCAGATCGAATTGCGGCGTCGATCCGACCGCCGGGCTGTCCGTCCGCCGCGACGATCGTGCGCTCGCGCTTCATCGGCTCGAGGCTGTCGACGATCAGGCCTTCGATCATCCAGCCATCACTCTGCGAGAAGCGCCAGATCAGATGGCTGCGCGCGCGGCGCGTCGGCAGCGCCTTCGATGAACCCGTCGCTCGGCAGCGTGATGGCCGGATCCGGGATCAGCAGATCATCGGGCAGATAAGGCGACTTCGCACCAATCCTGTAACCGAGCGCCTGGATGAGCGCGCGCGGATCCGCATAGCGCGAGGTCTGGAAGCGCGTGGCGCGCACCACGGGCCGGTCCGAACCAATGGGCGCAATCACGGTGAGATCGTAGGCAGCATTGGGCTCGAGGGCCGCGGTCACCGCGAGACTGGCACCCCCGAAGGGCGCGCCGGTACGCGGCAGACATGGCGCCGTCAGCACCGCCGCATTCAACCGTCGATCGCCTTCGACCGCGAGCATCTGTGGTTGATCCATCCATTCCATCTCGACGGCGATCGGCTCGAGCGCGGTCGTCAACGTCTCGGGCGTCGCTTGCGGCGGCGGATCGGTGCGGCGCACCTCGATGACCAGTGTCCGATCATAGAGTTCGAGGAGCTGCTCGACGTGGCCGCAGTCGAAATGCAGCCAGATCGGATCGCCGGTGAAATGCACGCCACGACCATCGGCAGGCTCGACGCCGATGAGGTAGCGATCGATGTCGCGCGCGTCGAAGACGTGCTCGTTGAGTCCATCCTGTTGCGCGCCGGTCAATGTCGATTCCGGAGCGGTCGCAAAGCGCAGGATATCGGTGCCACCGGACGTCCAAGGTGCCGGATCCACATTGGGATCGGGCGGCGTATCGCCGGGATCATCCGCCTGCCAGGCCTTCCAGCTCCACGACACGCGGATCTCGTACTGCGCGCCAGGATCGAGCAGGATCTCGCGCCGCTCTTCCGGCGCCGCGTCGATTGCGTTCGAGAGGACGTCGCGCAGCTGCGTCTGAACGGCCGTGTCGTTGTCGCGCGCGTCGGCCGCGCGCTTGTCGATGCCGCAGACCGCGACCAGCGTGACGGTCTTGCCGACGGGCGGCACGATGCGGAACCCGTCCCACGGCCCCGCGCCAGCATCGCGCGGCGTGAAGACCATGACCACGCAGCGCCGGTCCTTGCCGCCGCGCTTCTCCTCGATCACCCGGCCCGGCCAGGCATCGCGCAGTTCGTCGTCGATGATGCCCGTGACCGTGACATCGACGAGGCCGGGATCGTCGAGCGGCGTCGCCCGCTGCGGCGTGGCGCCCGTGCGCTGACGCTTCTTCGTCGCCGCGGCGTCGTGGTAGCAGATCTCGTAGAGCACGGCCTCGCCCGCACCGCCGGTGAGTTCGACCACGCGCAGATCGGCGCCCTCGAGCCGGATGACCTGCGGCACGCGCTGGACATTGGTCGTCTCGCCGCGCGCCACGCGCGTGCCCACCGCGTTGAGCGCCACCGCTTTGACCGGCTCCGAGGCGAACAGCATCAGCTTCAATTCGACTGCTGCGCAGGGCGCTGGCAGCATGATTCGCATCCCGGCCGACGTGAAGCCCAGCTCCGGAATCTTGTCGCGGCCCGGACGATCCGACTCGGGCGCGGTATTCACGACGTCGACGAGGCGCAGATCGCGCCCACCCGACAGGCTCTCGAAGCGATGGTCGCGATGCTCGAGGCGTGCCACGCCATCCGCCGCCGGGCGCAAGCCATCGAAGGTCACGCATGGCGCCGTCGTCGCGCCCTTCACGCAGCAGATCTTGTAGATGACCGCTTCGCCCGCACCGCCCTTGAGCGTGATCGTGGCGATCGGATCGCCGGTGCCGCTCATGAAACTCAGCACCTGGGCGACGCGCTGATCCGTGCCCGAGCGCGCCGTCGCGATCGCCTTGCCTTTCGCGTCGAGGCCTTCGCCCTCGACACGCTCCGGGTTGAACAGCATCACGTGCACTTCGACGATCGGACAGGGCTGCTTCAGGTCGATGCGCACACCGCTGCGCGGGAAGCCGATCTCGGCCGCGCCATCATTGCCCGGACGCGGCGCCGCCACCGTCTCGTCCACCGCATCGATCGCGCGCAGCCGCGTCGCGCGATCGATCACCGCGAACTTGAATCCGTTGTGGGTGAGCGTCGCCACGGTGCGGTCGCTCGGCTTGAGGCGATCGAAGCTCTCGCAGAGCTTGTCGGTCGCCGGCTCGGCGGGATGGCAGCAGATCTTGAAGATCACGCCCCCGCCCCCGCCGCCGACCACGCGCAGGGTCGCGATCGCGTCGCCCTTGAAGGCCAGCACCTGCGGCACACTGCCCTGATTCGGCGTGCGACCGCGATCGAGCGCGGTGCCGTCGGCGGCATAGGCCGTGCCCTCGATGCGCTTGCCGGTGAACAGCATCACGTGGATCTCGACCCGAGAGCAGCGCACATCGGCATCACCATCCGAGCCAGGCACTGGCGTCGCGCCGGATTGGTCGACGTCGTCGACCAATCCGAAGGATCCCTGGGCGCCGATCGCGCGCAAGGTGAAGGCCGGGCGCTGCAGCTCCGCGATCGCCTTGAACTGCGGCTTCACGCCGTCGAAATCGTCGCAGAGCTCGTCGGGCTCGCCGCCATCGCCCTTGCTCTGTGCCGGCGCGTCGCAGATCAGCAGCGTGACGGCCGGGCCGGTGACGCGCTGATCGAACAGGCCCTCCCAGGGCAGCGTCAGATCACGCAGCCCGTCGCTCAGAATCTGCCGCGCGGCGGGCAGTCGATACCCCGTCGTCAGCTCGACACCGGCGATGGTGACGCGCTGCCCGAGCCCGACGACCGCGCCCGCCAATAGATGGCCGCCGAGCCGCTCGGCGACCGTCTGCAGCCCGCGCCCGGTGAGGCGGCTCGCGCCGATGCGGATCACCGGCTCGCCGGTGACAAAGAAGCGACTGGGATAGGGCGGCGGTGCGGGCAGCTCCTGGCGAATGCGCACGCCATGCAGTCCGGCGCGTCGCGCCGCGCGCCCGAAGACGCAGGCCGCCTTGGGTACCGGCTTGGGATCGCAGAGTTCGGCGATCGTCTCGGCGGGATCGCCGTCCTGCCCCGCGCCGCCGGTGTCCATGTTGACGACCCAGGCCCAGGGATCCCAATCGAGGAGCTTGAGATTGGGGCCCTCGTGCTCGGAGGGCAACGGATTGTCGTCGCCGGATGAGTCGGGCTGGCGGTACGGCGTCGCGGTCCAGACCGATTGCAGCGGCCAGGTGTCGCCGAGCACGTCGCCATCTCGCCGCACGAGTTGCACCCCGTCGAGGCGATAGGCGTATTTTAGCTCGCTCGAGCCGAACCATTTCGGCTGCGTCGGCGTCGGCCCGGGCGAGAATTGCGCGATGCTTGGCAGCGCATTGGCGACGTAGTGGCTGAAATGGATCACCGGCGCGGTGTCGGGCCAGACCGTGTTGTTCGAGTCCACGGCCGCCGCGGCCTCGGGATCGGCGGCGTTGAACACCGCGGCCGCCGCGGGCTCGCCGCGCGTCGCCACGCCCATGATCCGGTCGCGGCGATCGGTGAGGCTGATTCCCTTCACCGGACTCGCCGGCGGCGGCGGTTCGAGATCAGGCGAGAGATCGATCGAAACGCCGACGCAGCCCTCGAGCGAGAAGAAGAAGAGATCGACCTCGCCGCAGAACTCGCCCTCGATCTTCACGGCGACGTCCTGTCCGCCGCCGCTGCTGGTCTCGCGCGCCTCGAGGACGAGATCGCCATGCGCCGAAATCGAGACCACGACGAGATCGAGCTCGCCGGCGACGAAGACGCCGCCCTTGATGATCAGCGGCGCGGTGCCGAAGCCGACGAGGATCTTAGCCGAGGCACGCAGCACGATCGGCCCTGCACTCCACTTGCCTCCCAACCCGCGCCGAACCCGACCGAGAAGCCGTCGAAGGAGAAGCGATCGTCGCCACCAAGACTCGGCAGCCCGCCCTGCTCGATCATCAGATAGGCCCAGGCGCGGGCATCGAGCAGATCGGGCAGCAGCGTCAGCGTCACCGGCTCGCCTGAGCGCCCCTTCTGGCCGTCGGCGCCGATGCGCACATAGACGTCGCCTGCCGTCGAGGGATAGGGGAAATAGGCCGCGAAGGGGACGGAGAGCGTCAGCACTTTCGGGATCGTGTAGGTCGCGGACACCGCGAGCTTGATCGCCTCGTCGTCGATCACGATCAGGCCGGTGATCGTGCTCTCGGACCCGCGCGTGTCCTTCGCGATGATGTCCGGCACCGTGACGATGTTCACGTCGACGCCGAAGATCACCTCGGGATCCGGGAAGGCGACGACCACCATGCCCGCGCAGCTCAGGCAGAAGCTGACATCCGGCAGCGTCCCGACGACGGCGCCGACGCCGATGGCAAACTGGCCTTTCTTCTTCTGGTACTTCGTGCCGAGCTCGGCCTTCCACCATTGGAGCTCGCGCTGGACGGGATCGGTCTCGCTCCCGAGGAGCCGCGTCCCGTTCATCGCGAACAGGCCCTTGAAGCCGTAGATCGCAAGGCCGGAATTGGCGAGCGGCAGCGGCGTGGCGAATTGCACGCCGAGGAACATCTCGAGGAAGACGACCGGCGGCGTATTCGCCGGGTCCGAGAATTTTGTGAAAGCGAGCGCGGCCTGCGCCGCGAGTCCCATCGGAATCACATTCGCATCGACACCGGCGCGCAGCGTGCCGTCATCTTCGATGCGTAGGCGCCCCTCGCCTTCGAGCACGCCCGGCACGTTCGCCTTCAGGACGAGTCCGCGCAGCTCGAAGACCGGCAGCAGGACTCCCTCGGTGAAGGTGAGGCGGATGATCGCCTCGGTGATCTCGATGATGCCGATCTCGAGCGCGACGGCGATGCGGCCCTCGAACCAGATCGAGCCGCGCCCGACGGTCACCTCGACGATGCGCAGCAGATCGCCGAGCATGCCCGAGATTTGCCAGCGGCCGGGATCCTCGATCTCCAGTGACGTCGACTCATAGGCGAGGCCGAAGCGGCCCCAGCCGGTCTGCGAGGTGTCGTACTCGATGCCGACATTCTTGTAGCGGATCTTCAGCGGACTCTCGAGCATCGTCTTGAGCCCGAGCACGCCGGCATCGATGTGCAGCGTGCAGACATAGTCGGTGACGACACGCACCTGTATGTCTGGCCCCGGATCCGCGATCGAGCGCATCTCCGTCTCGAAGGCAGCCGACATCAGCGCGACCTTCGAGCCGCTGCCGATCAGCCGCGTGCCGCCGCCGAGATCCGTCGTCGCGAAGGCAGTCGCCGCGACGAGTGCCGCGACGCGGGCGCCCGTGCCGATGACGTCCGTCGGCGTCGCGCCCGACAGCAATGCGGGCCCGAAGGCCAAGGCGGCCGTCAGCGTGGGGTTGTCCGAGGCGATCAGCCCGTTGGGATCGCCGCCCGACGATGATGAACTCGGCGCCCGCGTAGCGCGTCGCCCAGGCCAGCAGATCGGATTGCGAGAAGGCGCCCGAACCCGGCGAGCCGGCCGGCTGATGCGCACCCCAGCGCAGCTCGTTGTCGGTGTCGAAATCCATCAGGACCTGGACATGCCGGTCGTCGCTCGCCGGCGGTGCCACGCCGGCGACCGTCACGCGCGCGAGCCCATCGGCCGGCACGATCACACCGGTCTTCTCGGGGTTCAGCGTCGCCTGCTCGGACCGCGCGTTGAAGGCACCCTCGGCGTGGAAGTCGCTGAGATCGAATGTGTCCTCGACCGCGGCGAGCGCGCGCGGATTCGTCGCATCGTCGGCGGCAAACACGCCGGCCTGGCACCCGACGAGGAACTCGCGATCCTCGCGCAGCTGCAGACGCAGACGGGCATAGCGAGACTCCTCGACGCCAGCGACGGTGACGATCTCGCGCAGCACGACCATCTGCTCGCCCGCAAGATCGGCCACGTTCGGGGTGAAGCTGGGACCGGGCGTGCGCGCGGCCTGACCGTCGATCCACCATTCGAAGCTGCTCGCGCTCGCCGACACCGCCGTCAGCGTTGCCGTGCCGATCTCCGCGGCGATCGCGCCGAGATGCGTGACGTTGACGAAGCGCTGACTGCCGATGGTCGCGTTGATCGTCGGACCGACGCCGGAAGCGACGAAACGGAACGTGACTTCGGGATGCGCGAACTCGGACTCCTCGCCGTCGATCTCGACGATCTCGACCGGCGTGACGCGCAGCACCTGGCCGTGACGCACCGCGCCCGAGGACGCATCGCCCTCGTCGGCGCTGCCATCGGGCCAACTCCATCGCGCCTTCCAGTTCACCAGCGATCCGCCACCGGAAGGCGGGCCGGACGCGGGCAGACTGGCGCGGATCGTGACGGCGACGCCCTGCGAGGCCTGAATCGCCAACGTGAAGGCCGTATCCCCGCCGGTCGGCGCGATCGACAAGTCGGCGCCGCTCGTCACCTGGATGAAGGCGAAACTCGTCGGATCGAGCGGCGTGCGCCCGAACTGGATCTCCAGCTCGCCTTGCAATCCGACCGGCGAGCCGATCAGCACATTCTTCACGCCGCCCGAAAGGTCGCCGAGCGTCGGTAGGTTGCGCGGCGCGTAGGACGTGCCCTCGCGGATCGCCACGCCGACCCAGCCCGGCCCTTGATTGCGTGCGATCACGTCGGGCGGGCTGTAGCTGTCGCTGAAGTCGAAGGTCAGCTGCCCGACGGTGAGGCCGAACTCGCTGCCGCCGATGAAGAAATGCGGCGGGCTGCAGGTGAGCGTCGCGACCGCGCCGCTGGGTACCGCCGGATCGAACGGATCGGGCTTGTCGATGAAGCTCAGCGCGACCGCCGGATTGGCCACGCTGCGCTGGAGACGCAGCGTCGAGCTCCCGGTGATGCGCACCTTGTCGCGCGTGGGATCGCGCAGGAGGTGACGCGGCACCGTGCCCGCGTCCTTCACGAAGATCGCCGGCTCGAGCCCGTCGAGCGTCAGCGTGAAATCGTCGAGAAGGAGATCGAGCCACCACGCGGTCGCGTTCGGCTCGAGGTTCTGGATGCCGGTGAGCGGCGCGCGATCGAAGGCCAGTTGGAATGGAATGCCGCTTTGCAGGAGCGGCAGGCTCAACGTGCCGATCCCGATCGTGAACGCAGTCGGGATCTCCGTTACTTCAGCGGCGATCGGCTCGAGAACGCCATGATGGAAAACGCGGTCGCCGGCGTGACGCACGCTGTGCCCGGTCACGACGAAGCGGTTATAGAACGCCTCGACATCCGGCGGTAGCGCGCCGGCGAGACGATCGTGGAGCTCGAACAGATCGATTAGCGGAATTCCGGATCGGCGGCCCATCAGGGTAGGGTACAGCGGAACCGCTCCCGTGCCTTGGGACTGAGACTTTGGGCCCAGTCCGAGATCGCCTTGTACCCGCGCATACCACGGAGGATGGCGCCAGCGGCGATGCTGAGGACTACGGGCAAGGGGTGGCGTCGCCCCTGAGTGCGGCGCGGATCGGGGATGTCGGCAAAGAACTCGGGTAAGGTTCGCATCTGCTCGGCGCTCAGCATGATCTTGGGTACTCCGGTATGGTCTAGCGTCACGGAGTTGATTGGCGCGCCAACTTGGCCGCCAGCCACATCTTGATGAGCGACTGGCGTGTGACGCCGAGCTTGCGGGCCTCCCGGTCGAGGGATTGCACCATCCAGGCTGGAAAGTCCACGTTAACCCGCTTCGCCTCAAGGCCAGGACGGCGGACCCGCGACAGGTCGAGCATGTGGGTGACGTCCTCGCCCTCATCAAACTTCTTGTCAAAGTCAGACGCTTTCATAGATGGCTATCTCCTCTTTCCTGGAACGCCTAACCGAGATCAGGCGGATGTTGTCACTTCGATAGGTGATGACGGCTGACCAGTGCTTGCCGCCGATCATGCCGATGACGAGAAAGCGCGGTTCGTCGGTGACCTTGGCGGAGACCTCTACCAAATCAGGATCATCCCAAAGGGCCTGCGCCTCTTCGAAATCGATCCCATGCTTGCCCTTGTTTAGTTCGCTCTTCGCGTGGTCGTATGCAAAGCCCACATCGTGTTTGTCGCACAGAAAGGATAGAAATGCAACTATTTCTATCCCATGTCGTGTGTCAGCGGGAGCGAACGAAGCAGCCAGCGTAGCCGGGATGCAAATGTAATGGAATCCGGGGACTGGCGTGTCGCTATGCTCGTGATGAATGGCGAACAGCAAGCGCAGCGGGATCGGAAAGGCCAACACCCATTGCCGCACCGGTACCCGGGGGATGACGTGATCGATCAGGTGGGCGGCCGTCTCCGCCATGCGC
>JBOIDW010000332.1:0-9645 GCA_050740655.1 Gammaproteobacteria bacterium | reverse complement strand
GCCATGCGCCGGGCGCTGGCGGAGGTTGGGACTTGAGTGCGACGAAGGTCTTGCCGCGTCCCGATCTGGTGCTGCTCGATCTGGACGGGACCTTGGTGGACAGCGCCCCGGACCTTAGCGATAGCGTTAATCACGCCCTCAACGCGCTGGGTTTGCCGAAACGCAGCGAGGCACAGGTGCGGAATTGGATCGGGGGCGGCGCCGAGCGCCTCGTCAAGCGCGCCTTGACCGGCGGATCGGATGAAGAGCCCGAGGTCCAGCTATTTGCCGCGGTATTCGAACGCTTCTCCGCGTTTTATTTGCAGCACGTGAGCCGCCGCAGCCGGCTCTATCCCGGCGTGCGCGAGGGCCTGGACTATCTGGCCCGGAGCGGACGCACGATCGGCTGTGTAACCAATAAACGCGGCCGTTACACGGAGCCTCTGTTACGCGCGCTGGGGATCGATCGGCACTTTGCAATCGTCGTCTCCGGCGATACCTTGCCGAGGAAGAAACCCGATCCGCTGCCGTTGCTGCACGCGGTGCAGGAACTGCACATGACACGCGCGCAAGGGATGATGATCGGTGACTCGGTTAGCGACGTGAAGGCGGCGCGCGCGGCGGGGCTGCCGGTCGTGTGTGTGCGGTATGGCTACAGCGGTGGCCGGGACGTTGCCGAGCTGGGCCCGGACTCGGTGATCGACTCGCTCGCGGAGCTTGCCGAGTTGATCTGATAGCGTGCAGGCCATGTCGAACGGTGTCTCGGCGTAGCCGACCAACCTGTTGGCTAGGACCGGTTTGAGCGGTTTATTTGGTATTGGAGGCGCAAGGGTCTGATCGAGTTGGACACAGCAACACTGCAGCGGCTGGCGGCGCAGGGTTACAACCGGGTCCCCGTGATGCGCGAGATCCTGGCCGATCTCGATACCCCGCTCAGCGCCTATCTCAAGCTTGCGCAGGGGCCTTATTCCTATCTCTTCGAGTCGGTGCAAGGCGGCGAGCAATGGGGCCGCTACTCGATCATCGGCCTGCCGGCCCGCACCATCGTCACGGTAAGCGGTGCGTCGATCCGGGTGCAGCGCGATGGGGCGTTGATCGAGGAGGCGAGCACCGGCGACCCCTTGAGCTGGATCGAGGGGTTTCGCCGGCGCTATCGGGCCCCCGAGTTGGCGGGGCTGCCGCGCTTTACCGGTGGTCTGGTGGGCTATTTCGGTTATGACACCGTGCGCTTCATCGAACCCAAGCTGGGTGCGGCCGCGGGTGCCGATCCCTTGGGCTGTCCCGATATGCTGCTCATGGTGTCGGATGAGGTGCTGGTGTTCGACAACCTGAGCGGGCGCTTGTACCTGGTCGTGCACGTGGACCCGAGCGATCCCGGTGCCTGGGTATCGGCACAGCAAAGGCTGGACGCACTGGTCACCCGCTTGTTCAGTGCGGTTCTCGATCCCCGGAACGAGACCGTGGGCCGCGAGGTAGCGGAAGGCGATTTCGTCTCCAGCTTTACCCGCGAGCGCTTCGAGGCGGCGGTAGGTCGCATCAAGGAGTACATCGTCGAGGGCGATGTCATGCAAGTGGTCTTGTCGCAACGACTCTCGATCCCTATTGCAACCCGCGCGACGGATCTGTATCGGGCCTTGCGTTGCCTCAATCCCTCGCCCTACCTGTTCTATCTGGATCTGGGGGATTTCCAGGTCGTGGGGTCCTCGCCGGAGATCCTGGTGCGCCTGGCGGACGGGACGGTCACGCTGCGCCCCATCGCCGGGACCCGCCGCCGCGGCCGGGATGCCCAGGAGGACTTGGCGCTGGAGCACGAGCTGCTGAGCGATCCCAAGGAGATCGCCGAACATCTGATGTTGATCGATTTGGGCCGCAACGATCTGGGACGGGTTGCCGAGGTCGGCAGCGTCAAGGTGACCGATCGCATGATCGTTGAGCGGTACTCACACGTCATGCACATCGTCTCCAATGTCACCGGGCGGCTGGCGGCGGGCCATGGTCCCATCGATGTGCTGCGCGCGACCTTTCCGGCCGGGACCGTCAGCGGTGCGCCCAAGGTCCGCGCCATGCAGATCATCGACGGCTTGGAGCCGGTCAAGCGCGGGATCTACGCCGGCGCGATCGGTTATATATCCTGGTCCGGCAATATGGATACCGCGATTGCGATCCGTACCGCCGTGGTCACAGCGGGCGAGCTGCACGTGCAGGCCGGCGCGGGGATCGTTGCGGATTCGATCCCGGCTCAGGAATGGAAGGAAACCATGAACAAGGCGCGCGCCATGTTCCGCGCCGTGGCCATGGCCGAGCGTGGCCTGCAGGCGCCGTTCCTTGGAGTGACGTCAGATGCCCGGTTCTAATCCAGGGCGGAGCGCAATTCGGCGATACCCGCCGGGTCTTCGTGGATGATGACCTCGGCATGCGGATAAACGCGCCGGATGTCGGCCTCGACCTCATCGGCGATCGCATGCGCGCGCAACAACGTGATCGAGGGCGGCAGCTCCAGGTGCAATTGGATAAAGGCGGTATGTCCGGCGATCCGCGTCCGCAGGTCGTGTAGGTCTTGCACCGCCGGGTGGGCGCGCACGAGCGCGGCGATGCGCTCGCGCTCGCTATCGGGTAACTCGCGGTCCATTAGTTGATCCAGGGCCATCCGCGCAATCTCCCAGGCGTTATACAGGATATACATCGTGATGGCGATCCCGATGAGGGGATCGGCATAGATCCAGTCCAGCCACAGGCCGCAGAGCAAAGAGCCGATGATCCCGAGGTTGACCAGCAGATCACTCGCGTAGTGCAGCTGATCGGCACCGATGGCGAGTGACCCGGTACGCCGCACGACGTAGCGTTGATAACCGACCAGCAGCACGGTGACGAGTATGGAAACCAGCATCACCGCGAGGCCCGCTCCGGCATGTTGCACGACGCGCGGTTCCAGCAGCCGGTGCCCGGCCTCGAACACCAGGAACAGCGCCGAGCCGGCGATAAAGGCCGCTTGCGATAACCCGGCCAGGGCCTCGAGCTTGCCGTGGCCGAAGCGGTGTTCGTCGTCAGCCGGTAGCAGGGCATGCCGGATGGCGAATAAGGTCAGGGTCGAGGCGGCCAGGTCCAGCAGGGAGTCGATCAGGCTGGAGAGCAACGCGATCGAGTCGGTATAGATATACGCCGCGAGCTTGATAGCACCAAGGACTAGTGCGGCGGCGACCGAGGCATAGCTCGCGCGCCGCATGAGGCGCGCCTTCGTGTCTTGCGGGGTCGTGTCGGTGCGCATGGCTCGGCCGACCCTGGTGCGGGCCTGCCCGCTACAATGATACACACAGGAGGGTACGATGCGGCGCTATGATTTTGACCTGGTGGTAATCGGTGCGGGCTCGGCCGGGGTGCGCGCCGCCCGCAGGGCCGCCGAGTTGGGGGCCCAGGTGGCGATCGTCGAGGCGCGTGAGGTCGGCGGCACCTGCGTCAATCGCGGCTGTATCCCCAAAAAGCTGCTGGTCATGGCCAGCGAATACGGCGCTTACCTGGGCGAGGCCCGGGCTTATGGCTGGAACGCCGCTCCGGGACGGCTGGACTGGCCACGGCTGGTCCGCAACAAGGATCGTGAGATCGAGCGCCTGAACGGCGCCTACGAAGGGCTGCTCGATCGCGCCGGTGTGCTGCTACGCCGCGGCCCAGCCCGGTTGATCGATCCGCATACTGTGGCTATTGACAGCGAGCGATTGAGCGGCCGCTTCATCCTGATCGCGACCGGCGGGGCCCCGCGGGTACCCGATGTTCCGGGGAAAGAGCAGGCCGTCACCTCCGATCAGGTCTTCTCCCTGGAGCGTTTTCCGCCGCGGGTCATCGTGGTCGGCGGCGGTTACGTCGCGGTAGAGTTGGCCGGGATCTTCAAGGGCCTGGGTGCCGCTACTACCCTGATTCACCGCGGCGCGCGCTTGCTGAGCGGGTTCGATGAACGGCTGTGCCGATTCCTTGCCGAGCAAATGGTCTTGCGCGGCGTGGACCTACGCTTCGACACCGAGCTTACAGCGATTTCCAGAAGCAATAGCGCACTAATCGCGCGTTATGCCAAGGCGACCGAGCAGCACACCGATCTGATCGTGCTCGCCACAGGACGCGCGCCAAATACCCGCGGCCTGGGGCTCGAGGACATCGGCGTGCGCTTAAGCCCCAGCGCCGCGGTGCTGGTCGACGCCGATTATCGCAGCTCGGTGCCGTCCGTCTACGCGGCGGGTGACGTCATCGAGCGGGTTCGACTCACGCCCGTCGCGGTAGCCGAGGGCACGTTAGTAGCGGAGCACTTGTTCGGCGGCCGCCCGCGCGCGATCGATTATGAAAATATCCCCAGCGCCGTCTTCAGCCAGCCGTGCCTGGCATCGGTGGGCCCAAACGAGGCGCAGGCACGAGCCCGATTCGGCCGTGTCGCCGTCTACGAGGGCCGCTTTACGCCGTTGCGGAATCGCCTCCTGGACGCTCGCGAGGAGGCACTGGTGCGGCTGATCGTGGACGTCGCGAGCGACCGCGTTGTCGGCGCCCAGATGGTGGGCGCGGACGCGGCGGAAGTCATCCAGGGCGTGGCGATCGCGGTACGCTCCGGCGCGACCAAGGCGGACTTCGATGCGACACTGGGTATTCATCCTACGCTGGCGGAGGAATTGGTGACCTTGCGCGCGGCCTTGCCGTAGACACGCCGGGCGCGGACCGGTCGGTCCTATTTGCAGCGCCCCGGGCCGGTGCTAGCATATAGCCTGTTATCGTGTACAGTTGAGGAATCAACCATGGAGAAGCTTACTCCGAGGCAGGCGCAGATCCTGAAGCTCATCCGGCGATTCGTCGCCACGCACGGGTTTCCGCCGACGCGTGCCGAGATCGCTGAGAAGCTTGGTTTTCGCTCACCCAACGCCGCCGAGGACCATCTGCGGGCGCTGGAGCGCAAGAAGGCCATCCGCCTGCTGTCCGGCGCCTCGCGAGGCATCCAGGTCCTGGGCGGTGACAAGGCGGGGCTGCCCTTGGTGACCCGCGTCTCGGCCGGCAAGCCGGTGCTCGATCACGTAGAGAGGCATTGCGAGATCGATGCAAATCAATTCGACCCGCCAGCCGATTTCCTGTTACAGGTGCGGGGTTCGGCGATGCAGGACGCCGGCATCCTGAACGGTGACCTGCTGGCCGTGCACGCAAGCCCGGAGGCCAGCACCGGCCAGGTCGTCGTCGCGCGTTACCAGGATGAGCTGCTCGTGAGGCGCATCCGCCGGCGCCGAAATCAGGTCCAACTCGATGCGGAAGGTAAAGGCGGCAAGCGGATCGAGGTCGATCTGCGCGATGGCTCGCTGGTCATCGAGGGCATCGGGGTTGGTTTGTTGAGGACGGCCTTTGTTTAGCTATTCATTGGAGCAGTTACTGCCGGGGGCTGGCGTGCACCAGCACAATCACGGCTCTTGCCAACACGCAATGCGCTCTTGCCTCCTGCCGGCAAAGTGCCGCGAGGGGTCTCGGGAGCGGTTAGCCGGGTTCCCAGTTGACGCGGGCTCTTGCGCCAGTGCTGGGCGGGGACCGCTTGCTACGCCTCGTTTTGGTGCGATAAACTGCCGGATACATCATGGGTCTTCCATGATGGCCGCGGTGTGTCGCATCTAAGCGCTTGATAATCAGCATTGTTGATGCGCAGATCGGTTCGTGGCACGCGCCGCGCAATAGCGCCAGCGAGGCAACGCCAAGGCCTCGAATGGGGCCGCCGGCGGGGTAGCGATTATACAGGGCGGAGCCTGCATACACCCATGCCGGTGCGGCGCAGGTCATGCAATTAATAACGAGATCAAACATGAAACTGGTAACGGCAATTATCAAACCCTTCAAGCTCGATGACGCACGCGAGGCCTTGCATGAGGTCGGGGTGCACGGCGTAACGGTGACGGAGGTCAAGGGCTTTGGACGGCAGAAAGGCCATACGGAACTCTACCGCGGTGCGGAGTACGTGGTCGATTTCCTGCCCAAGATCAAGATCGAGGCTGCTGTGACGGACGAGCAAGCGGATGCCGTTATCGAGGCGCTGGCGCGCGCCACCAACACGGGAAAGATAGGCGACGGCAAGGTGTTCGTGTTCGACCTCGCGCAGGTGATGCGGATCCGTACCGGCGAGACCGGCGAGGCCGCGCTATGAGCGTCCGGGGACAATATTGTATAGCCGCTAGGGAGAATATGAGGAAGAACATGATGAGGTTTACCATTCGAGTCGGTGTAACGCGCTTCGCATTTATCATTATGCTGCTGGGTATTTTGGCGCTCTGGCTGCCAGGCACGCCTTACGCGCAGGAGGCGGATGCGCCGGAGGCGGCGACCGATAGCACGCCCGCACCGGCTGCGGAAGCCCCCGAACCGGCGGCGGAAGAGGCCGCCGCACCGGCGGCGGAGAAGCCGGCCCTCAATAGCGGCGATACGGCGTGGATGCTGACCTCGACCGCCTTGGTGCTGTTCATGACCATCCCGGGACTGTCGCTGTTTTACGCCGGGATGGTGCGGACGAAGAACGTGCTTTCCGTCCTGATGCAATGCTTCGCCATCACTTCGCTGGTCACGGTGTTATGGATGCTTTTGGGCTACAGCTTGGCATTCGACACGACGGGCATGGAGAAGGGGGTGCTCAATCTCAACTCGTTCATCGGCAGCGCCGGCAAGGCCTTCCTGGACGGCGTGACCAGAGGTAGCCTGACCCTGACGGTCCCCGAAACCGTATTCATGACCTTTCAGATGACCTTCGCGATCATCACCCCGGCGCTCATCGTGGGGGCCTTTGCCGAACGCATGAAGTTCTCCGCGTTACTGTTGTTCATGGGTATCTGGCTGCTGGTGGTGTATGCGCCGATTGCACACATGGTATGGAGCGGGGACGGCGCCTTGATGTGGGATTGGGGGGTCCTGGACTTTGCCGGCGGTACCGTGGTGCATATCAACGCCGGGATCGCCGGGTTCGTCGCCGCGTTGGTATTGGGCAAGCGCAAGGGCTATCCGAGCACCGCCATGCCGCCCCATAACCTCACGCTGACGGTGGTCGGGGCATCGATGCTCTGGGTCGGGTGGTTCGGGTTCAATGCGGGTAGCGCCGTAGCTGCGAATGAAACCGCCGGCATGGCCATGGCCGTGACGCAGATCGCAACCGCAACTGCGGCCCTGGCGTGGATGTTTAGCGAATGGTTGTCGCACGGGAAACCGAGCGTGCTCGGTATCGCCTCGGGCGCGGTCGCGGGTCTGGTGGCGATCACGCCGGCCTCCGGGACGGCCGGGCCTATGGGGGCGCTGCTCATCGGGGTAGTAGCGGGCGTCGGGTGTTTCGTGGCCTCCACCAAGATCAAACGCTGGTTCGGTTATGATGATTCCCTGGACGTGTTTGGCGTACATGCCGTGGGGGGCGCCCTCGGCGCGCTGCTCACGGGCGTGTGCGCGGGTAGCCTCGGTGGTGTTGGGCTTGCCGAAGGGGTGACGATCGAGCAACAGCTAGTCACTCAATTGAAGGGGATCCTGGTCACGATCACCTATACGGCGGTGGCGAGCTACATCATCCTCAAGGTCGTGGACCTTGCGATTGGGCTGCGAGTGAACGCGGATCAAGAAACGGATGGGCTGGATATCGCTTTACACGACGAGCGTGGATACACCTTCTAAGCGCCGCCTGATGGCGGGGGATGGTTGTGTTCGCATCGTGATGGGAATAGGATTTCAACCGATTGCTGGCTATAGCAGAGGACGGGCTTCATGAAGCTCATTGTTGCAGTAATTAAACCGTTCAAGCTGGATGACGTGCGCGAGGCCTTGTCGGCCATCGGGGTTCAGGGGATGACCGTGACCGAGGTCAAGGGCTTCGGCCGCCAAAAAGGCCATACCGAACTCTACCGGGGCGCGGAATACGTGGTCGATTTTCTGCCCAAGATGAAGCTTGAGCTGGCCGTCCGCGATGCTCAGGTCGAGCAAGCCATAGAGGCGATCCGCGGCGCGGCACATACCGGCAACATCGGTGACGGCAAGGTCTTTGTGCTCGATCTCCAAGAGGCCGTGCGCATCCGCACCGGCGAGATGGGCGACGAGGCGCTATAGACGTCAAGGCCCAAGATTAGCGGACCGGCTTACCTATACTCAGAGCCTGTTGTGCGAGCCATCGCAATAGGGTCGGGTTGCGGTGTGCTTACATCCGCATAACCACACCTTCTTCTGCTCCTCGAGCGTGAACTGGACGGGCGAGAACTCGCTTCCCTTATGCGAGCCGTCGCAAAACGGCTGGTTGCTCGATCGTCCGCAACGGCACCACCAATAAGTCCCCGGCTGGAGTTCGACGCCGTAAGGGGCCTTTTGAGGGCTTTGTGGGTCTGCCATGGTCGTTTTTCCTCCTTCCAGCGGGTTCATCGAATTGCAGAATGATGCTAACGATACCTGGGCATTGCGCCACCGCCTGATTATTGCGGCGAACGGCACGCCCTTGCCTGGCGACCAAGCATAGTATCGCTTTGCAGGCATGTCTACGTGCGCGCGCTTGGGAAATGACCTCGACCAATATGCCGTCATGGGTAATCCCATCGACCATAGCCTTTCGCCGAAGATCCATGCTGCGTTCGCCGAGCAAACCGGTGACAGACTGTCGTATCGCGCGATCTTGGTCGAGCCTGGCGGATTCCGGCGGGCGGTGGAGGATTTCTTTGCCCAGGGTGGCAGGGGCCTCAATATCACGATCCCGTTCAAGCAAGAGGCCTGGGGCTTAAGCCGGATCCGCCGCGGTGACGCCGAGCGCGCCGGGGCCGTGAACACCCTTTACAGGGACGGACACGGCCGCTATTGCGGCGAAACTACCGACGGTATAGGTTTCGTGCGTGACTTTACCGTTAATCTGGCCGCCCCGTTGCGTGACCGCCGCGTCCTGGTCCTGGGCGCCGGCGGGGCCGTGCGCGGCGTGCTCGGGCCGCTGCTACGCGCTGGACCGAAACAGGTCGTCATCGCCAATAGGACGCTCGAAACGGCCCGGCAACTACGCCAAACGAGCGCGGACCTGGGCGCGGTCGCCGTGTCGAGCTTCGAGGCGCTCGCCGGCCAATGCTTCGATGTCGTCATCAATGGAACGGCGAGCAGTCTCGGGGGCTTATTGCCGCCCTTGCCGGACCATCTTTTGTCGGAAGATGGCATCTGCTACGACATGATGTACCGGCGTGAGCCTACCCCGTTTATCCGATGGGGGCGGGATCACGGCGCTCGGCTATCCGTGGATGGCTTGGGGATGCTGGTCGAGCAGGCGGCCGAGAGCTTTTTCTTGTGGCGCGGCGTGAGGCCGAACACCGCTCCGGTACTCAAGATGCTGCGTACTGACCATTAACCGCAACAGGGCTCTAAACCGGGAACTCCGGCAATCTCTAGCGGAACAGTCCTTGGTTTTGCACAAGCTTGGTGCGCTGCCTAGTATTACCATTCAGTAATAGAATATTCGTCCTGTAAACAATAAAGTAATGAATGTAAATTACTAAATTAAAACAATAAAATTACAATCGGCCAAATATTCACCAATCCCTAGGCACCCGTGCTGGCAAGCGCTGCACGAGTCCTTTCGCGCATGCTTTCCACAGAGTTATCCACAGCAGCTGTGGGTAAGATCCCGCCCGGAGACCTCGTGATAGTGGTCTTAAATTCGGGCCTCTTCCGGCG
>JBOIDW010000331.1:0-4620 GCA_050740655.1 Gammaproteobacteria bacterium | reverse complement strand
AATCGGGAACATGCCTACCCTCACGTTGCTCATCAATGGGCGTTCGGATCTTCCAGGGCCTCTCGCACAGCTTGGCTTGGGCAGGGACGGGACCTTTTATGTCATCGCGGCGGGCAGGGCCAACCACGCCGGAAAAGGCAAATGGCGAGACTTAACCGACGGCAACGGCGCTTTCATCGGTATCGAAGCTGAAAATACGGGTGGGTCTCGCAATCCGCCTGGGCCTGGAGATCCGCCGTTCGATCCTTGGCCGGACGTGCAATTGGACGCGTACCGCCGGGGCGTAGTCGCGATTTTGAAGCACATCAGGCAAGACTCGATGATGTGCTGCGGGCACAAGGAATATGCTTTGCCTCCCGGCCGGAAACCCGACCCTCACACGATCGACATGAACCAATTCCGCAAGGAAATAGCCGCGATCATGGGCGGTACAGCCGCGCCCCCGGCCCTGATTCCGAGCAAGGACCCGGAGGATAGGCTTACTCTCCGCCGCCGTTCCGAGGGCAATCCAGTATTTCTGGTAAAGGAGGTCCAGAAAAAAATCGGCTTCGTGCGAGATCAAGTGGATGGCGTCTTTGGTCCCCTGACAGAGGCGGCAGTGCGTCGTTTCCAGCGTGATCATGGGCTGATCCCTGACGGCATCGTCGGACCCGAGACCTGGGCCGCGCTGGATGACGTGGCAGCGCCAGGGTAGGACTGCTGTTCCCCGAGGCTCCGATGCCACGCGCCGGCGGCGCTCGCCGCCGCGCGTTGGCGCCGTAGCCTCGTACCCAGCCGAAGAAAACTTCCCCAATTGCCTTGGGATTTTGCAGTGGATGCGCTCCGATGCACTGCACTCTGCCATTGAACACCCGAGTACTCCACCCAAAGAGGCTCATCATGGGGATAGACCTATCTACCACGCCGGCAACTACCGCCCGAAAGAAGAACTGCGATGCCTTGTCGTTCCGACGGTCGATCGGTTGCGGGAAACGGAAACACTCAATGGAGGAAGGAATGGAGATAACTAAGCACGTCTTACGAGCGCTTGCTGCCGGGTATCTCACCGCCGGTTCCTGGGCAACCGCCGCGGCGGCGGGTCAATGCGATTTCCAACACGTCTTCACCCGTCCCGACGAAAATGGCGCGGCGACCGTCAAGGTCTTCGAGGCCAAGGTGGTCTCGCCGCCGAGCGGCACACGGCCCCTGCTTTTCATCACATCGCTCAAGGTCAATACCGACGGCACCAAGATTTCCTACCATCAAGACGATCCGACCGGACGTCGCTGCGAGACGAACCCAAGCGCGAGGCCGTGCGCGATCAACAATATCCGCAACGCCTACCGCGATCACAAAAAGCCGATTTCCGATTTCACCGCGATACGCGATAGCGGCTATCCCAATCCAAAGACCTGGCAGGTGCTGAATCCCGATATCATCGAAAAGAACGCCAATACCGGTAAGCCCTGTATCACCCTGGAAGGCTACCTCGTTTCAATGACGGCCGATTTTGCCGTCGCGGGCAGCGGGCGCCGTGTCGGCGACTGCGATCAGTCGAAATGGATCGACGCGCTCACCGCTCCGGCAATCGTGTTGCCCAAGGACTCCGAATTTCGCAGTTTCGGCGTCGGCAAGCGCAGCCTCGTGGTGGCGGTGTCACACAGTCCGGCCAACCGGACCGTTTTCGGGATTGTCGGCGATATCGGCCCGGCCAAGGAAATTGGCGAGGCAAACGTTGCGATGAACCGGGAGCTCAATGGTCTCCCAGCCGACGACCAACCGAAACACCGGCAAGACGCCATCAAGCGATTCCAGGCGGGACGTTCTGCAATTCTCCTGTTTCCTGGTTCGGACTTCGTTCTTGACCGACCTATCTCCGGTGTTCGCATAGCGGCCGCCGGTGCGGACGCGCTGGCGAAATTCGGCGGTGCCCAGAAGCTTATCGATTGTATCCACAACGAGATCGACCATGGGTTCTGATTGACGGGGGCCGTAGGCTCGACGCCAAGGCCGAGCGATTCAAGCAACGCGGGGCGGAGCTATACCAACAACGAGCATGACTTACGCTTTTCCTGACGTCATGCCGGCGAAAGCCGGCATCCAGGATGAGCTGTTACGCCGCACTGGACCCCGGCTTTCGCCGGGGTGACAGTTGACAGGGGGTGTCTTGCTTCTTTAGGAGAATTATGCCCGTTTGCGGTATATATTCGGAGGTTCGACTGGGGACGTAACAATCCTCCACGCTCAGTGCGACCGATGGTCGTCACGTAAACGGTGCTTGCGGCAAATATAATGGATTAACGAAAGGTGAGCGGCATGTGTGACCGATGCTCGTGACGTAAACGGTGCTTGCGGAGCAGATAGGGCATGTTCCTCGGATCAATACCCAGTTTTATCGCGGCTTCTTTCTTGATCCCGTTGGCGAGCAGCAGCGCGTTGAGAAGGATCTGCCTCTCAAGGAGGTTCAGCTTCTCTCTTAACCCTGGTCCGGCCGAGCATTCGGATGTCTCCTCGCCAGCTTGAGGCTTGGCGAGGTTTCTCGGCAGGCTGGAAGGGGCAAGGGTCGTGCTTTTTTCAACGATGACGGCATGCTCCACCGCATTCTCCAGCTCCCGGACATTGCCCGGCCAATCATGCCCGATCAACAAGGCGACGGTTTCCGGGGCGATGGCCCGGATCGGTTTGCCGATGGTCTTGCTGCACTGGTGCAGGAAGTGCTGCGCCAGCAACGGAACGTCTTCCAGTCGTTCTCGCAAGGGCGGCAGCGGGATGTCAAAGACATTGAGGCGGTAGTACAAGTCCTCGCGAAACGTGCCTTCCGCAACCGCCTTCGCCAAGTCGGTGTTGCTCGCGGCGATTACGCGGACATTGACCGGCATGGTCACGGAGCTGCCGACCGGCTCAAATGCATGCTCCTGCAGCACGCGGAGTAGCTTCGCCTGTCCCGCGAGGGGCATGCTGCCGATCTCGTCCAGCAGTATCGTACCTCCATCGGCCTGTTTGAAGCGTCCGCGACGGTCCCGGATCGCGCCGGTGAACGCGCCTCTTACATGGCCGAAGAGCTCGCTTTCCAGCAGAGTGTCCGTGAGCGCGGCGCAATTCACCTTTACGAAGGGGCCGCCGCAGCGCAGGCTATGCGCGTGGATGGCATTGGCGACTATCTCCTTGCCCGTCCCGCTTTCGCCTTGAATGAGAACCGTAGCGTCGGTCTTCGCTACGGAGCCTATGAGCCGGCACACCTGGCGCGTGCGCTCACTCTGACCGATGATGGACGGAAAATCCTGGTACTCCGACCTCCACCGGCCCTCGGTATTCGCAGCGTCATCACTACGGCCGGGAGTCCTATCACGCCTGTGGGCGGTAACGATAAGATATCCTTTGCCGCGGCACTCCGTGGACCGGACGCTTACGCTCACTGCGATCCGAGCACCGCTTTTTGCGACTAACAGCACCTCGTCCCCTCGAAGCTGCGTATCATCCAGGTTCAGGGGGGAACCCTGAGCGGCCGATCCCTCGTGCAGCCGAAAAAGCTGATCCAGGGCCAGCGCCTTGATCTCCCCCGTAGAATAGCCGGTATCTCTCAGGGCCTGCGAATTCACCTCGATGAGCGTCTGCTCCGCCGCGTCAAACACGAACACGGCATCGCCTACGGAGTTGAAGAACGAGTAATAGAGATCGGCCGATAGGTTCATGTTTTCCCTCCAGATTTTATCTTAGGCGTAGGCCACCTCGACTACATCGTCCCACCTTCACATCCTGCGGTGCGCGTGCATGTAGCCGAGGGCGCCGGCGACGTTCCCGCCTTCAAGTACCGTAGCCGCGGCCAAAGAAACGATGGGGCCATAACCTGACTCCGAAGCACCCTGCTACCGCCACTGTACAGGAATCCCGGTCGGCGCAACGTGACATATTCACGTTATTCTCCGTGGAATACCGCGAGCCGGTGGTTGCGTGCATAAGTGCATCCATCCGGTAACACGGCGTCCGGCGAATAGACTCGATCGCATTGCTCTTACATCAATGCCAGCAAGGTAGAAAATGCTTGTTCTTTTATGACAAAGTCGAACGGAGCCTCCGGCATCGCGGGGCGATCATCGTCACTCACAAGACACAGGATGATCGCCTCAGGCTGCCGCCGCCGCGCCACGGCGGCAAGACGTCGTTCACGAACAAAAGGTCGAGAACCCCCGATCAAGACGTGTCCATAGGCGTTGCAACGAAGCATCGTCAGCGCAGCCCGAATCGTTGCCGCGATCTCTACCCGGGAATATCCTGCCGCCAATAGAAAATTTCGCAGCGCCTCGCGAAAGAGCGGATCGCGATCGCAGATAAGGATTGCGCGTGGCCGGTTCATGCTCGGTGCAAACGCGGGCTATATCACTTACGCCCAGCCTGTGAACGATCGAAGGTTGCCTAGACCGTCATTGCATGTCTGTACGACGGCGATGGTCCCTGCGGGCCTTCTGACGTCAGGGGCACAGGGTGCGTAGCCTGCGCGCCTTATCGCGCCGGAATCCGGAATTTAGTGTCCTTACGTGCATGGCGGCGCGGGGGCTGCACTGCGACACCCGGGGCACCATCGCTATACCAGACCGTGCCAGAGGTTGACGCTTTGGCACGCGGCCAAAGTGTGGGCTTCCG
>JBOIDW010000330.1:0-1707 GCA_050740655.1 Gammaproteobacteria bacterium | reverse complement strand
CCCCGTACCAGAACGACAGACCTTCTTCGACGTCCGCCGCTGTACGATCGAGGGGACGTCCGAGGGAATGGTTGGCGAGATAGATTTGCCCACCGGTCTCCCGCAACACCCGTGAGAATAAGGGATCAATATGCCGGCGTAGCGCCGCTTCTTGCAGCCCCTCAGACCCTAACGCCGCGATGGCCGTCCCGATCTCGCTCATCGCGCGGATTCGATCTCCGTGCGTACATCCAGTAGTTCTGGAAAGAAGGCCAGGTCCACGACCTTCTTTAGAAACGCCACGCCCGAAGACCCACCTGTTCCCCGCTTATAGCCGATGATGCGTTCGACGGTTTTCACGTGGCGGAAGCGCCAAAGCTGGAAGTGCTCGTCGATGTCGACGAGTTTCTCGCATAAGGCGTAGCTCGCCCAATGGGCCTCAGGCGCGGCATAGATCGTTTGAAACACCGGGATCAGGTCAGGATTGCGACGATAAGGCTCGGCCCACTCGCGTTCGAGGCAGGCCCGCGGAACGGCATGCCCACGTCTGGCCAGATGTCTTAGGAACTCGTCATAAAGGCTCGGGCTCTCCAACTCGACGCGCAGTTCATGTTGAGCCTTCTCGTCATGCGCGAAAAGGTCCAGCATCTCCATTTGCTTATTGCCCAGGATGAACTCGATGGCGCGATATTGGTAGGACTGAAGCCCCGAAGCCGGCCCCAGCACATGCCGGAACTCGGCATATTCGCTGGGTGTCAGCGTCTCGAGGACTCCCCATTGCTCGAATAATTGCCTCTGAATGGCCTTCACCCGGGCAAGGATCTTCTCGCAAGGATCGAGGTCGTCCGCGCGTATGCGCTCGCGCGCCGCGCGCAGTTCATAAAGGATCAGCTTGAACCACAGCTCAGTGACCTGATGCTGGATGATGAACAGCATCTCGTCGTGGTGGGGCGGGCTGCTGAGCGGATGCTGGGCGCTCAGCAGGCGATCGAGATGGAGATAGCCCGCATAGGTCGACCGCCCCTCTAGGTCGCGATGTACTTCTGGTTCGAGCGGCCGCTCGTGTTGTGGACTAGCCATGCGAAATCCTTCCGCCCCGCGGTGCGTTGGAAAAGGATGGGTCGATGGTCGTTTTCATGAGACTGCTTCCTTCGTGCTGTTGAAGATTAGGGCCGTTGCCTTGCCAAATCGAGAGATTGCCACGGCGTTGCGGGCTTGCGCTCTCTTGGTCTGACCGGTAAGCAATGATGATGCACAAATCAGCTACGCCGGTTATCGCTTTCCGCCCGTGGCCATTTAGCAGGCGATCTGGCTATATGTCAGATTCACCTTGAGCTTCCGTGGTATCGCGGATTTGTTGGCGGAACACGAAATCGTGGTTTCGTACGAGACTGCGCGCCGCTGGTAAACCACTTTGGGCCCAAGATAGCGGCGGATCTTCGCGGACGCCGGCCAAAACCGCATACGACATTTGTGACAAAGGCATCAAGACGGCTCGTCTCTGGCTCGGAGGAACAGGACAGCAATTAGGTTCAACATCTCAAATGGAGGCGTGGGCGATTGTCTACCGCGCTCCGGCGGTCGCGGCCGGTAGCCGGTCCGCTCAACGGGCCCGCATTGTTGCTGAACCTATCTATAACAGGGAACCGTCATGGACTGGATGATCTACGGCGCCAACGGCTATACGGGAGAATTGATCGCGCGCGAGGCGAAAAGCCAGGGCAAGAC
>JBOIDW010000329.1:0-4493 GCA_050740655.1 Gammaproteobacteria bacterium | reverse complement strand
CGCCTTTGGAATGCGTATCGCCTGACTGTTACCAGCGCGGAACACCCGGGTCTTCATCGGTTTTTCGATCACTTTCACGTGCCACCTCGTGCAACCAATGTAAACACGATATGTTATCACACGAGGGATCCGCAATAAATGAGTCGATCAGGGTGTCGAATTCCTTCTCGATCTCGTACACCGCCATAAATTCCGCGGACGCCCAGCGGCCGTACTTGCCGAGTTTGTTGACGCCGGGCACCGGGTGGGGATGATCAATCAAGTCCCGGCAGCCTCCCGCCCGGACCACAGCGCGCGCACCGTGACGTAGAACACGGGGGTGAGGAACAGGCCGAACAAGGTGACGCCGATCATGCCGCAGAACACCGTGATCCCCATCACCCGACGCACCTCCGCGCCGGCGCCGCTGGACAGCACCAGCGGTATCACGCCGGCGATGAAGGCCACCGAGGTCATGACGATGGGCCGTAACCGCAATCGGCAGGCCTCCAGCACCGCCGGTATCATTCCGCGGCCTTGGTCTTCCAGCTCGCGGGCGAACTCGACGATTAGGATGGCGTTCTTGCAGGCGAGTCCCATCAAGACCACCAGGCCGATCTGCACGAAGATGTTGTTGTCACCGCCCGTCCACCAGATGCCGATCAAGGCCGAGAGCATGCACATCGGTACGATCAGGATCACCGCCAGGGGCAGGGTCCAACTCTCGTAGAGGGCGGCCAACACCAGGAACACCAACAGCACGCAGAGCGGGAAGACCACCCGATTGGCCTGGCCCTCGTTCACCTGCTGGAAGCTCAGATCGGTCCAGGCGTAGCCCATGCCCGCGGGCAAGACGCGCGGCGCCAGGGCGCTGATCGTGGCGACGGCCTCGTTGGACGAGAGCACGCGTGGATCGGCCTCACCGAGGAGATCGGCGGCGGGATAGCCGTTGTAGCGGATCACCGGATCGGGGCCATAGGTTTGATCGATCCGGACCATGCTGCCGATGGGCACCATCTGGCCGCTCTGGTTGCGGGCGCGCAGATCGCTGACGTCCTCGATCTGGTCGCGAAACGGTGCATCGGCCTGCGCATAGACCTGAAAGGTGCGGCCGAAGCGGTTGAAGTCGTTTACGTATACCGAGCCCAGATAGACTTGTAGTGCCTCGAAGAGATCGGTAAGGGCGATGCCCTGCATCTTGGCCTTGCTGCGATCGATCTCGGCGACGAGCTGCGGTACGTTGGATTGGTAAGAGGTGATGGGAAACCCCATGCCGGGGGTTTGCGACAGGGCACCGGACAGCGCCTCCACGGCGTGTTGCAACGCCCCGTAGCCCAGGCCGTTGCGGTCCTGGACATACAGCGAGTATCCGGAACCGGCGCCGATGCCGAGGATGGCCGGCGGCATGAACGCAAAGGCGAATGCCTCTTGTATGCCGGAGAACTTGCCCATCAGCTCGGCGGCGATCGCCGGGGCCGGCCGCTGGCGTTGACCGAACCCCTCCAGGCAGAAAAAGATCGTGCCGGTGTTGGGCGTGTTGCTGAACTGTAGCGCGTTCAGGCCCGGAAACGCGACGGCGTTGATCACGCCTTCCGTCGCCAGCGCCATCTCGCTCATCTTGCGCACCACGGCCTCGGTACGGTCCAGTGCGGCGCCCTCGGGCAGTTTCACGCCGCCGATGAGATAGAGCTTGTCCTGGGTCGGGATGAATCCGCCGGGTACCAGACCGAACATCGCGATCGTGCCGCCGATCAGCAGCGCATAGACCGCGAGCATGAGGGGCGCATGCCGAATGGTGCGCTGCCCGCCCCGCTCGTAGCGCTGCGCCGCGCCCCGGAACAGGCGGTTGAAGGGGCGGAACACCCAGCCGAACAGCGCGTTCAAGAGGCGCGTGAACCCATCCGGAGGCGCGTCATGCGGCTTCAGTAACACCGCGGCCAGTGCCGGCGACAAGGTCAGTGAGTTGATGGCCGAGATCACCGTCGAGATGGCGATGGTTACGGCGAACTGGCGGAAGAACTGGCCGGTCACTCCGGAGAGAAAGGCGATCGGCACGAATACCGCGCACAGCACCAGGGCGATGGCGATGATGGGACCGCTCACCTCGCGCATCGCCTGGTGTGCGGCGGCCTTGGGCGTGAGTCCGGTGGCGATGTTGCGCTCGACGTTTTCAACCACCACGATGGCGTCGTCGACGACGATACCGATGGCCAGCACCATGCCGAACAAGGTCAGGGTGTTGATGGAGAAGCCCAGCGCCAACAGCACCGCGAAGGTACCGATGATCGACACCGGCACCGCGAGCAGTGGAATGACCGAGGCACGCCAGGTCTGCAGGAACAGGATCACCACCAGCACCACCAACAGCACCGCCTCCAGGAGCGTAGCGATCACCGCTTGGATCGAGTCGCGTACGAACACGGTGGGATCGTAGACCACGTCCCATTTCACCCCGGTGGGAAAGTAGCGATCGATCTCCCGCATCTTGGCACGCACCGCGTCGGAAAGCGCGATGGTGTTCGAACCCGGCGCCTGGAAGATCACGACGGCGACCGCTTGTTGATTGTTGAGCAAGGAGCGCAGCGCGTACTCGGAGGCGCCCAGCTCGATCCGAGCCACGTCGCGCAGGCGGGTCATATCTCCGTTCGCACCGGTCTTGATGACGACGTCGGCGAACTCGTCCTCGGTGACGAGCCGGCCCTGGGCATTGATCGAGAGCGTGAACTGACTGGTTCCGGGCTGGGGCGGACCGCCGATGGTGCCGGCCGAGACCTGGACATTCTGCTCGCGGATGGCCCGCACCACGTCGCCTGCGCTCATACCGCGCGCGGCGACCTTGTCCGGGTCCAGCCAGATGCGCATCGAATAATCCCCGCCGCCGAAGATCATGGCCTGGCCGACGCCCGGCAGGCGGGCCAGCTCGTCCTTGACGTGCAAGGTGGCGTAGTTGCGCAGGTACAGCGCGTCGTAGCGCTGGTCCGGCGACAGGAGATGCACCACCAGGGTCAGATTGGGCGACTGCTTCTCGGTCGTGATGCCGAGCCGGCGCACGTCCTCGGGCAGGCGCGCGTTCGCCTGACTCACGCGGTTCTGCACGTGCACCTGGGCCACATCGACGTCCGTCCCGGGCTTGAAGGTCACGGTCAGTTGCAATACGCCGTCGGAGGCCGCCACCGATTTCATATAGATCATGTTCTCGACGCCGTTGATGGCCTCCTCGAGCGGCGTCGCAACCGTCTCGGCGATCACCTTCGGATTGGCACCGGGATACACCGCGCGCACCAACACCGACGGCGGAACGACGTCCGGGTATTCGGTGATCGGCAGGAGTGGGATGGCGATCGAGCCCACGACGAAGATGATGATCGACAACACCGCCGCGAGGATCGGGCGATCGACGAACAGTGCGGAGAAGTCCCTCATCCGCGTTACTGGTGCGCCGCAGTCCCCGCCGTGGCCGGCGGCGGGCTACCCATGTCGATCGCTTGCGGCGCCACCGCCATGCCGGGGAAGAAGACCTTCTGCACGCCGTGCACAAGCACCCGATCGCCGCTTGCCAGGCCTTTCGTAACGATCCGTAGTCCTTCGAACATACGGCCGACGGTGACGTCACGCCGCTCCGCGGTATTATTCGCCCCGAGGACATAGACGAACTTCCGATCCTGGTCGGTCAGGATCGCCTGCTCGTCCACCAGCAGGGCCGGGAAACTGCCGCCGTCGAGCAACTTGATGCGCGCAAACAGGCCCGGTGTAAAGAGCCGCGACGCGTTATCGAGCACGGCACGGGCGCGGATCGTTCCGGTGGCAGGATCGACTTGATTATCCATGAAGTCCAGGTGACCCTCATGCGGAAAGTCCGCCTCGTTGGCCAGCCCGACCAGGACCCGGTGGGCCGCGGTACCGGCGCCGCTCCGCGCCCCGGCGGCATAACGGAGATAGGCCTGCTCGTCGCTTTGGAAGTAGACATAGACGGGGTCCAGCGACACGAGCGTAGTCAGTAGGGTGGCGCTCGGGATCATATCGCCGCCGCTCACCAGATTGCCGACCGTCACCAGCGCGCGGCCGGTGCGGCCGGCGATGGGCGCACGCACCTCCGTATATTCCAGGTCGAGACGCGCGACCTCGACCGCCGCCTCGGCGGCGCGTAGATCGGCCTGCGCTTGCGTGGCAGCGGCCATGCGCTCGTCGTACTCGTCCTCAGCGATAACGCCCTTGCCTAAGAGTTTCTTCGCGCGCAGTGCCCGTATCCGGGCGAGCTGAGCGCGGCTGCGGGCGCGCGCCAGCTCCGCCTCGGCACTCGCGAGTCTGGCCTTGAAGGGCCGCGGATCGATAATGAACAGCACGTCGCCCTTCTGTACCTCCTCGCCTTCCTTGAACCGGACCGATTCGATGTAGCCGGCCACCCGCGGCTGGACCTGGACCATCTCCACGGCCTCGATATGGCCGGTGACCTCATCCCACTGCGTCACGTCTTTGGAAACGACCTCCGCCACACTGACGGCCGGCGGCGGCAC
>JBOIDW010000328.1:0-11287 GCA_050740655.1 Gammaproteobacteria bacterium | reverse complement strand
ATGCAGGATGGCGGGAACAGGAAGCACGCTTTCTCGCCGTGCGTGCGAGAGAGCGGGAGCTCACCGAGAAGATGCAGGCGATTCCGCGCTTGGAAGGAGAGCTCAGCGATCTGAAACGCAAGCTGGCGGTGTTCGAGAACGCTGAACAAGCGGCCATACTAAAGTCCTATCAGCGCCGCCAGCGACAGGGCCGAGAGCTCGCGCACGTGGAGGAAGACTTGGCCCGCATCGCTGCGGGGCTCAAGAGCGCGAGAGACGAGGCGGCGATCACCACCATCGACCTTGCGCTGTTCGATAACGACGACCCGAAAGACCGAGAGGTGCTGGCTGAACTAGGCAAGGTTCGGGCGGCCGTCGCAGCCGTCCAGACGGTGATCGCCGAACTAGGGTCTAAGGTCGAGTCGGCCGCAGAGACCTGGCGAACGGCGCTCCAGCGATCGCAATGGAAAGAGGAGCTGACCGCAGCCGAATCCCGATATCGGCAGTGGGTCGAGGTGTTGCAAGGCCAAGGTGTGACCGATCCGGCGCACTACGGGCAGCTCGTGCAGCGCAGACAGGTAATCGAGCAGGAACTGAGCGCACTCGCTCGACTCACAGAATCGATTAAGGAAACTCGCACGCAGTCTGATCAGGCGCTTGACCGCCTGAAGGGGCTGCGGCGCGAGCTGATGCAACGGCGGAGAGACTTTCTTGCCCAGGCGCTCCGCGGCAACCGTTTCGTGCGCATCGATGTTCGGCCATACCAATGTTCACCCAGTGAGGCGGAGTCGGGCTTCCGGGCAGTCATTGGCCGCACGGACGAAAGGCTTGCGGACGACATCCTGAGCGAGGACGGATCGAGGGGTGTCATCGCCGATCTATATCGTGATCTTGCAGCGGATCAGGCGACGGCCGGTGCCGAGGTCGAGAAGCGACTTGACGCAATCAAGAAAGACCTGGTCGCAGTTGCCCGCGGTCAGGAAACGACTCAATCGGGCGGGTGGTTCGTCAGGCACTTGCGCGGCCTCAAGCCCGAAGTCTTGGACCGCATCGAGACCTGGTATCCGGAAGATGGCCTTTCTACTGCCTACAGCGTTCAGGGCGACGGCCAGGAATTCAAGCCGATTCAGCAGGGATCACCGGGGCAGCGTACGGCGGCAATGCTTGCCTTTCTGCTCGCCTATGGCGAGGAGCCCATGGTGCTCGACCAGCCGGAGGACGATCTCGACAACCATCTGATCTATGACTTGATCGTCCGGCAAGTTCGCGAGAACAAACTTCGCCGGCAGCTTATCGTCGTTACACACAACCCCAATATCGTGGTCAACGGCGACGCCGAGTTGGTGCTCGTGATGGATTTTCGTGGCGGTCAGTGCTTGGTCGTGGAGAGCGGAAGCCTTCAGGAGCAAGCGGTCCGTGCCGAGGTCTGCCGAGTGATGGAGGGCGGAGCACAGGCGTTCCGGCAGCGGTATCGCCGCCTCGTGGAGCGGACCGGCCGTGCTTGATACGAAACAGGAGCTGATCGAGAAGATCCGGCTTGGAGAGGACTCGTTGTTCGAGCTGAAGTCCGTGCGCTTCAGGGAGAACAAGATGGTCGAGCCCGCCCGTAACGAGTTGGCCGACGAGCTCGCTGCATTCGCGAACACTGCCGGCGGGGTCTTGCTGGTGGGGGTCGACGACAAATCGCGTGACGTGGAGGGGATCCCGATTGAGCGCCTAGATATTGTAGAGGCTGTGTTGCGCGAGGTCTGCAACGATTCTCTCAAGCCGCCGCTGACGGCGCAGATCGTGCGCATGACGCTGCCGGACGCGTCCGGGGCGGAGCGCGCGGTCATCCGCGTGGAGGTCTCGCGGAGCCTCTTCGTTCACAAAAGCCCAGGAGGCTATTTCGAGCGGATAGGCAGTTCGAAACGCGAGCTGTCCCCCGAAAAGCTGGCTCGGTTGTTTCAGCAGCGCAGCCAGGCGGGCATCATCCGCTTCGATGAGCAGGGGGTCCCTGATACCACGCCTGATACGCTGGTTCGTGCGCTTTGGGGGCGGTTCACAGGGGGGCTTCAGGACGAACCCCCAGTGATCCTCGGCAAGCTGAAGCTGATCACCAAGGACGAAGGCGGAGCCTGGCGGTCAACCGTGGGTGGCATCCTGATGTGTACCGAACACCCGGAGCAACGATTGCCAGGCGCGATCATAGAAGCGGTTCACTATCGTAGTTCACAGCCGGACAGCAACTATCAGGAAGATGCCAGGACGATTACGGGACCCCTCGATGAGCAGATCCGTGACTCACTCGCATTCGTGTGTAGGAACATGCGGGTTGGTGCCACCAAGGTGCCCGGCCGCGTTGAGATCCCTCAGTACAGCCTTCGCGCCGTATTCGAGGCCGTTGTCAATGCCGTAGCACATCGCGACTATTCGATCCACGGATCCAAGATCCGTCTCTTCATGTTTTCAGACCGGCTAGAGCTGTACTCGCCGGGGGCGCTTGCGAACACGCTGACGGTGGACAGCCTCCCGCTGCGTCAAGCGACGCGCAACGAGCTTATCGCAAGCCTGTTGGCAAAATGCCCGGTGAATGGTGATCTCGAGGTCGGGCGCGGGCGGTTGATGGACAAGCGCGGTGAGGGCGTCCCAATCATCCTCGAAGAAAGCCGGAAGTTATCGGGGAGGCTGCCGGTGTACCGGCTGATCGACGACAGCGAGTTGCGGTTGACGATCTATGGGGCATCCTTAGGAGCACCCGATGCGTGATCTGATCTCCCGCCGGCTAAAGGCCGCGCGCGAAATGGCGGGGCTCACCCAGGGTCAACTTTCTGATAAACTGGGCTTCAAGGACCGCCAGACCCTCGGGGCGATCGAAGCGGGAAGCCGCAGGGTCACTGCCGAAGAGCTGCTGCGCGCGATAGACGTGCTTGGCGTGGACCTTGACTATTTCACGGACGGGTTTCGTCTGGTCGGCGAAGGGAGGTTTTCGTGGCGGGCGCACAAGAACGCGGCGCCCGATCTACTGCACGAGTTCGAGGAGAAAGCGGGGCGCTGGATCGCCACTTATCGGAAGCTCAGCGAACGGGAGGGCGTGATGCCCAGTCCGCTTCAAGTCCGCTTGGCGTTGTCGGAGAGGAGCGCTTTCGAGGAAGCGCGCGCGGCTGCAGAGGCGCTAGGACGCGAGTGGGACCTCGGCGAAATCCCGGCACTGCGCTTGGCAGGGAGGCTGCGAGAGCGACTCGGCGCGCTCGTGCTATATGTGGACGCCCCCCCCAGCATTTCCGGGGCTGCCTGCCAAGTGCCGGGGCTGAACGCGATCCTCATTAATCGAGCCGAGCCCGAGGGGAGGCGGCATTACGATCTCGCCCATGAAACCTTCCACCTCCTGACGTGGGATCAAATGCCGCCCGAGCACGTCGAGGCGGAGATCCCGCGCGGAGGCAAAGGCAAGCGAGTGGAGCAGCTTGCAGACAACTTCGCTTCCGCACTGCTGATGCCCGAGCGCACGCTCACGCCTCGTTGGCAGGCGCGCGGCCGAGGCGAGATACACGCCTGGCTCAACGCGACCGCAACGGGACTCCTTGTTACCTCGGTGGCGCTCAAGTGGCGGCTGGTCCAGCTTGGGTGGCTCGATAAAGCCGATCTCCTTGAGATCCAGGACCCAAAGCTCACTGCGAACGGCCGCCCGAAGAAGGATCAGCCCGCGCCGAACCTTTACGGCCCTGAGTTCGTACGGCGCCTGCATGAGGCACTATCCGAGGGCGATCTGTCCGTGCGCCGGGCTGCGTCGCTGCTGGATACCACCATCCAGGGACTGGTGGATCTCTTCAGGGCGTACGAGCTTACCATCCCATTCGAATTGTGCGATCGGGATACGCGCACCGTCGCTGGGCGAGCCGGTAGCGGGATCTAAATTATTCAGCGCGGTAGGTCCCCGGCTCTGCCTGGGATCAGTCATCTCCGGACGCACTTGCCGAGATCGCGTTTCATTGGAGCCAGTTCTACCCGCTGCCGAGCAAACCCGCCAAAATGCACCACATCGGTGCGACCGCTCGTCGGACCATGCGGCTCAGCGCCGGGCCTTCGGCACCTTGGCCGGAGCCGGCCGGGGTCAAGGCCCTCACCAGATCTCCTTTGCTCGGCATAGGGCCGTGTCCGCAAACCAGGCGTCCCGCGGTGGCATGCTTTAAATTGGACGCGGTGGATTTCAAGCAACGTCGGGCATTGACCCTCCAGCGCAAGGGCCAGGCGTTGATTGTTGATTCCGCCTAGTGTGCTTACCCGCGTTGAGTATGCGGATAAGAGCATGGTGAGCCGTAGTCAGGCGCATAGTACCGTTGTGCCCCGGCGGTCCGGTAGGAAACCTCGATGGCGTTGAAAATCCGATCCTCTTACTTGGCGTCCATGCGGATGACGCGCGGATCTTCCGGTTCGATTGCTCCGCTTTGATAGCGCTCGCACAGCGACAGATAGAAACGCGCCGGACCGTCGCCGGGACAGCTCGCTAAAATGTCCTTGCAGCGATCCGCCGCGCGGTCCCACTGGGCTTGCTGGAAGATGTAGAGGGCCTCGGAAAAACGCTCGCACAGAAAAATTTGGTCCGGCGACGCAGCGTTCCTCGCCGCAATGATCTCCATGATCGGGAGCGCCTCGGATTTGCCGACGAACTGAAAGCTACCGAGCGGACGAACTAGAAGATTGTCCAGTCCCGCGACGACGGACTCCGTGGCCAGCAACTGGGTGCCGATATGCTTGTTCAAGCCTTCGACGCGGGAGGCGGTGTTGGCGCAATCCCCGACGATGCTGTAGACGAAGTGCCCGCCGCCCCCGGCGTGCCCGACATAAATCCAACCGGACTCGAGACCGATCCGCAATTTGGCACCGAGCATCGCATGCCGCTCCTTGAACCGGGCGATGGCCTCGGCCGCCTCCAGGGCCGCGAACACCGCTTTAGCACGGGCGCCGGCGTTCGGTTCGGCCGCCGTCCAGGCGCACATGATGGCATCGGCACGGAACTCGGTCACATCGACATGGTGACGCTTGAGCGGTTGCGCGAGCGCATCGAAATAATCGTTAAGAAACGACGCCAGCTCGCCCGGAGCAAGCTTTTCCGCGATGGTGGAAAATCCTGACATGTCGGTCGCTAGACAGGTACCGTAGACGACCTTGTTGGCGGCGCTCGGATCGAGCCGGTTTTCCGTCAGGTCCCTGGCGATATTCTCGGGAAGATAGTAACTGATCGCCTGGCTGATCCGCTGCCCGCGGCGGCGCTCCAGGAGATACTGTCCCAGGAGCCCAATGAATAACGCGGTGGGAAACTGCGCGAGCAGCGGCGTCGCCATCGGCGCCCATACGTCATACTGGTTGAACATCCCTTGGGCGACCACGGTGTAGAGGATGGCGAGCACCAGCGCCAGGGGAACGCCCGCAACGGCCGGAAGCAGGTAGACGATCGTTCCCATCACCAGGCCGAACAGCAGCAAGATTATGCCGGTTTGTAGCACGCCGATGGGTTTCAGCGTCCGGTCACTCAAGAGATTGCCGAAGACGGTCGCAGCGATTTCAACGCCGCTCAGATCTACGCCGTCGTCTCGGGTAAAGACGGAATAAAACCGGTCCGGTTGGCCGGGATCGAACAGGTCCGAAAAGCCGACGAAAACGACTTTGTTAGAAAAATCGAGCGCGCCTGGCTTTAGATTCGGATCGCCTCCCTTAATCACCGCGTGGTAGGGGACGGTGGGAATGGTCCCCGGTGGCCCGTAGAAGTTGATATACCGATTGGGATCGCCGGCATAGAGCTTGGCGAGCCCTTTCAGCAGGCTTACCGTCTCGCGGGACATTTTCTCCGTCTTTCCCTGTTCGATGAGCTTGGCGATTCGATCGCCAAGGTCGAGGTGGGTTTCAAACCCGCGGCGTAAGGTGCGCATGAGATCGCGGAGCTTATGCGCTCCGGTAAGCTCGGAGGCGGTACCCGGCAAGGTTTCGAAAGCCGGGAGGTGCAATGGATCGAGCAACCGGAGCCACTCGGTGTAAGCCTTCAGCGCGTGGACCTGCAGCGCCACGGCCGGCATGGACGGCGCGTCGCCGACACTCGCCTTGAAGACCCAGAACTCGTAGACGGCGGCCTCCAGCTTCGGCAGGGGGAAGTGTCCGAGGCCCATGGCCGCCTCCGCCAAGGCGGGCAAGGGCGGCACCAACGCCTCCACCCACACCGAACCCCGGTTAAACCCGTCTTTGTCTACGATGGGCTGCCTCTTGCCCGTGAGCTTTTCGACCAGGACGACGCGGCCAGCCTTGGCCACGGCTTGCGCGAAAGCCAGATCGTGCTCCGGCGCTTTCGGCTTGTCGAACAGCACGTCGAATACGATGACCGACGCCCCGCGCTCGACCAAGGCATCGACCAGTCGGGCATGGATGGAACGCGGCCATTCCTGCGGTGAGCTGGGCAGACCCAGGTGCTCGCCGGTGCGCGTGTCGATGGCCACCACCGCGATCTCCGGCGGGGGGGCGACCGGTCCTCTGAGATGGAACAGCCACGCGAGGCCCACGCTTCGTTCGAATGCGCCTCCGACGTTGGACAGACCGAGCAACGCGCCGCTCAGCCCGGTCAAACCGCCGACCAAGAGTCCCTTCAGCCAGCGAGGCATCCCGGAATCGGCACTACGGCAATAGCCACTGAGCGATTATGGTGCATTCGGGCGTCCGTGCGGCTTTTGTTAACCTACTGTTTTTGATAACGTGTTAATGGCAGTGTATGGATTCTGCCCCATTTTCGCGCATAGAGTACTTTTAATAGTGCATCAATAGACAGGACGCAGTCCGCCTCAAGGTTGCATTCGAGGCCGGGATCGTTTGCATTGGTTCGTTGTAATCCGCAAAGAAATAATACAACATAATCGGAAACGACAATCGGAGGCGTACTTTGTATCAATATGGAACTACGTGCCGCGGGCAAGGAAGCACCTTCCGCTGGGACCGTTTTATAACAATAAAGCGTGCAATAAGCAGCCTGCTCGCCTTTGCCCTGTGGCCGTTTTCTTACCCCGTCCACGGGGCGGAGGCTTGCGGGCAGCCGGCGGGACGGTTCGCGTCCGTCGAGGGTGCGGTCGAAGTGCAGGGCGCCGAGGGACAGCGCTGGCGCCCGGCCAAGTTGGAGTACCCGCTTTGCGAGGGGGACACGATCCGGGTGGGAGACCATAGCCGCGCGGCCGTCTACCTCATCAACGAGGCGGTGCTGCGCATCGATCAAAACACGACCATGCGCCTCCTCGATCTCTCGGAGAAAGTAGAGGAGCGATCGCTGCTGGAAATCATCAAGGGCGCCTTCAATTCCATGAGCCGCCAGCCCCGGCGGCTCACGGTCAATACCCCGTACCTCAACGGTATGATCGAGGGCACGGAGTTCCTGGTCCGCGTGGAGGACGATCGCGCGACCCTCTCGGTGTTGGAGGGGAAGGTGCTGGCCTCCAACGCCGCGGGGAGCCTCAAGCTTGCACCCGGCGAGTCCGCCACCGCGCAAGCCGGCAAGCCGCCGCAACTGCGCACCCTGGTCCGGCCTCGGGATGCCGTGCAGTGGGCCCTGTACTACCCGCCCGTGCTCACTTTTCGCCCGGATGAGTTTCCGCCCGGACCCGGCTGGCAGGGAATGATTCGACGCTCTATAGACTTTTACTCGAAAGGGGATCTCGGGAAGGCGCTCGATAGTATTGCGACGGTTCCCGGGACGGTCAGCGACCCGCGCTTTTTTGCCTATCGCGCCTCGCTGATGCTGGCCGTGGGCCGCGTGGACGAGGCCAACGCAGATATCGGGCGGGCCTTGAAATTAAACCCGAACGACAGCAACGCCCTCGCGCTGCAAACAATCATCGCCGTGGTGCAAAACGAAAAAGACAAAGCGCTCACGGTCGCCCAGAGAGCGGTCCAGGCGGCCCCGGCTTCCGCCACGGCGATGATCGCGCTTTCCTATGCCCAGCAGGCCGGGTTTGACCTCGAAGGCGCGCGGGCAAGTCTTGAA
The DNA here is from genome assembly GCA_050740655.1 of Gammaproteobacteria bacterium. Classification (GTDB taxonomy): domain Bacteria; phylum Pseudomonadota; class Gammaproteobacteria; order JACCXJ01; family JACCXJ01; genus JBOIDW01. The sequence continues at coordinate 3,312 of JBOIDW010000328.1, read as the reverse complement.
AGGGCGGTGCAATCGGAGCCTTCGAATGCGCTCGCGTGGGCACGGTTGGCGGAGCTCCACGCTTCATTCGGCAAGCTCGATGACGCCCTCAAAGCAGCAGAGAAAGCCGTGGCCCTAGCGCCGGATCTCGCCAGGACACAGACCGTGCTCGGTTTCGCCTACCTGATGGAAGTCAAGACGGCACGGGCCAAGGAGGCCTTTGAGAAAGCGAAGGCGCTGGATCAGGCGGACCCCCTCCCAAGGCTGGGCCTCGGGCTGGCCAAGATCCGCGAGGGCGATTTGCTTGAGGGCCGCCAAGAGATCGAGGTCGCTGCCGGCCTGGACTCCAATAACTCCATTGTCCGCAGCTACTTGGGGAAAGCGTACTATGAAGAGAAGCGCACCGAGCTAACTGACCGGGAGTACACCACTGCCGTAGAGCTGGACCCGCACGATCCCACGCCCTTCTTCTACGATGCCATCCAGAAGCAGACGACAAACCGGCCGGTCGAGGCCTTGCATGACCTGCAAAAAGCCATCGAATTGAACGACAACCGGGCAGTTTACCGGTCAAAGCTGTTGCTGGATTCGGACCTCGCGGCACGGAGCGCGAGCCTGGGTCGGATCTACACTGATTTGGGCTTTCAGCAGCTTGCTTTAGTAGAGGGATGGAAATCGGTCAACACTGATCCCAGCAATTATTCCGCCCACCGGTTTCTGGCCGACTCCTACTCTGTGCTGCCGCGTCACGAGATCGCCCGGGTCAGCGAGCTGCTTCAGTCTCAGTTGCTCCAGCCCATCAATACGACCCCTATTCAACCCCGGCTCGCCGAAAGCAACCTGTTTCTGATCAGCGCCGGGGGTCCAGGAGGCCTATCGTTCAACGAGTTCAATCCCATATTCAACCGGGATGGGATCACCGTCCAGACGAGCGGGCTTGTGGGTGAAAATGACACCTATGCGGGGGAAGGGGTCGCCTCGGGCATTTACAAGAAGGCTTCCTTCAGCCTTGGCTACAGCCACTTCGAAACCGACGGCTGGCGAATAAACGCTGACCAGGACGATGACATCGCCAACGCCTTTGTCCAACTGGAACTCTCTCCCCAGACGAGCATTCAAGCTGAATATCGATTCAGAGATACCACAAATGGGGATCTTCAGCTCAACTTCTTCCGGGATGATGTTCTTCGTAACTTGAGAGTGGACGCAGAAACAGAGACCTACCGTGCTGGTCTGCGTCATGCCTTTTCACCAAATTCTGTTCTCCTTGCCTCATTTATGTATCAACGTCGAGATACGCTCTCGCATGATGAACCTCCCGGTCTTACCGCCTTGGATATCAAGGAACCTAACTTAGAGGGATTTAGCGGAGAGCTTCAATATCTCTTTCGGTCGCGGTACATCAACATTACCGGCGGTGTAGGACACTTCAGCGTCAATAGAGAACAAGTACTTACTTTAGAGTTTTCTCCTCCTCTGGATTTCTTGAACTTCAGTGACACCGCAAATCTCGATGCCGAGCACACGAATGCGTATCTGTATTCCTACCTCGACGTTCTCAAAGACGTGACGTTCACGCTTGGCGCGAGTGGTGATTTCTTCACAGCCGATTCTACGGCTTCACAATCGAGAGACCAGTTCAACCCGAAATTCGGGATTACTTGGGAGCCGATTCCCGGCACTACGCTGCGCGCCGCTGCATTTAGGGCCTTCAAGAGAACGTTGCTCACGAACCAGACCCTTGAGCCGACCCAAGTGGCTGGTTTTAACCAATTCTTTGATGACAACGAATCAACGGAATCATGGCGCTACGGCGGTGCTGTCGACCAGAAATTCTCTGAGGCGATATTCGGCGGAGTGGAATTTTCTAGGCGAGACCTAAAGGTTCCGTTGCCTGTCACAGACGTTAACACGGGTTTGACGAGCGTCCACCGCGACGATTGGAGCGAGAATCTGGGTCGTGCCTACCTGTTCTGGACACCTCACGAATGGCTGGCCCTCAGTACAGGATATCAGTATGAGCATATTGACCGGGTTGAGGATTTCGGCTTCGGATTAAAGGAAGTCACGACGCACAGAGTGCCTTTGGGGCTTAGATTTTTCCACCCTTCGGGATTAAGTCTGGGGCTGCAAGCTACTTATATTAATCAAGACGGTGAGTTTCAGCGCCGGGCCGCGGTCTGCTGTGAGTCCGGTACGAGTGACTTTTGGGTAGTCGACACCGCACTCAGCTATCGCCTGCCGAAACGGTATGGTTTCCTCACGATCGGAGCGACGAACCTTTTTGACCGCGAGTTTGAGTATCAAGAGACGGACTTTAATAACACGACTATACAGCCAGACAGAGCTTTTTTCGCGAGACTCACACTGGCTTTCGGACAATGAAGAGTAACTGCGACAGGAGAAAGACTATGCTAACAAGAAAACTATTGACCGTGGGAGTGGTCGTCATTGGTGTGCTGCTTGCAGCCTCCCAGGTGCATGCCCATAACCCTGCTGGGGTTCCGGTCACCACGCCGGCGCCGCTGCAATGCACGACTCCGGATGGAGGCTGGACAATCACGGCCGTACCAGGGCCGAGCGGGGAGTTTCCAGTAGAGATCCCGTGTCTCAACCATGCAGGCAAGAGCTGTGCCCTGTATAAATACTCCATATTAGCACCAGGGGGAACGCCTAGCCACGTCTTGTTCTCGGTATCAGCCGACCAAGACCTGGACTATGCGGCACCGACTTCGACCGTGACCCCTCCGGGCACCGCTTCGGGAGATTCCGCGACCGGCTTTCTGGCCTACGCGCAGCATGAATATCCAGTACGGGTGAACGCCACTCCTGCTGTGCCGGCCGAAATTTCAGTCGTAGGGCCGAGTTCATCGCGTATCGCAACGGTACTCGTGAAAAAAGGAAATACTCTTAAGTCCTGTTTGATCGCAGGGCCCGGTGTGTCCGGGAGCCCATTTGCTCCCGTAGTGACATTGCAGTCGCAAATGGCTGCGGGCGGCAAGTGCTTGGTTAACATATTTTATGCAGCGGGCAATCCGATAGATGTACAGCTTGATCCAGGGGCAGACCCGGGTTGCATAGTGACAGTGGGGCCAGTATTCATTGACGGCGAGGAGCTAAAGGATAACCGCAGTCCAACTGGAATCACCCACGGACCTGGCACCTGTACGACTTATGGCCCGCCGACGCCGAGTCCATCGAGGACAGTATGTAGGTAAATCCGCGGGGACAGGCAATCCTGCAGTGACATTCTGCCGTCTTCTGCCCCTCAGGGGCAAGGGCAAAAAAGGTGTCAGGAACGTTTCCCCCTTGGCTGTGGCACGGCCTCATGAC
>JBOIDW010000327.1:0-4360 GCA_050740655.1 Gammaproteobacteria bacterium | reverse complement strand
CGAACGCCGCGCCCAGCACGATGTAGGCGACCAGCATGGCCTGACGGGCATACAGCGCTACGGTCGCGAGACAGGCCGCGCCGGTAAAGACCAGAAACAAGGAGTGGGTAACCGAGCTGCTCGCCATAATCGGGATTCGCGTTGTCGCGCCGTCCAACGATAACACGTGGCGCCGGCGTTGGCATGGGCGCCCGGCGCGTCGATTCTGGGCCATTTTGCGGGTCGTTACGCTGGAGGCTATGGTCACAATACACAACGCGGTACCTGATAGAGGGTTTAAGCCATGAAGCTTAACTACTACGCTGACACGGATTCCCTGTACATTGACCTCTCGGAGCAGCCGAGCGTTGAAAGCCGTGAAATTTCCGAAGGGGTTGTCGTGGACTATGGCGCCAACGGGGATAGGGAAGGTGCGCGAGCTCAGCCCAAGGGCCGGGTTTCCGCGTCCACGAGCTGATGGGTTACAGGGTGTCTGACCCCATATCCCCGCTGGTCACCAGCGACGGGTTTACAAGCCGCTGCAACGGGCCCAACAGGTCGCTGGCGAGCAGCCCGCGTGCCCCGAGTTGCGCGGCGGCCAGGTCACCGCTCTCGGCGTGGAGCGAGACGCCGAGACACGCGGCATCCGCGGCAGACAGGCCTTGGGCCAGCAGGGCGGCAATGATCCCGGTCAGGCAGTCGCCCATGCCGCCGCTGGCCATGCCGGGATTGCCGGCCTCGCATAGCTCGATAGGCCCCGCGCCGCTCGCGATCAAGGTGCCGTTGCCTTTCAATATCGCGGTGCCGCCAAACTGTGCTTGGAGTGCCTGCACGGCGCGGAACCGGTCGCCGTTGATTTCTGCAATTGGGGTGGCCAGCAGCCGTGCCGCCTCGCCGGGGTGCGGGGTCAGCACCCAGTCCTCGCGCCGGCACGGCTCCGCGGCGAGCAAATTGAGCGCGTCGGCGTCGGCGACCAGCGGCCGTTGCAGCTCGAGCGTCGCGGCCAGCATCTCGTTGGACCATCGGGACCGGCCGAGGCCGGGGCCGATGGCGATGACATCCGCCCGCGCGGCGAGCGCCCGCAGGGCCTCGCGCGTCTCGACGGGATGGCACATCAGCTCGGGCCGTGCGCCGGCCAATAGCGTGGCATGCACGGCGCGGGTGGCGACGCTGACCAAGCCGGCACCGCTGCGCAAGGCCGCCTCGCCGGCCAGACGTGCGGCGCCCGCATAGCCGGTATTGCCGCCGACGATCAACACGTGGCCGAAGCAGCCCTTATGCGCGTGGCGCGGCCTGGGTGACAGCAGATGCCGCCGATCGGAAACGCCAACCCGTAGTGCCGAGGGCGGCACGCGGCGGTAGGCCTGTTCCGGAACGCCGAGCGTGTCGAAATACAGCGCGCCGCAGTGATCCGGTCCGTCGAGTGTGAACATCCCCTGCTTCAACCCGACAAAGGTGACGGTGGCCGCGGCGCGCACGGCCGTGCCCAGGACCCGGCCGGTATCGGCGTGCAGGCCGGACGGGATGTCGAGGGCGAACACCGGCAGTCCGCTGCGATGGATGCAATCGATGGCGGCCGCTAGCTCGCCCTCCACCGGCCGGTCCAGTCCCGTGCCGAGCAGACCATCGACCAATAAGTCGTGCTGCCCGAGCTGAAACTCCTGCAGGGCTTGTACGGTTATGGCGACGCCCGTCAGCCGCTCGCGCATGGTCCGCGCGTCCCCCCGGATACGGGCCGGGTCGCCGAGCTGAACTAGCGTCGGCTCGAGGCCCGCCGCGTGTGCCAGGCGTGCGAGCACGTAGCCGTCGCCGCCGTTGTTGCCCAACCCGCAGAACACCGCCATACGGCGTGCGTGCGGCCAGCGTTCGCGCAACACCTGGAAGGCGCAGCAGCCGGCGCGCTCCATCAGCGTGAGGCCCGGGATGCCGTGGTCCTCTATCGCAGCGCGGTCCAGCTCACGCACCTGTTGGGCGCGATACAGCGCCCGCGGCAGCGGCTCGCGGCGTGGATTAGACACGCAGCAGGTGCTCGCGATAATAGCGGAGCTCGGCGATCGAGGCGTGGACGTCGCCGAGTGCCCGGTGGTTGGAGGACTTGTCGAAGCCCGGGAGCGCCGGTGACCAGCGCTTGGCCAGCTCCTTGAGCGTGCTCACGTCGAGATTCCGGTAGTGGAAATAGCCCTCCAAGGCGGGCATCAAGCGATGCAGGAATCTCCGGTCCTGACACACGCTGTTACCGCACATGGGCGAGACCGCGCGCGGCAGATACTGCCTCACGAAATCCAAGGTCAGCTCCTCGGCCTCGGCGGTGCCGTAGCTGCTGCGGCGTACGGCCTCGATGAGCCCGGTTTTCCCGTGTTGCTTTCGATTCCAGTCATCCATCGCGGCCAGCACCTCGCCCGGCTGGCGGATGACGAGCGCCGGACCCTCGGCCAGCACCCGTAGCTGCGCGTCGGTGACCACGGTTGCGATCTCGATGATATAATCCCTGGCGGTATCGAGACCCGTCATCTCGAGGTCGATCCAGATCAAGTTCTCGGCGTTTGGGGTCATGGCTCCGGTGTTCCGTCCAATGAATGATGATTCCCGCGATTGTCTCATGCCGTGCCGGTACCGCAATCCCTGGGAGGGTGGGGCAGGGGATAGCGCTACGGCTTGCCCTCGGTCCGGACCCGCGCCGCTCGGGCGGGCACACGCAAGTGGGGTAGCCCTGTGAACGGTTTCACACTGGTCTTCGTATCCGCGATCCTCATCGACCTGCTGGTGCACGGCTGGCTGTCGTTACGGCACGTCCGCCACGTGCGCGCACACCGTGCCGCTGTGCCGCCGGCCTTCGCGTCCTACCTGCCGCTCGCCGCCCATCAAAAGGCCGCCGACTATACCGTTGCCAAGGTGCGATTCGAAGACGTGGAGCGTTGCTACGCTCTGGCGCTGCTCGTCGGTTGGACCCTGGGCGGCGGGCTGCAAGGGCTCGACACGCTGTGGCGCTCTGCGGGCCTGCCGGAGCTCGCGGCCGGCGTAGGCTTCGTGATCTCGAGCCTAGTCCTGCTCGGTCTGCTGGAGGTGCCCGTCTCCGCCTACGGCGCCTTTGTAATCGAGCAGCGCTTCGGTTTCAATCGCATGACGCCGCGCTTGTTTGTCACCGATCTGCTGACCAACACCCTGTTGCTGGTGGCGATCGGAACGCCTCTATGTGCCCTGGTGCTGTGGCTGATGGGACATGCGGGGGAGGGGTGGTGGCTTTACGTGTGGGCGGCTTGGATGGGATTCACCTTGCTGATGACGTGGGCCTATCCGCGCTTTATCGCGCCCCTCTTCAATGAGTTCCGTCCCTTGCCCGATCAGGCGCTGCGCGCGCGCATCGAGCGCCTGCTGCAACAGGTCGGATACTCCAGCCGGGGGGTCTTTGTCATGGACGGATCGCGTCGGTCCAGCCACGGCAACGCCTATTTCACCGGCTTCGGGAGCAACAAGCGCATCGTGTTTTTCGACACCCTGCTCAAGGACCTGCAGCCGGAAGAGATCGAGTCGGTGCTTGCGCACGAGCTCGGCCACTTCAAACGCCGCCACGTGCTCAAGCAATTCGGATTGATGGCGGTGTTGAGCCTGTTGGGGCTCGCCGCGCTCGGCTGGCTCGGCGCAAAGCCCTGGTTCTACGCGGGACTCGGGATAGCCGCGCCCTCGTTACCTGCGGCGCTCATCCTGTTCCTGCTGGTGGCGCCGAGCTTCGGCTTCTGGTTGCAACCGCTACTCGCCGCCTTGTCGCGCCGCTATGAGCACGAGGCCGATGACTTTGCCGCGGCCCTCGCCGGCGCCCCTACCATGGTGAACGCCTTGGTGAAACTGTATAACGAGAACGCCGCAACCGTCACCCCGGACCCGCTCTACTCCTCATTCCATGATACCCATCCGCCGGCCGCGGTGCGGATCGCGCACCTCACGGCGGCGGCGCGGGCGGTGTGACTGACCCCGGATACGCGCCCTTCCCGTGGGAGCTCGTATTTGAAAGCCCGGTGGACATCGTGCCGAAGCGAGCCGGACCACCGCGGAAGCCCCACTCGCTCCGCATCCACGCCTCCTCAGTTCTTCAGCCGGTACCCGGTCCTGAAGATCCACGCCACTAGCGCCAGGCAGATAACGAGAAATCCCAGCGTCATCGCCAGGCTCAGACCGACGCCGACGTCCGAGGCGCCATAGAAGCTCCAGCGGAAGCCGCTGATGAGATATACCACTGGGTTGAACAGGCTGAAGCTGCGCCACGCCGGAGAGAGCATGTCGATGGAATAGAAGGCGCCGCCCAGGAAGGTCAGGGGCGTTACGACCAGCATGGGGATGAGCTGCAATTGTTCGAAGCCCTTCGCCCAGATGCCGATGATGAAGC
>JBOIDW010000326.1:0-1505 GCA_050740655.1 Gammaproteobacteria bacterium | reverse complement strand
TCGGCGCATCCTGGGAAGGATTTGTCGTCGAGGAGGCGGTGCGCATCGCGGGCGAGCGCCATGCGTATTATTGGGCGACGCAAGCGGGCGCTGAATTGGACCTCCTACTTATGCTGCGCGGCAAGCGCTATGGCGTTGAGGTCAAATACGCCGACGCGCCGCGCTTGAGCCGGTCGATAGTGACGGCCCTCGCCGACTTGAAGCTCGACCGGATGTGGATCGTATACCCCGGGGATCAACGGTATCGGCTCCACGAACGCATCGAGGCGATCTCGCTCTCGGGGTTACGCGAAGAGCTTGCCCGTTTGTCACCATAGCGCGGGGTTGGGCCGGCACGGGGAGATGGGGCCGGAACGCCGGGCGCCGGGACTCTCGCGCACAGCGGATCTGGACCGGGCCGGATCGGCCGCCGGTATGGGGTCGCCGCCGCCGTCACGCCGCGCGTTCCATGTCGGGCGAGTATTGGCCGAGGCTTGCGAGCCCATTGCACCTCGAGCGGTGAGCCAGCGCCTGTTGTGCCGCTGCCGCGTTCGCGGCCCGGCCAGCCCAGGTCTTGAGCGCCGAGTCCTGTAGCGCGCGGCCATAGGAGAAGCTGAGCGGCCAGGGCAGCCGGGGATACAAGCAGTGCATGGCGTTCAAGTGCGCGGTGGCCGGTTCGGCCGCTTGCCCGCCGGAGAGGAATACGATGCCGGCGACGGCCGCGGGGACGGCGTTGCGCAGGCAGCGCACGGTTTGTGTCGCGACCTCATCGACGCCGTTCTGCCGCGGGCACCGCTTGCCGGCGATCACCATATTGGTCTTCAGCACTATGCCTTCGAGCGACACGCGGTGGGTATGGAGCGCGGCGAACAGGCTGCGCAGGGTCGCCTCGGTGACCGCATAGCACTGCTCGAGCGTATTGTCCCCGTCCATCAAGACCTCGGGCTCGACGATCGGTACGAGCCGCTGCTCCTGGCACAGGGCTGCATATCGAGCCAGTGCCTCGGCATTGGCCGCGATGCAGGCGGGGCTCGGGATCCCGGCACCGATGGTGATGACCGCGCGCCACTTGCAGAAGCGTGCGCCGAGACCGCGATACTCGGTCAAGCGCTTACCGAGGCCGTCGAGCCCCTCGGTGATCTTCTCGCCCGGATGCAGCGGCAAGTCCTTGGTGCCGGCATCGACCTTGATGCCGGTGATGACGCCCGCATCGTCTAGGACCTTGGTGAACGGCACACCGGCCGCGGTGTTCTGGCGGATGGTCTCGTCGAACAGGATCATGCCGTTGATATGCTCACCGAGGCCGGCCGTAGTGATGAGCAGATCGCGATAGGCGCGGCGCGTCTCCTCGGTCGATTCGACGCCGATGGAATCGAAGCGCTTCTTGATGCTGGGAAAGCTCTCGTCGATGGCGAGGATCCCCTTGCCCGGCGCGACCAGGGCCTGGGCGGTCGTTTCGAGCTCTGGCGTGGACATGTTCTTAAGCCTCATTCGGTTCGATTCATGCGGGGCGGGACCGGGACCTG
>JBOIDW010000325.1:0-1673 GCA_050740655.1 Gammaproteobacteria bacterium | reverse complement strand
TCCCGGACAGTGCAACGGACCAGCCGAACAAATCGTCCTCCAGGACTCGAGGGGTGGTCAGCCGACCGCCGGGGATCCAGCGGGCGCCCTTCTTGATGAAAGCCAAGGCCGCGCGGCAACCGTACTTGATGAAAATGGGCACAATGGTGATGCTGATGTCGATGCGCCCCGACGCGCCCACGAGCAAGGTGTTCCCATCTCGCGAGAGGCCGACCGACCAGCCGAGGAGCGGGCCGCGTGGACCGCAGCTCAGCCCGCGCCGCAGCGTCAGCTTCTGCGTTTGTCTCCAGCCAAGTCCCTTCCGCGCAAAGAGATAAACCGCGTTATCAATCGGCGCGCCCACCGCGGCCATCCTCCCGTCCCCCGAGAGCGCAACGGAGTGCCCAAACCACTGAAACTCTTTCCGATCGAAAGGGACGAGCGTGGCGTCCGGCAGACCATTGGCAAGCCCGGCGAGCGATTGGCCGGAAACCGCCAGCAGCAAGAGCGCCACGAGGCCACGGGACAGGAGCTCGTGGAGCCGTTTCAGCGCAAGGAAACTCTGAATAAATTCGCTTTTATCACTCCGGCGAAAGCCGGAGTCCGGAGATACCGAACAGATAATCGATCCCGGCTTGCGTCGGGATGACTTGTTCAGAGTTTCCCGGAATCGGAACGGTCTTGCCAGTATTCTGACCTCATTGTTTTCCGCGTGATTCATCGTCTTGTCCTTCCGTGTAGATATCGATGGATGACTCACGTGGCGTCCGACTGGTGCCCAAGCATGATGCCCCGGTGCGCTCGGAACGCACGCCCGTGCTGGAACCGCTTCGCCGCCGGCGCATGCGCCTTAAGCCTGTGGCGAACACCCGTGTCCGAGAGCCTAAACTGCTGAAATAAAGGACAGCTGCATCATCTGCAAGTCCTTCAGCGAGCGACTGTCACGGGTTTCAGTATACACGCGCGCCATCCTGCGCCCAAAACCAGCGCGGCACGGTGCGGTCCGTCACGTCCCCTTATAAAAGCGAACCCTGATCCGGACTGAGGGCACTTCCGAGACCTGCGCGTGCCTGCGCGTCTTTACCGCAAGCAGTCCTGCACCCTGGACAGGCGCTGCTGGCCGCCGCTGCAGACCAGCACGCTATCCGTCTCATACCAATCCCCGAGCACGATGCGCTGCACGTTGCGCCCGGCGCAGTGCAGGTCATGCACGCCGGGTCTATGCGTGTGGCCATGAACGATCTGTGCTACGTCGTGCGTATCGAAACACTGCGCGACGGCCCCCGGATCGACGTCCATGATCGCCTCGGGTTTGTGCCGCATCGCATCGCGGCTACCGCGCCGCAGCCACTCGACTATGCGGCGGCGTGCGGAGTGCGGCATCGCCAGGAATAGACCGGTCACGAGGGGGTTGCGTACCCGGCGCTTATAGCGTTGATAGGCGAGGTCTTGTGTGCACAGGCTGTCGCCGTGCATGAGCAGGGTGGGCCGTCCGTAAAGCTCGATACGGGTAGGGTCATCGAGCAGGTGCGCGCCGCTCATGCGCTCGAAGCGGCGTCCGAGGAGAAAGTCCCGGTTCCCGCGCATCACGAACAGCGGTACGCCCGAGCCGCTGAGCGCGGCCAGGCTGGCGATGACTTCGGCATGCGTCGGGCTGGTATCGTCGTCGCCGATCCAGTATTCGAACAGGTCGC
>JBOIDW010000324.1:0-1955 GCA_050740655.1 Gammaproteobacteria bacterium | reverse complement strand
TTCGAGGGGCCCAGCCCTCATCTCAAGTGCAGCATGGCTGCTAGTGAGGATTCCATTACCTATAAAACCCTCCTTCGCGCCTTCGTGGCGCACGGTCATCAGCATATCTCGCAAACCGGTGGCCACGTTGTTCCAGTTCTTTATCAAGGTCATCCAAGAGAATATTGGCGAGCAACGGAGAGAGTGGACCACCTTGGGGTGTGCCAATCTCCGTTGCCTGGATGATGTCCCCCACCAGCACCCCCGCCCGCAGGTAACGGCCTATCAGGGCGAGCAGGTGCTTATCCCGCACCTTGCGCCCTACGCGAACCCTCAGCACCTCGTGGTTAACCTTGTCGAAGAATTTCTCCAAGTCAAGGTCCACGGCGATGCGATAGCCCTCGCCGATATACCGTTGTACCTGCCGCACGGCTCCATGGGCGGAGCGTCCCGGCCGAAAACCGAAGCTCGACTCGGAGAACGCCGGGTCGAATATCGGGGTGAGGACTTGCCCGATGGCTTGCTGAATCACCCGGTCTACAACACTCGGGATACCCAGCGACCGTTCACCCCCGTTCGGCTTCGGGATACTCACCCGACGCACCGGCTGAGGTTGATAGGTCCCATCGAGCAACGCTTGCTGGATTGCACTCCCGTGCAAACGGGCGAAGGTGGGAAAGTCTTCCAGGGTCATCCCATCAACACCAGGCGCCCCTTGGTTGGCCTTCACGCGCTTCCATGCCCTACGCATATTCGCGGGGTCCACAATCCGCCCCATCAGATCATCGTGCAAGGCTGGCTGCGTGAGTGCACGCCGCGCCTCGGCTCCCCCGGTCGGGTTCGCCGCCGAAGACGAGTGCATCACGGCTCCTCCTTGTACTTTCGTGTTCGGCCCTTCACCGCCCTGGCCTCCTGGCCCGGGCGGCTACTACGGCCTCGGCTGACTTCTGCCCGGTCACATCCTGCGTTGCCGCAGCACGCGCTGCCGAGAACAGGCGGTAGGGTCCGGTGGTTGCCTCCCTGCCTTTCGGCAAGGCCCTCAGTCCGGCTCCCGTAGCCCCTCCCAGCCGCACGCCAGGCAGATCTCCCCGAATAAGAACATGAACTGTCAGTGCACAACCGCCGCATTTACCCTATCCCCTGCACCTGGCGGGTTTCGTCATCTTGTGCTGACTCACCCGGGGACTGAGCCTTCTATGCGATTTCTGTCCGTCGGCTCGCACCTTTGCGCTCGGGCTTCCTTCGGACAAGCCCTCGCGGGCTTGCCCTTGCCGTCGGCTAGTAGTTATATTCGTCCACAAACTGGACAATACAGGTACTCCTACAGGGGACTTTCACCCCATAAGTTCATGCCCATGTCGGGCGTACACAAGGCGCTCCAGCGGACGGCCTTGCCTCCGCTTCGCTCCGGCAAGTCCGTCGCTGAGCTTGGGCGTTAGAGCGCGGGCAAAGCATCCCAAGCCTCTCGCATCGAGCCGATGACCACGCAAGCCCACCCGGCCGTCGTCCCCTTCGATAAGCGCCGCGGGTTCGGAAACCGCTTCGTAGTTTCCGGCTCGCCGAGTGGCAATCCCGGCCGGCATCGGCTATCGTTTAGCATTGGGGCTTCGGTCCGCCGCCCCGTGGGTTTCTCTTTGCCCGGTCTGCTCTGTCACTTCGGCGAGCGTCGGTGGAGTCGGAAAGGCCCACGCCCTAACCCTGCGCCGGAGGGGACGCCGTGAATCGCCGTCGCGTTCCCAAGCCCCCTCAGCCGGCGCCCCTCAGCTTGATGCGTTGGGCGGCTAAACACATCGTGCACATCAGCTATCTTGCCGATCATCCGGAATTCATCATGACGTTGGTTCGTTGGTCGCTTGAGCAGTGGCGCTTTGTTCTTCCTGAGGATACCGCCGCCACCCGCACCGCCAAGTTCCAAAGTCATCTCAATCGCGATGTCCTACCCGTCGCCTGGGTTGCGCACTGCGACGGTCGAGTGT
>JBOIDW010000323.1:0-7808 GCA_050740655.1 Gammaproteobacteria bacterium | reverse complement strand
GCCTGCATCTGTTCTTTCCGGATACCTTGGCGCCGCTGCTCATACCCGCACCGCCGCAAATCACGTGGGAATGGCAATTCCGCGGTGACAATCTCTGCGCCTGGGAAACCGGATTACGCCGGCCGCTGCGCTACGGCGAGATCATCATCGATCCCGACATTGGGCGGGTGTTGATCGGTCTGGACAACAACGCCCAAGTGGACGAGTTGGTAACGCCCCAGGGTACCGGATTCGATCCTCGCATTTACGCGAGCTTCACTTACGGCGCCGTCGGCCCGGTCGGCGCTCATCCGGTGACCCGCGTGTTTCCGGCAGCGCCGGTGGGGACGATCGATCTGCGCACGGTCGGTGCGGTTCCCGGCGGCGTTTCCTTGCAGTCAGCGCTCGCCGGCTTGGATACCGTGGCCCAGCCGGTCATCATCGAGATCAACGATAGCCTGGTGCACCGCATCGATCTCTCGGCCCTCCCCGGCACCAATATCGATGGCGGCACCGCGCTGCGGCTGGCACAGTCGCTCACGATCCGCGCCGCCGCCGGTCACCGGCCTATCGTGCTCTTGGCACAAGCCCTCGCTTTTCGCCCGGTGACAGCGGCCGCGGCAACGACGAAGGCGCCAGCGGTGCGACTCGAAGGTCTGTATGTGGCACCGGATGCGGCCGCGTTTCCGCCGGGGGCGGCACTGATCACCCGCGCCGCGGTCGCGCGCTTGGAAGTGATTGGCTGCACTCTGGCGCCGGGCGGCCACGCCTTGCGTGACGGTACCCGCGCGCCGCTGGCACCCGGCCTCAGGCTCGAAAACGGCTACGGCTTTGCGGCCCAGGCGGACATCAAGGCTTTCGTGCCGACGCCCGACATCATTATCCAGCGCTCGATCACGGGCAGCCTGGCCATCGATGACCGCTACCGGCTCGATATTGAGGACAGCATCGTCGAGGCGGGGCTGGGCGCCGGCGATCCGCCGACCGGCCGTTTCGCGATCGCGGCAGCCACCAACCCGGCCACCGCCTGGGGCGCACCGCTCGACTTCGATGGCCTGACCTGCTTTGGCCCGGTGCGCGTTACCCGGGTCGGCGGTGTCGGCGCCATCTTCACCCAGCCCTTCGAGGTGCTGGACAACCAGCACGGCTGCATCAAGTGGAGCTGGTTCTCGGGCGATCTCGATCGGCTCCCACCGAACCATTTCTGCGTCCGTGCGCCGGAGGCGCGCCTGGTCTTTACCTCCGAGTGGTTCAACGATCCGGGCTACGCGCAGATCGCGCGCGAATCGGACCCGCGCATACGCACGCTCGGGCCCGACGACGATGCGATGGGGGCCTTCGGCTTCTTGCTCGAAGCGCACAAGTGGACCAATTTGCAGGTGCGGCTGCGCGAGTTCATGCCGGTCGGCGTGCGCCCGCTGGTCGTGCCGATCACCTAGACACAGAAGGGACCTCCCATGAAAGGCGACTTTTCCAAGCTGCATTTCGATCCCCACGAGCACGACCGCGCGGTGAGCCCGGCGAGCCACGGCTTGCTGCGGAATATCAGCGGCGTTATGCACCAGCAGGGCCGCGTCATGAGCGATGCCGATCTCACCGAGGGCGAGTTGATCGAGCTCGGCTGGGAGGGGCAGGCCGGACGCGACATCATCGGCGCAGGCGTCTGCGCCGTGCCGAGCTCGGAGCCGGACGGTTTCCGCATCGAATCGGCCTTCGTCAGCGGCTCCGAGGTACACGTCACCGTCCGGCCGGGCCATGCGTGGGCGGACGGGATCCTGACCCGGCTCGCCGGCGTCCCACCCGATCCCGCGGCCGCGGTCGAGCGGCTGGCCAGCTATTTCGGCCCGCCCATCGCCGATCCGCAACCATCGCCAACCACCATCGACGACGGCGTGCGCGACGCGGTGATCCTCGAAGTCTCCGAAGAGGCACTGCATGGCTTCCAGTATCCCGAGCGCTTGATCGAGCCGGCGCTGGGCGGTCCGGATACTGCCGAGCGCGCTTTCGTCAACTTCCGCTTTAGGCTGCTGCGCTTAGGCGAAGGCGAGGACTGCCACAATATCCTTGACCGTTTGCGCGACGATCCGGGAGCCAAGGGCCGGCTCAGCGTCGCGCTCGCGCCGGTGGTTGCGCTGGATAAGGACTGCCCGGTGGTGGGGGGTGGCGGTTACACCGGCTTCGAGCATCACCTGTATCGCATCGAGATCGCCGACACGCCGCCGGCGGCGCCGGGACGTTTCAAATGGTCGCAGTGGAACGGGGGGCTCGTCGGTCGCGGCCGCTTCGACGCGACCGTCACGCCGGCGCGCGTCACCATCGACGCCGGCCGCGCGGCGATCGTCAACTCCGGACTTGCCGAGTTTTACCTCGAAGCCCTGCGATACGACGAGCTGGCGGGCACCTGGAACGTGGTCTATGCGACGACCGCCACCTTGAATTCCGAGCACGACCTGGAGCTCGCGGCACCGCCCAGCTTGGGCACGCTCCCCGCCACCACCGACTCGGTGTTCTTCCGGTTGTGGAACGGGATCGCCGACATCGCCTCCTTCACCAACGCGGTCAATCCGGTCGAGCTGCGCGACGGGATCCGCCTGGTATTCGATCCGCCCGCCGCCGGCAACTATCGACCCGGCGACTACTGGACCTTCACGGTGCGCGCCGGCGAGATCGGCAATCCGCCGGTGCTGATCGATAACGCGCCGCCGACCGGCATCGTCTATCACCGCGTGCCGCTGGCCGAGATCCACTGGACCGCGCGTTTGAATACTACGATCTCGGGGTCCATCGAGGAGTGCCGGCACCCGTTCCATCCCCTCACCCGACTCGCGACCTGTTGCACCCGTCGGGTCGGCGACGGGATCCAGAGCCACGGCGAATTCATCTCGATCCAGGCCGCCATCGACAGCTTGCCCGCCGCTGGCGGCCAGATCTGCGTGCTGCCGGGGACCTATACCGAAAACGTGCGGATCACGAACCGCCGCGATGTGATCCTCTCGGGATGCGGGAAACGCTCACGGTTGGTATCAAATCCTCCGCAGGCAGAGTTTGCGCAGGCCGATCCCGTCATCCACATCGTCAATTCGACTGGGATCCGGATCGAATCCTTGGCGGTCGAGGCACACGACACCGGCTATGGGATCCTGGTCGAAACGCAGGCGGGTGGCGATCTAGACCAGCGGCCGTTACCGGTGTTGGATATCGTCCTCACCAAATTATCCGTTCAAGCCGCGCTGCGTAGTGCCATTGAGGTGCGCGGTGCGCGTTTTGTGACGATTGAGCACTGCGACATCGACATGCGCGACGTGGCTGGCGGCTGGCCGGGCCTGTTTGTGACTGCCGACGACGCGCTGATCGAGCGCAATACAATCCGCGTGCTCCCGTCACGGCGATTAACTGACTCACCGGCCTTCGTGGCCATTGGGGGCGTCGGTCTAGGCGGGATGCAGATCGGCGGCACCTCGGAGCGGGTGCGGATCATCGATAACCTGATCCAAGGCGGCCGCGGCAACGGCATCACGCTGGGCTCGGTGATCATCGTCAACGCAGACGAGCAGGATACCGGCATTTTTATCGCTTGGCCCATCTTTCCGGACGATCCCTGCCAGCCGTGCCGGCCGGGAGACTCCCGCTTCCCCGATCCGGTCGACGGCGACGGCGGTGAAGGCGGCACGCGCACCCGTTCGGCTGGCGCGCTCTATGACATTCACGTCGAGCGCAACCGGATCCTCGATATGGGCATGAACGGGATCGGCGTCGCGGCCTTCTTCAATCTCGACAGGATGGATGAATTCATCAGCGTCGATCGGCTCAGCATCGTCGCCAACCTTATCCGCGGCTGCCTGCGGCGTCCGCTGGCTGCTATCGATGCGGCGATGATCGACAGCCTGGGCTACGGGGGGATACAACTCGCCGATGTGTCCTATCTCCTTATTCGGGACAACCTCATCGAGGACAATGGCCCGAGCCACTTGGAGCCGGTCTGCGGCGTCTTCGTGTTGCACGGCGAGGGCATCGATGTTTCCGCCAACCGGATCTTGAACAACGGGGCCAAGATTGCGGAACCGGCGACCCAGGCCAAGGGCGGCAGGCGCAGCGGGATCCACGTTGTCTACTGTATCGCCCCGAGGATAGCGACGGACTTCGGGCGGTTCAGCTTCCCGGTGCAGAATGGCGTGCCGGCGCTCAAGGTGCACGACAACATCGTGAGCCAACCCTTAGGTCAGGCGCTGGCGGCGGCCGCGCTCGGTCCGGTGTCGGTGCAGGGCAATCAGCTCACGAGCCGCGGCGTGGTCTTGCGCTCAGAGCCTGCGCTACCCACCTTCCCGGGGGCGACGGTGTTGATCTTCAACCTGGGCTTGTCGAACGAGGCCTACTGGCAACTCCTCGCCTTTAGTGCGGTCAAGAACGGCCAGATCACGAGCAAGATCGCGCCCAGCGTCAGCAACGACGAGGTCGTGATCGCCCAGCCAGGGTTGGACGACGTGCGCATCGGCCAGTACCTAGCCAACGGCAACGTGCTGTTCTGCGATAACCAGTGCGTGTTGGATCTGCTGGAGCGCGGGACGGGTTTCGCCTTGGCTTCGGTGACTATCTTAAGCCTCGATGACGTCGGCTTCCATGACAATCAGTGCGATTGCAACCTTTTCGATGACTTCGTGATCTCGCAGGCGTTCCTGTTCGGGATTTCGCTCCGGGTGAGTGACAATCGCTTTAAAGAGGGAATATTCAATGCCCTCTACTCGGCGGTCACGCTCGGCGTGCTCAATACCACCACCGATAATCAGGCCACCCACTGTCTGCTCATCCGCGGCTGGCCGGGCCTCATGGTGGATCAGCCGAATACCGTTACACTGGCCGGGGTCAATCCGAGATTCTGTGGACGTTACGGACAGTTGATTACAAGCTTTGGCCAGAAGGGGGTAATCACCAATGGCTAGTCAGTCAGACACCAAACGGGTCCCGTTCACTTCGATTACGCAGGCGCTGGAACAAGCGATCGACGGTGCCGATCCCGCGCGCGCCGCCGGCTTGCAGGGTCTACACCGGGTGCGGGCCGCCAAGACCAAGGGCATGGAACGCGAGCAGGCGCGGCTAAGCCAAAAATTCGGCGCCCGCGATCCCCGCGTGCTCGCCCTCAACCAGCGCATCGAATTGAACCGCGGCTTTGTCCGCGATCTCGCGATCGAGGTCGACCACGCCGGCACCGAATCGCCGATCGCCGATGAGAATACCTGGATCGTGCACGGCTTCGTGCGCGATAAAGCGCTCGCCGGGCTCCCGAACCTGACAGTCGCGATCTACGATACGAAGGGCACCTGGATCCAGGCAGTGGGCTTCGCCTGCACCGATGAGCGTGGCTACTTCAAGCTCAGCTTCTCGCGCGCCAAGGGCGCGGAAGGCACCAGCAGCTTTACCCCCGCGGCAAGCACCGTGTCTGCAACCATCACGGCGGCCACCCGCGGCCCCGAATTCTTCATCTACGTCCTCGACAAGACCGGCGCGCACCTCTGCGTCGACAAGCGCCCGCTCACGCCCGAGCTCGGCAACGTCGATTACCGCGAGATCATTCTAGGCAACGGCGCGGGCACCTGCCGGCCGCCGGAGGATGCCGCTACACCCAAGCCCGGACCGCCGGATCCGGCGGGATCGGTCGTGACGCGGCCCACACCCGTCGAAGGGCTCGTTACCCAGCCTTCGGCGACGCTGAAAGCTAAACGGACGCCGAAACCCGAGGACAAGTGAGCCAATTGACTCTAAGGAGATAATCCATGGGACATGCATTCCAAACCGTGGGAAAACCGCCTTCAAGATCGCCAGGGTGTAACTTGATGCACGCGCCGCTGCTCATGCGCCGGCCGGGATCGGCGATCCGGCCCAAATCTACGCTCAAGATCGGAGCGCCCGACGACGCCTACGAGCGGGAAGCCAACGCGGTGGCCGACCGAATCGATGCCGGATTCACCAGCAGGCCCGATTAGCCCCGCGGTGTCCGCTATCAAGCGCAAATGCGCCGCATGCGAAAAGGAAGACGACGAGTCACTTCTGGAAACCAAGGCCGAGTCTGCGTCCGCTCCGGCGCACAGCGATGTCGCGACCGCGCCCACCAGAGTCCATAAGGTGCTCAGCTCACCGGGACAACCCCTGGCTCCGGAAACCCGTGCCTTCTTTGAGCCTCGATTCGGCTACGACTTTTCCCGAGTGCGTGTGCACGCCGATCAGCCCGCGGCTGAGTCGGCGCGCGCCGTCGATGCGGAGGCCTACACCGTCGGCCGGCACCTCGTCTTCGGCGCGGGCGCCTACCGGCCGACCACGGGCGAAGGGCAGCGGCTACTCGCGCACGAGCTGGCGCATGTCGTGCAGCAGGGGGGCGTCGACGCGATGGGCGCCGCGCTGCCTGTGGCACCCGCATCAGGCGCGCTCGAGGCGGGCCGTTCCGCCCGTGCCGTCACTCCGGGAGCTGCCGCGCCGAGCGTTCAGCGCAAAGTACTCGTCAAACCGCCGTCCGCGGCGTCGCAGATCGGCGTCGCAGATCAAGTCGCACCTGGCCGCTTTCTGCGGGGCTAACGTCTCCTCTCGGCCACGGGAGAGCTCTCCGAGTTCGGCTGCGGCGTAGTCAAGCCCGACGAAGGCGGGCAACTGCGTCTTCGACGTCGCTGGGAACGATCCGAGGCAAAATGAGTTACTCTGATAATTCATTTTCACCCTGGTTCCAACTGGAGAGGATTGCAATTGGCCAAACCCAACTATGCGTTCGCTAGACGTCAGAGAGATATTGCCAAGAAACAGAAGAAGGAAGAAAAGCGGCAGCGGAAGGCCGAAGCACAGCAGCCGCCGGTCCAAGCGGACCTGCCCCCGCCGCCCGTGGATGAGACGAGCGTGGCCTGATCCTACAGCAAGCGAGCGGGCCGGGCGCTCCCTGCGCACTGGCGGCGCTTGACCCTGCGCCTCCGAGACGGGCTGGTCGGCCTCGGGTTCGAGACCCTGGCGGGCCAGCACCCGGTGGTCCCGCTGCTGCTGTGTGACACCGGCGAGAGAACCACCGGCTCGTGCGCCAGCTTAGAACGCACGGGGTCTTGTTCACCGGTCTTGCCTGCCCGGTGGTACCACGGGGGGAGCAGGACCATTGTAGCCACACACATCTAGCCCTGCGCGCCCGGCTAGGCTATCGTGCGCGCCATGGGCCGCTACGCGCGGCTCTCTAATGAACACCTGCAATGCCGCCCGCGCACGAGCTCTTCGGCTACCGTAAACATTGGGCTGCGCGCCTCGGCGTCGCGCCGTTTCTGCCCATGTCCCGTGCCGAGATGGACGCGTTGGGCTGGGATAGCTGCGACATCGTCCTGGTCACGGGCGACGCCTACGTCGACCATCCGAGCTTCGGCATGGCGCTGGTCGGCCGTCTGCTGGAAGTCCAGGGGTTTCGCGTCGGCATCATTGCCCAGCCCGATTGGCGCAGCAAGAATGCATTTATGGCCCTCGGCCGCCCGGCGCTGTTCTTCGGCGTCACGGCCGGCAACATGGACTCGATGGTCAATCGCTACACGGCCGAGCGCCGCATCCGCTCCGACGACGCCTATACCCCGGACGCCGAGGCCGGCAGGCGCCCGGACCGCTCCGTTATCGTCTATGCCCAGCAGGTGCGCGAGGCCTACGCGGACGTGCCGATCGTCATCGGCGGGATCGAGGCCAGCCTGCGCCGCATTGCCCATTACGACTACTGGTCGGAACAGGTGAGGCGCTCGATCCTGTTCGATTCCAAGGCCGACCTTCTGGTCTACGGGAATGCCGAGCGCCAGACGGTGGAGATCGCCCATCGACTGGCGGCCGGT
>JBOIDW010000322.1:0-3409 GCA_050740655.1 Gammaproteobacteria bacterium | reverse complement strand
CGTATAAAAATGAGGGGATGCTTAAGATCGTGACCCTGTCCGCCCTCGATGACAGCGTCGAAGTGAAATACACCGGAACGGATCAGCGGCCGTTCTTCACCGACATCATGGGGACACACCAGTGGCTGGCGAACGGCAACATCTTGATCACGGAGTCAAGAACCGGGCGCGTCTTCGAGATCGATAAACGCGGCGCCGTCATCTGGGAATATTTCAATATTGTTGCACCCCATATCCTTGGGGCCGTCTGTGGCGCCACACGGCTGGCGCCGAAATTTAGTCGCGCTTTTTTTGAGGAGAAAGGACGCGCTTGCGGGGTGCGTTCATCGCCTCCGCGAGGCTAATGGACAAGGCCCGGTCCGCGCGTAAATATCGGCCTATTCGAAACCGAGAGGATTTGATGATGAAAAGCATGCGCTTTAAGTTGCTCGTCTTATGGGTCGCGACTTCGTCGCTTCTGGCGGCAGCATCCGCCAGTGCCTATATCGGGCCCGGCAGCGGCTTGTCGGCCATCGGCTCAATGCTTGCGCTACTGGCGGCGACCATGGTGGCTATCTTTGGCTTCATCTGGTATCCGCTCAAGCGCTTGCTGCGCAAACGCAAGGAAGCCAGAGGACAACAGCCGGCCGTCAACAAAGATGATGAAACTAAGAAATGATTGCTCTTGCCGGCGGGTTCGTGATTATTATCGGATTCATCATTATCGCGAGGTACCTTGGTCTCGTCGAAAAATCACTTCGAGTCATCGCGCTCTCGAAGCAAGCGCTTTCCGCGTTACGCGATCCAGGGTTGTCCGACGACGATAAGGAAATCGCCATGCGAGCGTATGCGAAGGCACTCGGGTCGCTTTTCATTATCTTGACCGTAGGAGCCGCCATGGCGGCGTTGATTCCCGTGGGGGTGATTTGGCTTCTCGATACCGCAGGCCTGCTGTCATTGGAAGCTGTGCTGGACGCCCTGCTGTCGCCCGCACTCATCCTCGGGGGAACGATCATGATGATCATAGGGTCCCAGATTGGAGCTAAGAAGTGCGATGGGCTTTGAGAATCGGTATACCGATGTGGACCGCTTGCTCCATCGCCTCTCCTTTCGCACCACTCAAACTCAGATTGAGCTTGCCGGCCTCGAAGAACGGGTTTTTCGCGGCCAGCTAGCGGCCATCGAGGTAGGGCGGCCGGTTTTCATCACGGCCCTCCCCCGGGCGGGAACAACGCTGCTCTTGCAATGGTGCGCCGGTCTGGATGAGTTCGCGACTCACTGCTATCGGGATATGCCCTTTGTGCTTCTTCCGCTGATCTGGGACCGCTTTTCGAGCGCCTTCCGCCGGAGCGACAAACCTCGCGAACGGGCTCATGGCGACGGTATGTTGGTCAGTATCGATAGCCCGGCGGCATTCGAAGAGATTATTTGGAAAGCGATGTGGCCCGATCATTATCAAGGGGATCGAATCCGTCCCTGGGAAAAGGACCATAATCCCCCCTTCGTCGAATATTTCAAGAATCACATCAGGAAAATTATCAGATTGCGGCAGCGGAATCCAGATTTGGTTCCGCGGTACGTTTCCAAGAACAATGCCAATATCGCTCGGATCGACTCGCTTGCGAATGCATTCCCGGACGCCACCTTTGTAGTACCGTTTCGTGACGTGGTTCAACATGCAGGTTCTTTGCTGCGCCAGCATAGGAATTTCTTGGAGATCCATTCTAAGGACGCTTTCGCGCGCGAATACATGGACGGTATCGGCCATTATGATTTTGGCGAGAATCTACGCCCTATAGATTTCAACGGCTGGCTGACAACCGCCCGCCATCCCGATCCGATAACGATCGGGTTTTGGATCGAGTATTGGTCGGTCGCTTATGAGTATTTGCTGGACAGGCTGAACCCAAGCATCCATTTCCTGTCCTACGAAGCCCTGTGCGGGGGTCCCCAACGCGGTCTGGCCCAGATCTCCGAGCTATTGTCGATCGAGCACCACAACGAGTTCTCTAGCAAGGGCGCCGAAATTCGCCTAAGGACGCCCCATTCGGTCGATCTGTCTGGTGTCGACCATTCGATCTTGTCGCGCGCCAAGGAGATTCTCGCCCGCCTTAGGGAGAGATCGATTGTGTACTAGGCGATTTCCAGATCCTGCCAGAATACGACTATCGCGACCGGTCTTTACGGATCGGCGGCGATCCCACTCGTCTTCTCACAGCGCCCCAAGACTTGTCCGCGGTGGACGTCGAGGCTCCGGCCCTAGGGCCGGTTCGGCCGAGCCACCTGCTGGAGGAAACACGTCTTCTCCGCGGATTGCTCCGCCTGCTCCAAGCGCCCCATCAGCGCGCGCCCGCGCTTCGACTCGCGAAACGCGCTGCCCCGCTCTCCGGGCATATTGCGCAACGAACGGAAGGTCGATGCCTCCTCGAACTCATCGTGGCGCATGCTGGCGGCGATGGCATCGATCTCACAAGAGCAGGCATAGAGGTTGTCGAGCGTCTGCCCGCCGTGGCGCTTCATGCAGGTGAGGACGTGATCGACGCGCTCCAGGGTCGGAAAGTCGTTGGCAAGACCCGGCCCCGCGAGCAGCGCTAAGCAGACACCGATGCGCCATCGGCAGGAACGCACAAATCCTCGCGCCTCTGAACGCATTCCCCTATTCATGGACGCCCATCCCTAAGCAGGGCCTTGCACGATCCCCAGTGCGGCGAGCCGTCCTATGACTCGCTCGACACAGCTGTCCACGGCCTCGCGCCCGGTATCGACCACGACCTCCGCCTGTTCAGGCGCCTCGTAGGGGGCGGAGATCCCCGTAAACTCCTTGATCTCCCCGGCGCGCGCGCGTTGGTACAGGCCCTTGACGTCGCGTTGCTCGCAGACCTCGATGGCGCAGCGGCAAAAGACCTCGATAAACTCCCCGACGGCCACCAGGCCTCGGGCCTTCTCGCGATCGGCGCGATACGGGGAGATGAAGGCGGTCAGCGTGATAACCCCCGCGTCCATCATGAGCTTTGCCACCTCGCCGATCCGGCGGATGTTCTCGACCCGGTCCTGGGGTGAAAAACCCAGGTCGCCGCATAGGCCGTGGCGGACGTTGTCGCCGTCGCAGACGTAGGTATTGCAGCCCATCTCGAACAAACGCTCCTCGACGGCATGCGCCAAGGTGGACTTACCCGATCCGGACAGGCCCGTGAACCAGACCACACAGCCCTTGTGGCCGTTACGCCGCTCGCGCTGCGCGCGGTCGATGGTGGCAGAGTGCCAGACCGTATTACTGCTTCGCATCGGGCTCGTTTCGCTCATTTCAATCAATCGTATTTTATGTATTTGAAACGCGGGTCATCGGGTGTGCCTTCCAGGGCGCTGTCTGCCGCCAATTGCGGCCGCCACATAATCACCTCTTCTATCTTCCGCGCCAGCGCGAAGTCCT
>JBOIDW010000321.1:0-2137 GCA_050740655.1 Gammaproteobacteria bacterium | reverse complement strand
AGCGAGCAAGACTATACTCAATGGCTTAGAGGCCAAAAGGCGCTCCTGGCCGCTCGGCAAGATGCCGGGGGCAAGACCTTCACCAAGGACGAGCTCATGGCGGACCCCGCTACACCCTAGCGTATGGATCATGTGCGTTTGGGCGATTTCGTCGCCACCGCCTGGGCCCAATCGGTTGTTCCCGAGATCACCGAATATATCCGCATCCCCAATAAATCCCCGGCCTTTGACGCCGATTGGCAAGCCCACGGGTATATGGACGAGGCCGTGGCCCAGTTTGAACGCTGGGCGCGTTCCCAGCCCCTTCGAGACATGGAAGTCGAGGCTGTACGTTTGCCGGGGCGCACGCCGCTGTTGTATATGGAGATCCCCGGCGCTGGCGCCGGCACGATCCTGCTGTACGGTCACTTGGATAAGCAGCCGGAGACGAGCGGCTGGCGCGCCGGCCTGGGCCCGTGGCAGCCGGTGATCGAGGGGCAGCGTCTCTACGGCCGCGGCGCCGCGGACGACGGCTACGCGCTTTTTTCCGCGCTCACCGCGCTTGCGGGAATACAGGCCCAAGGCCTCAAGCATGCGCGCTGTGTCGTCATCATCGAAGCCTGCGAGGAGAGCGGTAGCTTTGACCTGCCGCACTATATCGAGTTGCTGTCCGATCGCATCGGCGCACCGGATCTCGTCATCTGCCTCGATTCCGGCTGCGGTGATTACGAGCGCTTGTGGTGCACGACCTCTTTGCGGGGTCTCATCGGTGGGGTGCTCAACGTCGAGGTCCTCACCGAAGGGGTGCATTCGGGCGACGCGAGCGGCATTGTCCCCTCGAGCTTTCGCCTCTTGCGGCAAATCCTCAACCGCTTGGAAGATGCCGAGACCGGCGCGATCCTGCCTCCAGATTTTAGCGTCGACATTCCCGAAGAGCGCATCGAGCAGGCGCGCCACGCCGCGCAGGTCCTCGGCTCGCAAGTCCACGCCAAATTCCCGTTCAGCAGGAATACACGCGCCGCGGCGGCGGAACCGCTGGCGCTGATTCTTAACCGTACCTGGCGGCCGGCGCTTGCGGTCGTCGGCGTCGAGGGCTTGCCTCCCCTCCGTCAGGCCGGCAATGTCCTGCTTCCGGCGACCTCGGTCAAGCTCTCCCTGCGGTTGCCGCCGACGTGTAACGCCGTGGCGGCCTCGAAAGCGCTCAAACAGTTATTGCAATCGGCCCCGCCCTATGATGCGAATGTGACCTTTACCCCGGATTGGTCCGCCACGGGTTGGAATGCGCCGCCCCTCGCCGAGTGGCTTGAGCGCGCGATCGATGCTGCCTCGCGAACCTTTTTCGAGAAACCCGCGGTGTACATGGGTGAAGGCGGCACCATCCCCTTCATGGCCATGCTGGGCGAGCGCTATCCCGACGCGCAATTTCTCATTACCGGCGTGCTAGGTCCGGGATCGAACGCCCACGGCCCCAACGAGTTTCTGGATATTCCGACAGCCAAGCGCTTGACCTGCTGTATCGCCCGCGTCATCGCCGATCATTACCGGCATGGACCAGAGGGAGGATAACGCAACGATGAGGGTTGGAGTGATCGGGCTAGGCGCGATGGGCGCGCCGATGGCCATGAATCTGCACCGCGCGGGCTTGTTACAGGCCGTCTGGAATCGGACCCGCTCGCGGGCGCACGTCCTGGCTCGGGAGACGGGTGTGGCCGTGTCCGAGAGTCCGGCGGAGCTCGCGGCGGGGGTGGACCTCGTGCTCACATCGGTGTCGCGCGATGCGGATCTGGAAGAAGTGATTAGCGCCTTGCTGCCCGGCGTTCTGGCGGGCGCCGTGGTGGCGGACACCTCCACCGTCAACGCCGATACCGCGCGTGCGATGGCGGCGGCGCTTAAACCCCAGGGGGCGGCATTTCTCGATTGCCCGGTCTCCGGAGGCGTGGAAGGCGCGCGAAACGGCCGACTGGCCATGATGGTCGGCGGCGAGGAGACGGTGCTGGAACACATTCGGCCGGCCCTAGCCGCGCTCGCCACGACCATCGTCCACATGGGCCCCAGCGGTTGCGGTCAAGCGACCAAGGCGGTCAATCAAATCATGGCCGCGGGGATCAACCAGGCGGTGACCGAGGCCCTCGCCTTCGGAGAGTCCATGGGACTGGAC
>JBOIDW010000320.1:0-7020 GCA_050740655.1 Gammaproteobacteria bacterium | reverse complement strand
AATATCTTCTGTGTGGGCCCGACGAGCGTGGGGTTAATGAGTCCGGCTTCGGCCGCCTCGATAGCGCCCCTCAGAGCGGTTTCCTCACAGGGATGGGCGACGGCCACCGAGACGGGGTCGAGCTTAGAGCACCGTTCGATCAGGGCCTTGTAACGGTCATGCCGCTGTATCATGACACCGGCCGCTTCCGCTACCGGCCCGGCCCACTTCTCGCTGGGTGCGCGGACCTCCGCCGTGCCGGTCAGCACGAGTGCCTGCTCCTGATTGACGAGACGGCAGTCGAAGATCACCAGACTGTCCTCGCCCCTTTTGTCTTTCACGGTGATCGTGAGGGTGACCGTGTCGCCGACATGGACCGGTTGCAGGAACTGGAGGTCCTGGCGGCGGTACACCGTGCCCGGCCCCGGGAGTTTGTTGCCGAGGAGGCTCGAGATCAGCGCACCGCCCCAGAGGCTATGGGCGACGACCCCGGCCCGGCCGCTCTTCTTCATGTACTGGCTGTCCAGATGCGACGGGTTGAGGTCGCCAGAGGCCTCCGCGAAAAGGCTGATGTCCTCCTGGCTGAGGGTGCGCGTGAGCGTGGCGGAATCGCCGACGGCAATCTCGGCGAAGGTGCGGTTTTCAATGGTTTCGTTAACCATGGATTATTCCCTTGACAACCGCCGAGTTTCGAAGTTAGGCAGCCGCTCCCTTCTTGCGCATTGCCGCCACAGGTTTGACTGCGTCGACGCCGAAAAGCCCGGCAACCCGGGCGAGGCGCCGGCGCCGCTCCTCGCTCGGCTCACCGGCAGCCAGCACGATCTCCCGAATGACCGCGAACCATTTCTGCCTCTGCTCGAAGTCATCGGGCAACATCCCGGGGATAGCTGATACCGCGCCCTCCTCGTCGAGCAGCAACAGGTAGAACTGCTCGCGCAGCTCTTGCTTGAACTCCGCGAGCGGCAATCCCTTATGTTCGGCCCGTGCCCGGCGCAGAACGGCGAAGCCACGCTCGTCGACGAAAGCATCTCCGAGCCCGATATAGAGCATCGCACGGATCCCCGCCTCGCGCAGACCGCCTTCCGTGATCCGGCCCTTGAGCTCCGCGATCTTGCGTTCAACAAAGGCCCGCTCCTCCGGCTCGAGGCCTGGGCGGCGGCGCGGGGCCTCGTCGCTGGCCTTCAGCCCCAACATTGCCTGCGTCAAGGGTGATCCATAGATGGCGTGAAAGAACGCTTCCAGCGTTTGATCGCGGAGATTCCCGTAAGCCTGAAGCAAGGTGACGATGGTCTGCGACGCCTGTTCCTGGAAAGCCACGAAGGGGTTGTCGGGCAGGGCCGCGCGACGCTGCGCGCGCACCTGTTCCGCAAGCTGGGCCACCGGCTGCATGAAGGGGTTGGCATCCGAAAAAAGCTCGTACTGCAGACGCAGCGGATGGAGCTTGTGCAACCACTCCGCCGTTTGCTCGTTGACCATAGCCCTGATCCAGGGCTGCAGAAAGGTGCGGTAAAGCCGCAAGTTGATCTCGGAGAGCCTGGCCACGGCGGCGAATTTGCGCTCATCCGCGAGGTCGTTGCAGCCGAGTGCACGGATATCATCGAGCGTGCGCGCCTCGAAGCGGACGATAAAGTCACCGGTCGCGAGCTCGGCGTTGGCGTCGTGCTCCGACTTGGGTCGGATCACCGCCTCGTAGAGACCCGGCGGCAAGCAGTCGATTAAATCGATATTGTGGGCAAATTCCTGGTGCTCTTTGACCGCCACCTTGCCGGAGACGAAGATGCCGAGATGACCAATCGATTCATGGACACAGTAAACGATGGTTTGACCGTGCGCGCGGATGTCGTCGACATCCTGATAAAGGTCGAGGATCCAGCCGAGGGCCTGCGGCGGCGGGGTGATATCGTCGCCCCAGGAGCAAAAGCATACTATGGGCGATTTGATGTTTCGCAAATCGATACGCACACCCTCCGAGGTCACGATCTCGGCGGTGGCGAGCTTGTTCCCGACGAAGAGCTTGTCGACGATGTATTGCATCTCCTCGCCGTTCAAGGTGGGGTGCACCGTCCACCATTTCTCGAAGCCGAGGTAGCGTAGAGTCTCCGTGTCGACCTTGGCCCAGACGTTGTATTGTTTGCTCCAGAGCGTATTGGCCGGATTGAGGTTCTCGAAGTTGGCCACCAGCCAGGAACCGTCAAACTTTCCATGGCCGAGATCGCTGGTCAGGGCGGTGAGCCAACTCCCGCCCAGGAGCCCACCCGTGTATCGCATTGGATTTTTCCCGTGCACCCCCGCCCAGTAGGAGAGCGGTGATCCCGCAAGCAGGATTGGCCCGAACAACTCGGGACGCTGCGCGGCCACCAGCATGACCGCCCAGCCGGCCTGGCAGTTGCCGATGACGAAGGGCTTGCCGTCCGCGTCCGGATGCAGCTCGATGACCCTCTCCAAAAATTGCGCCTGCGCTTCGGCGATGTCCTCGATGGTCTGGCCGGGAACGGGCTCCGGCAGGAAGCCGATGAAGTAAGTCGGATAGCCCGCCTCGATCGCCATCCCGATCTCGCTTTGTGCCTTGAAGCCGCCGATGCCCGGGCCGTGCCCGGCGCGCGGGTCAATGACGACGAAGGGACGGTTTTTCGGATCCACCCGTTTGCCCGCCGGCACTTTGATCCGCACCAGAACGTAATTGACCGGTCGTTTGAGGGAACGGCCGTCCATGACAACGTCCTCTTTGTCCACCTCGAATTCGAGCACGTGCGGCGCGATTTTCGACATCTGCTCGAGGTACTGGTTGCCACGCTCTCGCAACACATCGAGGAACAGGCAGCTACGCTGGCCCGCGTCGATGAGATACTCCCAGCCGGGAGCGAAGGGACCGACGGTGGCAATCGAAGGAGGACCGTGGCCCCTTTCGCTTTCGCCGCCGCGCTGGTTTGCCGTGCCTGCCGGTACCCAGAAATTCGTGAAAACGCCCGTCCACTCGGACATCGTGTCGAAGCCCTGCTTCGCGAGGCGAAGCGGGATGTCACTGAACGTTAACATATGCGATCTCCCCCGCCAGGGTCACGTGTTTCGGGCGACCTATGCCGCAATGCACCATAGTACGACATATTGAACGGCGCGACAAGCGGCCGTCCTTGCTGAAACCGCTAGGCTCACCTTAACCCGTCGGCCCTCCGGCCACCGCAATGTTATGGGCGCCCCGTGGCGGCAGTGTTGATTCAGGTCAAGCCGCGGCCCTTGGCCATGCCGCCACAGCCCTTTGACGAACGCCATCCCGCCGCGGAGAAGAACAACATCGCGAGGAACAATAGCCCACTGCCGAGAAAGACGGTGGCGAAGAAGCGGTCTTCCCGCTCCCCCAGACGGTCGCGCAGCACGCCGATGAACCACAAGAAGGCGATGCCCGCGAACGGTACCAGGTTCAGCGCCAGCGCAACGGTGCTCGCACGGGTACGCAGCCACGCCCCCGCCTCGAGCGGATCGGCCGGGACGGAAAGCCGCAGGAGCACAAAGCTCGCGATCAGCAGGATCGAAAAGAGGATGCCGGCGATGGCGGCGGCACGCGGCGCCCGCAAGCGCGCGGCGGTCAAGGATTCCGGCTGCATCACGTCCCCTTGGGAGTGCATCGAGCTCGATGGTTCGTCAGCGCTGGGCAACCGCGCCGCTCGAGGTTCCAGCCTGATGGCGCGACAGACCCAAGCCCTGCCGGTCCTCCTGGAGCGCCATCAGCCGATCTTCGGCATCGAGAACCGAGTGCTCCACGGCCAGGTTCAGGTGCTGCAAGTACCGCTGCACCAACTCCGTGCGCTCTGCATCGGTCACCGATTCGGCCAGACCCAGGAGCGCCGAGCGGAGCCGGCGTATCACCTGCACCGAGCCGGCGCCATACTGGCGGATCTCGTCAAACGCGAGCGTCATGTAGTCTTCCCAGGTGGGTGTGGGGAAGACGAGACGCAGAGCGCCCTGCTCATCGGAAACACAGCCCGCATTGAGCGCACGCCGACCCAGGCGGCGCAGCAGATCTTCGATCTGATCGATGGCCTGGACCGCCGTGGTCGGATCGTTGATGGCCGGGGACAATGCCTTGATGGCGATGTCCACCAATAGCCGCAGGGGGTACTTGGGATCCTGCTCGAAGGTGCGTTCCCTCGCCACCGCGATCGCTTGCCGCAGGCTCGCTTCCGGGAGCGGCCTGCCGCCATACACGCGCAAGAGCACGGTGTCCTCGATCAGCGCGTCGCCGACGGCACATTCCATGACGATCACCGCATCCGCCGCGCGCGCCCGGTGGACCAGGGCATCGATGTCGAATCGAGCGATGGTCCGCGGCTCGCCCGAATAATGCAGCGTCTGCGTGAGCGGGCGCTGCCGGGCCTGCCCGGCCGCAACACCCCACGACTGCGGCCCTGCAGCCCCCGCCGTATCCAACCGCGGGAACATTCCCAGAATGACCTCGCGGCCCTTTTCGCCGATGGTATGGAGCACGTTCCCGATCTGAAGATCGCTCAGCCGATTCACCAGCCGGGCAAAGGCGATCATGCTGGCTATAAGCAGAACTGTAACGAGCAGGACCGAGAACAAGGGCACTGTGCCGTTCCCTCCGCGATCGGTCCAGGCCAGCGCGGCGATCGCATAGAGAAAAGTGGCGGTGAATAGGCCGAGCGAGTGAAAGAGCACCGGGTCGCGGCCGAACCAGGCGACCAGGCGCGGGGAATAGGCGATTGCGCTGAACTGCACCATGACAAAGGCGAGCGCGAACACGATGCCGGTCAGCGCCATCATGCCGGACGCGACGGCGGACAGCGCCGCCAGAGCCGAAGAGACCGACAGGCTGTGGCTGAACGATGCGAGGTATTCATGCTCGAGCCGTGGAAGAACCAATGCGCAAACCACCGTGATGCCCACATACAGCATCGGAATAGACCAAAGGGGTAAGGCTTGTCGATACGCTTTCAGTGTGTTACGTATCATCATCACTCCTCACCGTTCGGGCGCAAGGTCCATCGCGAAAAGAATGTCAGGTCACTCCGCCCGCGTGCCGATCAGCAGCCTGCGCGCGCTGCCAAGGCCAGCGCCCACTCACCTCCAGCTCTAGCGCGAAACTCAGGAAGGTCCGGATCGCCACGATCACCGCGAGCACCCCGAGGTTTTGTAACGTGGGCTCGATGGCCACGGTCCCTATGATGTCCGCAATGACCAGAAGCTCCAGCGCGAGCAGGATCGCCCGTCCAAGATCGGCCCGTAAGGCGTGGTACGCGTCCTGGAACACGGCACGGCGCACCAAACGTCCGGCGAAGGCTCCCCCGGCAAAGAGGGCGCCGAGCAGGAGCACGACGACGCCGGCGATCTCCACGACGCGCGCCGACGCAGCGACCAAGTGCTCGTAGTCCATGTACGTTTGCAGCCCGTACCCGCCGACGTTCGGTCGAACTACTCGATATGCACCTCTACCTTGCCGGCCCTTACGGCCGCCTTGAGGGCCGCGTGGTCGCGCTCGGTCTGGTCGGCGTAGGCGAGCGCGAAGTCTCCCATGGCTTCGTCGAAGGGATCCTTTGTGCCGAGATAGCCGCTGATCGTCAACGCATCGCCCGCCTTGGCGTGGGCTCGTGCCAAGGCCCAGCCGCAGGCCTTGGCGTATTGGGACAATATCTCAGCATCGAAAGTCTCCACCAAGGGCTTAATCTTCGCGTCCCGCAGTTGCCGCACGTAGCCATGATGGCCTTTCCGCCCCGTCAGCCAGCCCAGGAAGGTGTCGGTGGCAGGCTGCATCAGGCGTTGCCCCATCACCACCCGCTGGCCGTGGTGACTATAGGCGCTCTTGCCGGCATAAGGCTCCAACACCGAATTATTGGCTTCTTTCCATTGCAGGAACAGCGGCTCGTTCGAGACCGACATCATCAATATGATCGCGCATCGGGTTCCCACGCTGCCGATGCCCACTACCTTCATCGCCCCGTCCACCACGCGGTAACGGTCGAGCAGGATGCGCCGATCATCGGCCAGGGATTCCCGATACAAGGCGTGGTTTTCTTCCAGCAAGGTTTGAAAATCCTTGGCTTCTGCCTCTTCGGGATGGAAAATCAGCGGCGGATTGTCTTGGATGCGGATCCGGCCGCCCACCATTCCCGCGAGCTGCGGATAATCCACTTCCGACCCGCTCTGCTTTGTTGCCTTGGCGATCCGCTGGCGCAGGCTGGCCTTCCCGCGGGCATTTGGTGCCAGCCCGAGCATATCCTCGGAGTCGATACTTGCGTACCAGACCTCAAGCGGGCTCATCTCCGAGTATTCGCGCATGTGCTCGCGATAGCTTTGCGCGCAGGTGACTGCTGCGTCGCGGCCGTCGGAATCGGGCAAGCCGTTGCTCCCGGCGGCCAGCACGAACGAGGCTACTAGACGCTTGACGTCCCACTCCCACGGCGCCGGAAGCGTCTCATCGAAGTCATTGATATCAAAAAGGATATTGCGCTCAGGCGTGGCAAAGCCGCCGAAGTTCAGCAGATGGCAGTCGCCACAAGCCTGGACCCGAATCCCTGTCGCGGGCGTCTTGGCCAGGTCGGCAGCCATCACCGCGGCGGCACCACGGTAGAAGGTGAAGGGCGTCTGCAGCATCCGACCATAGCGGATCGGTAACAAATGAGCCAATCGGCTCGCGTCCGAGGCGCGCAGGATCGCGAGCGGGTCCGCGCGGTCTGCCGGCCGCTTCCACACACCCTGCGCCTGCCGAAGGACCTTGCCGCGCAGACCCTTTCCGGCGGCCAAGAGCTCGGCCGCGGAGCGAGTACGGGGGGCCGGCGTGCGCGCATCGGTTGAAGGCGGCTCGGGACCGATTTCGTTCTTACTTGTTTTTTTCATCGCAGGGACCTCTTCCAAAGGCGTTTCATCGCTCAAACCGCTAGCCTTCAGAGCACCGAAATGTGGCTGGAACCTGCTCGTCCTGGGGGCACGCACGCCCCCGATTTAGCCAACGGGTCGCAATGTCGATGCAAGGCTCCTCGCTTAATCTTAGCATCGAATCCAGGACACACACGATTGACACCTCGTGGC
>JBOIDW010000319.1:0-3763 GCA_050740655.1 Gammaproteobacteria bacterium | reverse complement strand
CGCAAATATCGCGCGCAACTGCATACCGCCGATCTGCTGATCATCGACGACCTGTTCATCCGCAAACTGCCCGTCCACGCCGGTGACGAACTCGCCGATGTGCTGATGGGCCGCTATGAAAAACGCTCGACCATCGTGACTTCAAACCGACCACTTGAAGACTGGGCAAAGCTGCTCGGCGACGTCGTGGTCGTCACGCCTCTACTCGACCGGCTGATGCACCATGGACATCTGCTGAGGTTCGACGGAAAAAGCTGGCGGCTGAAGGAATCAGCCGCCCGCCTTGCCAAGCGCGCACAGACCGCCTAAAGTCCACACGTCTCGCCGCCTCAGGGGTGGGGGAATTTGACCCGGCCACAAGTGGGGGACTTCAAGGTGGCCACCGGGGGCATTCCGCGCTATGTTTCTACATATAGAACCGGGCGACTACTTGCCAACCTCGTGTCATTTATCGGTTGGCTGTTAGGTATCGGTGGAGCCAGCGGAGCGTTCGCAAGCATACAGGACCTCCCTGCGGGTAAGCTTACCGTTAACGATTACATGACATTACTGCCTCTAGGCGTATCACTTTTTATCGTAGCCTGGGGTGTACTGTTGGTCACATACGGTCAGTTTGTGCGGGCAACATTTAACACCGCTGATTTTGCCGGCGAAATGCTGGCTTTGATGAAGTCCAGAATGAAATGAGTTAGGCAAATGCGGATCAGCCAAGCACGGGAGTAGCAAGGTCCGGGTCAGGGCAGGCCTGCGCCCTCCCTCGGGCCGCTCGTTGGTCCACCACGATGCACCGGCCCCGAGGGCCTGAGCAGCGCGTTTCGGCTCCGCGCTCGATGCCAACTTTCGCAGGCGTCGGAAAGCCAAGGCCAGGGAGTGGCCCTGCTGCCGCGCCGGGGCTTGACAACGGGGCCCTCATAGAATATAGAAGCGACGTTGCCGGCCAATCCAGAGATGGATGCTTCACGCTTGTAGGCACCTTCCCCCTCCGCACCGGCATGCCGATCAAGGTCCCTTGACCGGCGCGGGTGGACTCGCCTCCGGGCACTGGATGCTCGCCTATGCGTCAACACCCACAGCCACCCGGGATCCGGCCAGGACCAACCCAAGCGACCTCTTCCTGCTCCGAGATCTACAGAGTTGACGACATATAACGTCTCGGGAGCTGGGCGGGCTCGGTTACCTGAGCCTGATCCGTATCGCCGTGGCGCTGACGACGGTCCCGGCCGTGTTTCGGATCTCCATGACACCACTGAGCCTCTTCTTCCTGGATGTTCGGATGATAGGCTTGCCACGACTGGTCGGCCGGAGCCTGACTATCGCCGTCCCGCCGGGCGGAACGTTTGTGACGCCGGTGGCGAACTTGATGCGGCTGGGTGCCTTGATAGCCGCTGCCTCACCTCCCCGGACGTTTCGAGCGCTCACAAAGAGGGTAACCCGACGCCCGACACATGGAGCGCCGAGGGTGCAGGTGAGTCGGACGGTACACGCCGAGCGGTTGCAATTCCCTTGCGGGGAGGGCAGGACGGCTACTTGATTGATCGTGGTCGTATTCGACGCCGAGTTGTTCCCGGGGGCAATATCGGGCTCGATGCCGACGACCGATGCCGCGTTGTTAGCCGTTCCCGCCTGGGTGGGCAATACGTTGATGGTCACGATGGCTGAAACGCCGCTCGCGAGCGTGCCGAGCTGACACACGACCAGACCGGTCCCCGAGCAGGTCCCCTGGCTCGGGATCGGCGGTCCGGCTAGTACGACGCTCGGAGGCAGGTTGTCCGTGACCTGGACGCCGTTGGCAGTCGACGGACCGTGGTTTGTAGCCGTGAGGATGTAGACCAAGGGGTCGGCGACGGCGCCAGGATCGGGGCTATCGGTCTGGGTCACGACCAGATCGGCCCGGATGGGCGGTATTGGCAGGACCGTGGTCGTGCTCGTGGCCGAATTGTCCCCAGGGTTGAGGTCGCTCGGGCTGCCGGCAACGCTTGCGGTGTTGCTCAACGCCCCCACGAAGGCCGGGCTCACGACGATGGTGACCGTCGGGCTCGCGCCGATTGCGAGGTTGCCCAGGAAGCAGGTGACGGTCGCTGTCCCGCTGCACCCTCCCTGGCTTGCGGCGGCCGACACGAAAACCACGCCACCCGGCAGGGGATCGGTGACGGTCACGCCCGTGGCGTTGTTCGGGCCGTTGTTCCTCACGGTGAGCGTGTAGGTCAACGGCTGCACTTCGAACACGGGATCGGGAGAGTCAACCTTGGCTAGGGTCAGGTCGGCCCGTGGGGGCGGAGGCGGTGGGGGAGGCGGTGGAGGTGGGGGCGGCGGGGGCGGTACTAGCCCCACCTCAAAGGCTCCGATATCGCAGTCGGGCGATCCGTCCCGGTTCACGTCCGCGCCCTGGGGGCGCGGTATTCCGCGCTGGTCCGTCGTAGGGAAACAGGTGCCCCCGGCATCGGCTGAAGTTCGTCACGCCCGCCTCGCCGTCGTGTCCGAAGAGATTAAACCTGTTGGCGTTGACGATGCCGCTGGCGTGGTAAAGCTCCGGGCCCTGTAACGAGGCCATGTTGCCCGAGATCAAAGTTTGATACAGGTTCAGGGTGCTGCTGTTACGCATGCCGCCCCCATTCTCGGCGGTCGAATTGCCTGAGACAGTGCTGTTGGTCAAGGTCACCGTACGGGTGTTGTTGAAGCCACCGCCGTTTCGCCTGGCAAAGTTGCCCGAGACGGTGCTGTTGATGACGGTTGCGGTACCGGAGGTGTGCAGGCCCCCGCCAAGACTGGCCGAATTGCCCGAGACGGTGCTCTTTTCCACCGTCGCGGTTCCGACGAGACCGAGGCCGCCGCCATCCTGGACGGCGGTATTGCCGGAGATGTTACTGTTAAGCAGGATCAGCGTGCTTCTGCTAAATACGCCGCCCCCGTCGAAGCTCGCTGAGTTGCCGGAAACGACACTGTTGCTCAGGTTCAAGAAGCCAGTGTTGTAGACGCCGCCGCCCCGACTCCCGGCCGCATTGCTGAAAACCGTGCTGTTGATGAGTGTCAGCGTATCGGAGAAACCGTTGAATACGCCGCCACCGTCCCCGAGCGCCCGGTTGCCGACGACCGTGCTGTTTACGAGGGTCAGCGTCCCATAATTGGCGATGCCTCCTCCATTTCCGGGAAAGCCCATCGCCCGACCGCCGCTGACCGTGGTTTCTTGCAGGGTCAGGTTCCCGTTATTGCCCACCACCGCCAGGATGCGAAAAAACTCGGGAGCATTCGGGTCGCGGGTGATCGTGCTGCTATTCCCGACGATGGTGATGGCCGAGGTGATGACCGGCAAGCCGTTGGGACGGTAAGTACTGTTATTCACCGCGGTCAGCGTGTGAGTGCTGTTTGGGGCCAGCACGATCGTATCCGCACCGCTGCCTGCCGCGCAGCCGCCCGCGAATCCATCGTTGTTGGCGGCAGTAATGGCGCCGATCAAGGTACAGGCGCCACCGACGTTGATAGTCGCCGCCAAAGCCGCCGCCTGCCCGAGGGCGCAGAGGAGCGCAAGCCCGCCGAGCGAGCACCGCCATTGCCGCTGAAGCGCACGTCGTACGCGCCGCGGCATTCGGGCGAGACCCTGGTAATAGCGGGCAAACCGCGGCCAGATCGCCGGGTCGGCACCCGGCAGGTCGGACCCCTGGACGGCCCTCGCCAACTCGTGGTGAAAGACGGCCAGCGAATCGGAATCGGGCGAAAAAGGCATCGCAGCATCCTCGTTGGTCTCGTTATTTCCTCATGCGCAGCA
>JBOIDW010000318.1:0-2489 GCA_050740655.1 Gammaproteobacteria bacterium | reverse complement strand
TTATCAAAAACCCCTGAATTCTAGCCAAACATATTTGAAGTTTTTAGGCTTTTCGTTAAAATCCCTCTCCCTCCGGGAGAGGGTTGGGGTGAGGGGATAGAATAAGGGTAACTCATTGGTTTATATCCCCTCATCCTAACCTTCTCCCGGAGGGAGAAGGGACTTCTGATTTTGTCGGCAAGTATCTAAAAACGATCCGTCATTACAGAGATACTATACGACTTGTGCTTGGTGATTTCCTTCTAATTATCCAAGCACTTACTATCTTGGCACTCGCGTGGTTTATAGCGAAGCTGTAGAGTTCTTGCATACGTCTTAATCGGCAGGAGAATTAATAATGGCGTTCGAAAGTGAAGCGAAGATACTAGAGCAGGACTGGGCGACCAACCCGCGCTGGAAGGACGTGGTGCGAGGTTACAAGGCCGCTGACGTCGTGCGCTTGCGCGGCTCTGTGCACATCGAGCACACGCTCGCCAAGCGCGGGGCCGAGAAGCTCTGGGGCTTAATACATAGCGAGGAATTCGTCAGCGCCCTGGGGGCGCTTACCGGCAATCAGGCGGTGCAGCAGGCCAAGGCCGGTCTCAAAGCCATCTATCTGAGTGGCTGGCAGGTGGCGGCGGACGCCAATACCGCCGGCGCGATGTACCCCGATCAGTCGCTCTATCCGGTGGATAGCGTCCCTACGGTCGTCCGCCGCATCAACAATGCCTTGACGCGTGCCGACCAGATCGCGCATTCCGAGGGCGATCGCAGCATAGACTATTTCCTGCCGATCCTGGCGGATGCAGAGGCCGGCTTCGGCGGGGTATTGAACGCCTTCGAGTTGATGAAGCACATGGTCGAGGCCGGTGCCTCGGGCGTGCACTTCGAGGACCAGCTCGCCTCCGCCAAGAAGTGCGGCCACATGGGCGGCAAGGTCCTGGTACCCACGCAGGAGGCGGTACAAAAGCTTATCGCGGCGCGACTCGCGGCCGACACCATGGGCGTGCCGACCTTGATCGTGGCGCGCACCGATGCCGAGGGCGCGAGCCTGCTCACCTCCGACGTGGACGAGCGCGATAAGCCGTTCTGCACCGGCGAGCGCAGCGTCGAGGGCTTTTATTCCACCCGCAAGGGCCTGGACCAGGCCATCGCCCGTGGTATCGCCTATGCGCCCTATGCCGATCTCATCTGGTGCGAGACCCAGACGCCGGACCTGGCGTTTGCCAAGCGCTTTGTGGAAGGCGTGCGCAAGCATCATCCCAATCAACTCTTCGCTTACAACTGCTCGCCTTCGTTCAACTGGAAGAAGAACCTGGACGATGCCACGATCGCCAGGTTCCAGCGCGAGCTGGGCGCCATGGGCTACAAGTTCCTGTTCATCACACTGGCGGGATTCCATGCGCTGAACTACAGCATGTTCAACCTGGCCCATGGCTACGCGCGCCGCCAGATGAGCGCCTTCGTCGAGCTGCAAGAGGCCGAGTTCGCGGCGGCCGACCGGGGCTTCACGGCGGTCAAGCACCAGCGCGAGGTGGGGACCGGCTATTTCGACGCCGTGGCCCAGGCCGTTACGGGTGGGAACTCCTCGATCACCGCCTTGAGCGGATCGACGGAAGAGGCGCAATTCGAGGCCAAGAAGGCGGCGGGCGGGCACTAGAGGGCGAACAATCCTGCCCCCGGAGGGGAGCTTGGGAAGGCGTTCGACGCAGGCAGCAGGCACGGCGAACCATCATGCCGCCGCCGGGATAGGTTGAATTGCCGCCAGCTTTTCGGGGTGTTGGTGCACCTTCCAGAGATCCAAGGCTTCCTGCATTCGCAGCCAGGACTCCGGCGTGGTGTTGAGCAGGCGGCCGATCCGGGCCGCCATCTCGGCGCTTAAGCCGCGCTTTTCGAGTAGTAACTCGGATACGGTCAATCGCGATACCCCGAGGCGCCGGGCGAACTCGGTCTGCGTCATGCGGAGGGCGGGGAATACGTCCTCTCTAAGCACCGCGCCGGGGTGCGTGGGCTTACGCTTCGGGTTTCTCAAAGTGCCCATCAGTGGTAGTCCTCCAGGTCAACGTCAACGGCGTGTTCACCCTCGAAGCGGAAGGTCATCCTCCAATTGCCGGCCACGGAAACGGTCAGTCCATTGTAATCCGTGGGATTCCAATATCAATCAAGCGGGCGGGGTACCAACCGCCCGTGTCCGGCTGGTAGCTTGCGGGCTGATCCCAGGCCTTCGACGGTCTCCTTGGGGGATCGGGCAAAGTGCTACACTGACCCCATGGCATTCCCGACCATCGAAGCCTACGTCGGCAATACGCCGCTGGTGCGGCTGCAGCGCTTGGCGGGCGAGACCGGCAACGTCGTGCTCGCCAAGCTGGAGGGCAATAACCCCGCGGGCTCGGTCAAGGATCGGCCGGCGCTCAGCATGATCCGTCGCGCCGAGGAACGCGGCGAGATCAAGCCCGGCGACACCCTCATCGAACCGACCAGCGGTAACACCGGGATCGCGCTCGCCATGG
>JBOIDW010000317.1:0-1911 GCA_050740655.1 Gammaproteobacteria bacterium | reverse complement strand
AGCCAGAACCCTGCGCCGCCGCCGAGCACACGCTCCAGGCGCAGCGCCGTGTCTTCGGTGATGGCCGCCTTGCCGTTGATGAGTTGGCTGACGTGCTTCGTGGTATAGCCCAGCCGCCCGGCCAATTCGACCTGCGACCAGTCGCGCTCTTCGAGCAGGTCGGCAATGGTGTCGCCCGGTGGCGATACCCAGTCCGGACGGAACGGGGTGCCTGAGTCAGTCATGATAGTCTCCAACAAATACGATGCGAACCTTGGTGATACGGGACCAGTCGATGGCACCGCCGTCGCGCCGAGGAATCGGCTGGTGGTCCGGTTCTAACACGAGCCGGCGGCCGCCTTCTAGGTCAAGAGCAAACTGTCCCGCGCGTTTCCCTGCGAGGGGATGTGGCCGTCCGGCGACCAGATCAGAAACCACAAGGGCGGCCTGAAGATCCGCCAACCGCGAACGGAGCTTGCGGGCACAGGGGGCACCCAGTTTTCGTTCCGCCGTCTCCCTCCGTTCACACATTTCCCTGAGCTTCTCGTCCTTGAAGTCGATTTCCATGGGCGGCTCATAGTCTATAATAGTTTACCATTTTGGTAAACGCACATTTGGGTGAAGTAGAACTCCCCTATCGGCAAATCACTCAAGAACCTGCCTGCTCTGTGGCAGATCGGCTTCCAAGGCAACCGACGTCTTCTGGACGTCCAGACGATTTCCCATGGTTGCTCGATCGGTGAAGAGGAAAAGGTGGTACCGGCCTTTCGAGATGGACGGGCAACGGGCTTTGGCGTTGCGCTTCGGCGATGGACGTGTACAAGCGCTGTTC
This sequence comes from Gammaproteobacteria bacterium, assembly GCA_050740655.1. Lineage (GTDB taxonomy): Bacteria > Pseudomonadota > Gammaproteobacteria > JACCXJ01 > JACCXJ01 > JBOIDW01. The sequence goes on along the minus strand of JBOIDW010000317.1, from coordinate 1,100 downwards.
AGCATGCTGGTGTTGTTCAGCCTGCAAGCGAGGGGGTTTACCCATGCCAACCTGCGAGCCTTGCTGGCTCAACTGCTGGGTCTCGACCCGGCACACTACCCCCTCGCCAGAATGAGCTACGACCTGCACCGCTTGCGGTTGCATGGACTCATCCAGCGCATTCCGCATAGCCATCGCTACGAACCCACCACCCTGGGACTGCGGATCGGGCTGTTCTTCTCGCGCCTACTTGACTCATTTGCACCATATTTCATGATGCAAGTACCCTAGACGTCCCCTATACAACGGAACGAACTTCAAGCGTCCTTGGCCAGTTGTCGATTATCCGGCGAGTAGCCGTCATCCCCCTGCACTCCCCTCACTACGCCCTCTACAGCGCCCACCAGCCTTGCGAGGTCGTGCAATGCGATCGCCCCCATCGTCGAGACGCGGAACATGATCCGTGCGAGATCGGCCTGGCCGGCGTAGATCACAAAGCCGTGTTCCTTCAAGCGGTCATGGAGTTTCAGATAGCTGATACCGTTGGGGAGATAGTAGGCGTGCAAGACCACCGAGGCATCCTCTACGGGAATGAAGGGCGCGATTCCCAGAGCGGTGAATCCCGTATGGACCAGCGACATACGTTCCGCGTAAAGGGTACGCCGGGCGCGCCAGCCGCCCTCGTCCTCCAGCTCGCGCAGCGCCTCGGCGAGGGCGTAGAAGACCTGTACGGATGGTGTGAAAGGGGTACTTCCGCCGTCTTGTTGCCGGGCATAGCATGCCAGGTCGAGATAGACAGTGCGCGCCGGCATATCGGGCCTCGGAAACCCATCGCGACGCACGATGACGAAGGACGCGCCGGGGACCCCGTGCAGGCATTTGTTGGCGGTCGCGGCACAGGCGGTGACTCCCCAGTCCTCCAGTTCCAGTGCTTCGGCGCCGAAGCTGCTGACGGTATCGACGAACAGGCCGCGGCCGAGCCGCTTGCACAACCGGCCGAGCTCGGCGAGCGCATTGAGCCTGCCGGTGGTGGTCTCATGATGGACGGCGGCGACATGGGAGATTCGGGGCCGGTCTTCGAGCGTCGCGGCGAGTCGGGCTGGATCGATCGGCGCCTGCCA
>JBOIDW010000316.1:0-4957 GCA_050740655.1 Gammaproteobacteria bacterium | reverse complement strand
CAACTATGGCAGGTATTGCTGACCCCGTACGGGGTGAAAGGCGGGCTCGAAAGAATCGACTAAGTGCACCTTCTTGTGGCTCGGCGCGCTGGCGGCTAGGGCTTGGATGCCGATGGTTGCGCGTTCGGCGTCTCGGATGAGCGCACCTGGGCCGTGAATAGGGATCTTCCCCGCTCGATCAAGCGGTCGAACAGCGTGAAGGCGAACTCCACGCTGTACCCCATGAGGAAGGCGACGACCACGGTCGAGAGATTGTAGGTTTTGAGCTCCGCCTGGTCGAGTGAGAACATGATGCCGCCGATGACCCCAAGGAGCCCACCCAGGCACATGCGCATGGCGAACTGTCCCCCGAAGCTCGGCGCGTAGCTGTTGTACGACAGGTTGAAGAGCGAGCGGCGCACCAGATAGGCGATGGCGCCGAGCAGGCCCAGTATCAAAGGCAGAATATACTGGGATAGGATGCTGAGCAGGGATCGCGAGTAACTCTCGATCGCGTGCACGTACTTTATCTGCTCTTCGGAGTCCTTCACTTCGGAGTCCTTGGAGGCGGCAGGCTCGGGGTATAGCCACCACCAGATCTCCATCAATCTCGCCTCGGCGCGGTGCGTAACCTCCAATTTCCGATCCAGGTCCGCCCGGCGGTCAACGAGTGGCTTCACGGGCGCGGCATCGTCCTTGATGCCAGGGCTCGCGGCGCGCAGATCCCCGATCTGCGCGTTGACGGACTCGTATTCTTTGCGCAATTCCGTGTGGTCCTGGAGCGCGTCGGTAAGCAGGATGACGTAGGCCTGTGTGATCAAAAACATCGCCACCATGGTGATCAAAAGGTATACGGTCTTGCGCAGCTCCCAGCGGATGCGGTTCACGACCGGCCAGGTTTTCGTGGCCTCGCTCCTAGTGGGCGACGCCCGCGCTTGCCGGATCTGATCGGTGATATCCAGGCTTTCGTCGGTTGCCGGCGCTACCAACTTGCTCATGCGATTGTAGCCGTCCCATAGTACCGCCTCATCCTCGGGCGTGAGCGCATTCGGCTTCTTGCGCAGGACCGGTATCAGGCTGTCGATGAGCGCCTTGTCAAGCTCGATGTCCGAGCGTGAGGCGGCGTAGCGCAGAAACCTGTAGACCGCTGTCTGAACCTCGGAGATGCGGTGCTGTTGCACGGCATCGGGCGGAGGTTCTTCCAAAAGCTGGCCGGGATGGACAGCCTCCACGGAGCCCGCCGCGCGCTCTCCCGATGGAGCGGCTGAGAGCGATTCGGCGGTGCGCGCTACGGCCGCGCCGTCTCCGGCCGAGCCCCCGGGCGATGGCTCGGCGCGCCCGGATTCGACCGAATGGGAGTACTGGCTCATCGGACGTCGATCTCGAAATGGCATGGTTGCGTGCGGCGCGATCATTCTATCTCCTGTAAATCGCCTGATCCAAACCGATACCCGATTCCATCCCGATCACCCCCTGAGCCGACGGCGACCGCGCCGATATAGCGCATAGCCGTCCGCGGCAAAGGCGGCCGTATCCTCGCGGGTAGTGCGCGTGGCGCACGCGCCATCTGCTCATAGCGCTTGGGCACATCCGGGGACGCCAAAGCGGTGATGGGCGCCTGGCGAGGTCTTCGAGGGCATGGACATGGTCGACTCGATCCGGAAGAGGCCCACCGAGAGCCGTGGCCCTCCCGAAGACGTGTCGGTCACCTCCATCGTGATCGAGGCGCAACGGCGCTGGCCAATGAGCCGGCAGCCGCGCAGGCCCCACCGGCCACCCAGGCACCGCAAGCACCCCCTCGGGATCGATCCTGCCGGCGCACGATCCCCTGCCTTTTGGAGCACGCGCCGTCGCTGGAACAAGTGTTCGTAATTTGCTACTGTACACCGAGGCGTGAGAGTGGGGCATCTGGTGATTTGCCTCGTGGACCTAGCGTGCGCCGGTGGCCGCTCCCTACCTGAAATCCTCGCCCCGTACCCTGCGCCCAGCGGAGCCGCCATCGATGCGGCGGTCACTCCAATTGATGCAACCGAAGATCGGGTTTAGTTGATTCATCCGCGTTTCGAGCGGATAGGGGGCTATTAGCAATGCCTACGAAAATCTACGTCGGAAATCTGTCTCCGCGGGTGACCCAAGAGGAGATCCGCAAGCTCTTCGAGCAGCATGGTGAGGTCGACACCGTGGATCTCCTCACCGATCGGTACTCCGGCGAATCCCGTGGCTTTGGATTCGTTACGATGGACGATAATGGCGCGAAAGCGGCTATCACGGCACTCGACAAGACGCTGGTGGATGGGCGCAATATCAAGGTCAACGAAGCCAAACCGCGCGAAGCGGGGGGCGGGTATCGGCAACGCGGCGGTGGCGGTAAAGGAGGCGGGGGACGCGGTAACTATTAGGTGGCCGCACTCTTACACAGCCACCGGTCTCCGTGTCCCGTCGCTGCATTGCCCCCTGTGCCGTCGCCGCATAGCGATGGGAAACGCCCATGATGAGCGCTGAAACCGGCCCCACGTTCTCCCCCAATAGCGAGATCCACCAGACCTGCGGCGCTTGCGGTTGCGTGTTCCGGGTCGAGATCGAGAGGCCGAGGTCGCATAAGGATACTCAGGAGTATTGCTGTCCGGAATGCCGGCACCACGTATGCCTCGCCAAGACGTCTACTCGACCCCGGGTGACTCTCATCTCAAGACGGACCGACGGGCGGCAATCCGACTGGTAGGGAAACCGTGCGTTTCCGGGGATTCTGCCGTTCCGAGGCGAGTTCGGTGCCTGGTGTGCCTCCCGGCCGAGCGGCAGATGAGCATCGGCACGAACTCTGACAAGACCCATCCGGTGGCCTTGGGGGTTTCCTTGGGTCGCCGAGCCCTGCGGCCATGTCTCCACGCCAGTTCGTCCCTAACAGTTTGTAACAATTGCTGACAACGATTCTCGCCATTGGGTGGGTGCGGATTAGCGCGCAGGTGTTTTTCGACAGCAGAATACTCGTCGGCGGTTACAGGTTCGGGGCCCGTGAGGGAGACCTGCGCGGCCGTGGCATGGCCCGAGTCCAGGGTGGGGCCGTACTGTTGGGTCCATCGATAGGCCAAGGGTAGCCCCTCGGGATCGATCGAGCCCGAGCCATCGAGGGTCAGGAGCGTCCCACCCGCGACGGTCTGATCGGCCCCGGCCTTGGCGATGAGCGGTGCGTTGGGACGCAGCAGTACGCTCACGCTGTCGCTGGCGGTCGCGCCCCGGTCGTCCTGACGGTGAGGGTGAAGCTCAGTACCTCATCGACGCTCACCCGCGCGCTGGTGAAGCTCGGCGTGGCGCTATCGGCACCGGACAGGGTGACTGGTATACCGCCGGTCTGACCCAGGCATAGCGTGCATTGCTGCCGTCGGGATCGCGAGTAGCCGCGCCATCGAGATCCACCGATCCGCCACTGCGATAGACCTGATTGGGACCCGCGTCGACAACCGGCACGGCATTGCCGAGCACCGTAACGCTTAATGCTGTCCGCGGCCCTAGCGGCTCCTGGGTCTGCGTCCAGCGGTAGCGGAGTCGGCGCCGTCGGGGTCTTGCGATCGACGGCCGTATTAGGAAGCGGGGGATGTGATAATGCAAGATGCGACCCTGCTATGCGCTCGCGACCCTGTGACGCACCTTCCTGATTTCATTTTTCACGTGGGTTGGCACGGCCAATACCATTTGTTGGTTCGTGGGTTCAATTCGAGCGGCATTTATTTGCCTGAACGAGCCCTCGACTTGATGATCGGTTCAAGGGTTGAAAAACACCGAAATCTTCGCCAAGAACATCATCACAACATGTGAGCAGGATCTCGACAACTTCCTGAGCGGACAACGGTTGATCGTGTGCGATTTTCTCGCGCAATGATTCAGAGAGGTGCCCTAGACGCACCTTAGCAATGCTTCTGAGATCGTATTGGTCGAGCACTGTATCCTCGCGGATGAAACTTGGGTGCTTGGGGAAACCTTTATCTCGTAGACGAGCGACATCCACAAGCCATCCATTCCCCTCTCGCGGTGACCATTGGAACTTGATGCCTGTTGTTCGATTCTGAATGACTTGCTCAAATCCGAAGACATCGAACTCACTGCTAGTCGTCTGCATGCCGCATGCATCAAGCAGAACTGAGAGTTCGGCTTCAAGGTCGTCCGCAGCGGATTGAACTGAAGGGTTCATTTTCCTTCCTCGGGGTAGAATACCTTCCTCTCGTCCTGATATGCCTTACTCGGCACTTCTCTGTTCGGATCTGGTCCGATATCTTCAAGCTTCCGCTCGCCTTTGTCCACTTGCCGCTTCATGTCCTTAGCCCAACGCTTGTTCTTCTCCATTGTCCATTCCCCTTTTGGCTTGTAGTAGTGCCCGCCTATTTCTTCGGCCGAGGAATTACGCGTTTTTTCATGCTCTCACCGATTACCACTGGCTTCTTTGCAACCCTCGCTACATCTCCGACCGCCTCAGCAGCGTTTGCAGCGTTCTTGATGATACCAAACCCTGCGGGCGGGAACGGCACGGCGGTCGCCAATGCGTCATAGGCGAGGCCAAGGCCGTTACCAAGTGAAGGATCGCTCCGAAAAGCGTTAAAACTGAGGCCGAAGCTGATGACATCGACGAACGTCTCGGCTGCTCGACCATCCGGATCCACGTATTTGTAGGGGTTGTTATTCGCATACGCATAGCGGTTTAAGGATTGCGGATTCTCTGGGCTGAGCCCCACCGGATCGATGGCGAGGAAGCGTCCTATCCGAGGGTCGTACCAGCGGGCGCCGAAGTCGCTGATCCCGAGGTCGGGTTCCTCGAGCTTGCCGGTGTAGTCGGGCTCGTTCTGGGCCTCGCGGTTGAGCTCTTCGCCGTAGGGCGTATACGATCGGCGCCAGACCAACTCGCCGCGCTGGTTGGTCGCGAAGATGGGCGAGCCGAGGGCGTCGTTGTGGTAGTGGATGACGCGCTCCACGGCCTGGGCGTGGAGGG
>JBOIDW010000315.1:0-4900 GCA_050740655.1 Gammaproteobacteria bacterium | reverse complement strand
ACCATAGATTGTTGCCGACGAAGAGCGTACGGGTGATCCACTCGATCTCCTCGCGGTTCATCAAATAGAAGCCGCCCCACCAGCGCTCGAAACCGAGGACGCGCGAGGCTTCGGTATCGACGTTCGCAAACAGGTGGTCGTACTTGTCCCAGAAGGGGTTGGCCGGGTCCAGGGACTCGAAGTTCTGCACCAGATGGGCGCCGTCGAATCGGCTCGCACCGAGGTCCGAGGCCAGCGAAGCGAGCCAGGTGCCGCCGAGCAACCCGCCCGCGTAGCGCATGGGGTTGTCGCCCTGGCCCTCGCGCCAGGCGCCCCCCCAATAGGACATCGGCGCCCCGTTGATGACGATGGGGCCCGTGTCTCCGGGGAGCGCGGCGGCGAGCATCATCGCCGCCCATCCGCCCTGGCAATTACCGACGATCGCGGGCTTGGCGCTCTCGGGGTGCAGCTCGCGCACCTTGTGCACGAACGCCGCCTCCGCGGCGCACACATCGAGCAGCGTCTGGCCCGGCTCCGGATCGGGGAAAAAGACCACGAAGTACACCGGGTGGCCCGAGCGCAAGGCCACGCCGACCTGGGAGTCGTCCTTGAAGCCGCCGATCCCGGGGCCATGGCCGGCGCGCGGATCGATGATGATGTACGGTCTCCGTTGCGGGTACAGCTCGACATCCGGCGGAGGGATCATCCGCAGGAGCGCATAGTTGACCGGGTGCTCGAAGGTCCGCCCATCCATCACGGTCTCGTGCTGGAAGTGCAGGAGCGGTGGATGGCCGGCGCGCTCGTGCTCGAGATAAGCGTCGCCGCGCCGTCGCAGGGTGTCCCAGAAGAGCACCGAGCGCTGTGCGGTGTCGAGTGCGTAATCGGTCCACATCTTCCAGGCCTCGATAGGGGTGGGCGCCCATGGCCAGGTCGGGGGTTCGTTCCCGATCTGCATGAGTCGCGTGCGGTAACGCTCGTGCGCGGTCCGCAGTCGATCGGAGAGCACTTCGGCCACCTGGGTCGAGATCGCGCTCACGCGGGACAATGGTGCTGCCTGCTCTTTCATGGCCGGAACCTCGATGGCATTCTATTCCACGGGGATCTCCCAGCACACCCGCGGTACGGACAATGCCCGCTGTTTGATCGCCCCGGCGCTCATGACCGGCCAGCGGGCCACCGTGATGATGCCCTTCAGCTCTTCATCGAGGCGGCCGCCAACCTCATCACCAACGAGACCCTGGACCCCGATCCTGGATTTCAGTTTTGCGCGGTGCGGATAGTACCGAAGCGTTCGGAGGTGCGGCAGATGACCGGCGTACACGCGGCACAGCATTAGGGGCCTCATCAAGTGAGCACCTGTTTCCCGGGTTACCGCGTAGTTGAGGGTCACAGTGCGCAACTGCTCGAAACGTGTTGCGTGTGCTTCTACGCGAACATCATGCGTTACCGCTATATCCTAATCTATCAGCTCGATGCGTTCGCCTTCTCGGATCAGTTCTCAGATTGGTGCGCACGCGGTTGGGACTACGTCGGCGCGCGCCTTGGCTCGACGCCGACGGGCTCGACAATCTGCCCATCGAAAGGCCGACATGGTCGCGCGATAACATCGCCGGCAACGGTGGCTTTTCACTCCGCAAGCCGTCTACGCATCTCGCACTCTCGATCCTCTTCCGCCGTGCGGCGAAGCGCTGGCCCGCCAACGAGGACGGCTTTCGGGCGTTCTACGTGCCGAGTTGGTGGCCGCTCTTCCGCATCCCGTCCACGGATGAGGCGTTGCGCTACTCGTTCGAGATGAACCCGGCCGAGAGGTACGAACTCGCTGGGCGCGTGCTGCCCTTCGGCTGCCACGCGTGGGAGAAGCACGACCGCGCATTCTGGAGGCGCTTTATCGGATCGGGCGGATGATTTTGTCGACGAGGGGCGGCAATTCGTCTAGCACTGGGTGCCACGGCCCGGTGCCACGGCCCGTGTAGGGCCCGTTTAGCGCGAAGCGCAGCCGAAGTAGACCGAGGGCGGGCCAAGAGGCGGGCCTGCGCAGAACGGCGACGACCGCATCGCTGCGCAGGCGGGTGGCAAGCTGCACATCCTTGTGCGGACCGGTCGAGAGGCAACCCGCAAAGTCCCACCGCGCCACGGCGCCGGCGACATGCGGATCGCTCGAGGCGCGGCACGCGGGATAGATGTCTTCAATTGGGATCATAGAGCGGTAGCGGCGCAGGATATCGGTGGTCTCGTCGAAGGTGCGGTCGAGATTGCGGTGCTCGGTACCGCCTTCGTAGTAAAGGCCCAGCACCTTTCGCACGTGGATCCCACCGCGCGCCCAGCCGGCGCGGATGAAGAAATCGTAGTCGCCCGCGATCTTGAGGTTCGCATTGAAGAGGCCGACGTGGTCGTGAAGGTCGCGCCGCCACATTGGCTGCGGCCCTACGAGGCTGTGCATGAGGAGTTGCCGTAGGCTGTAGTCGGGCCAGTTGAAGACGCGGTCGGCGGTGTTGTTCTCAAACGGCTCGTTCGCGCCGCGCGTGATATATGCATCGGCGTATGCCGTGCCTGCGCCGCTACGCTCGAGCGCGTTCGCGAGAACCTCGAGCGCGTCGGCACGGTGGCGATCATCGCTGTTGGCGTTAGTCAGGAACTGTCCTTCGGAAAGCGCGACGCCGCGGTTCCACGCGCCGTAGATCGTTTCGCGCTCGGTGCGCACGTACTTGATGTTTGGGTGGCGCGCCTTGTACTCGAGGACGATCGGCTCCTCCCCCTCCTGCGAGCCGCTGTTTACCACCACGATCTCCATCTCGCCGCGCTGGAACAACGTCTGGGCGACGAGGTCCTGCATGGCACCTCGCACAAAGCGCTCCGAGTTGTAGAGCGAGACAATGGCCGAGACGCGGATGGACATCAGCGCTGAAGCGAGAGCGTGCGCCGGAGACGATGCGAAATGCGCCTGAAGCCGCTAGCGAGCACCGCAAAGAAGCGCGTGAGCATCAGCAAGCAGGCACTCGCTGCTCCGACGCACCTGTTATCCTCGTTAGTGCTGGCCGGCGCGTCAGTCAAACAATACCGCATAGTTTCGTAGGTAGCTGCTACCGGTCGCGTGGTCGTACTCTGCTATGTACTCTGCGGCTACGTCATACATGCAATAGTTGACATGGGCAATGTAGGCCGCCCGAATAAGTGCAGATGGGTCCAAAGACCCCAGCAAACGCCGTGACTCGCGGGCGTATATCGCATCCGACCACAACAGTCGAGACTCTGCGGGGCGCGACGGCAGAGCTGAGTGCCCCGAATAACCTGGATGCTGCAGATCGATGAGCTCGAACCCCTCCGCGCGCAGAAACGGATCGATATCCGCGAAGAGCGGCTGGTCCTTATAAACGGGTCCGAATTCCACCTCGGAATGCACGAACAGCACGTCGTTGAGCAATCTGCGGGCGCCGCGCAATACGGCCAGTTCGCCTCCCTGTACGTCAAGCTTCAAATAATCACACACGCCGATATCCGGGATGCTGTCGAGAGGGGTGGTCTCGATCAAGTACGAGCGGATAGGCCGGCACATTTTCGACAACGCGACGAAACGCTCCAGAAACGGCAGATTCGGCTCAAACGTCGACGAGCTCGGATCGAACTCCGTCACGTAGAATGTGGCCGGACGCCCGTCACCAATAAAATGGGGCAACATGCGCGTACTCGCTTCGGCCGCCTGACGCCTCTCGCGCGATGCATCGAGTGGCTCGAAACCCGTGACCTGGGCATGACCGGTCGCCTGCAGCGGAGCATAGACGTGGCCCTCGCTGTCGAGTAACTGGGCACCGACATCGATGATTGCGATGGGCAGAACGCCGGGAAGCGCCGTCAAGGTCTGCGGGAACGGAGGCGCTATACGTGGCCAGTCGCCGCGACCGTCCGGCGCGCGCCGAACCGCATTCTGCAGTTCGCGCCGCAAGGCGTTTACTTCGGTGCGCAGTATCTCGTTCTGGGTTGCGGATATTGCGTACTGTCTGGCGAGCTGGTTGTACACCGGAGCAATACTTAACAGCATTGTCTCGACTCCAGGCCAATGTTGAGGCTCTACTGAGCCGCGAGTTATCGCGACGGCATTGTCAAACTGGCTGCACAGCGTTGTCGCCACCGCTACAGAGGACTGTATCTCCGGTGTCTCGGCGAGCCCTGAGACGCTGCTCGGCGTAACCTGGTTCGTCAAATGACCGATCTTCTGCGTCACCTCGACACGAAGACGTCCCAATGCCGCTTCCGCTTGGGTGGCGCGGAGTAGCGCAGACTTGCTAGCCGCCACGCAGTCATCATTCACCCGCGAATCAAGCAGCGCCATCCGTGTATCAGCGTGTGATATCTGCGTTTCTAGTTTCGCCGTCCGCGACTCGACAATCGGTATCTGTCCGCCAAGCTTCGCGACCCCCGTGTCAAGCTTCGCAACGCGCGCGTCAAGCTTCGCGAGCCGCCTTTCAATCTGAACGTTTCGTTCCTTTTGCGCGAGAAGCCACCGGACTAGCGCGTTGATTCGAGGTCCAATAAACGGAGTATTGACAACGAGTTTGCGAAGCAATGACGCCATCTTGCAGTTTATCCGAGATCTCTTTGCCAGTCGGCCGAATACGGATCCCGGATGTCGTTTAATTCTATTGTCTGGCCACTTTCCACGTCTACTACTGGAAGGTGCCTGACCAAATCGAATCGCGCACGGCCTCCGACATAACTCAGCTTACCGTCTTCACCGCGGCTGTCTCTGTGGCGAGAGGGAAACGCCCGGATCTGATCGATCAGAGGCGTCACGTACGGGGCAACGTCGTTGCGGATAAAGAATGCGTTGATTCCATTGGAGTTGGTGCCGACAAACGTGAAGCCACGCGCCGCCATCAGAGAACGTATGGCGACTATGGAAGCACCGAAATAGAGCCCGCTATGG
>JBOIDW010000314.1:0-10791 GCA_050740655.1 Gammaproteobacteria bacterium | reverse complement strand
GCCTTGGTCTCCGGGTCCTCCTCGAAGACCTCCAATAGGTCCTTGAAGGAACTGCCGTTGATGGGGTCGCCGCCGATGCCGACGCTGGTCGTGACGCCGATCCCCAGGGCCTTCATCTGCGAGGCGGCCTCGTAGCCCAGGGTGCCGGAACGGCCGACGATACCGACGTTGCCGCGCATGTAGATATGTCCAGGCATGATACCGAGCATGGCCCGGCCGGGGCTGATGGTGCCGGCACAGTTGGGGCCGGTGAGGCGCATGCGGTTCTCGGCCCGGTAACGGCGCATATAGCGCTTGACGCGGATCATGTCCTGGGCCGGGATACCGTCGGTGATGGCCACGCAATAGCGGATCCCGCCGTCGGCCGCCTCCATGATGGAATCGGCGGCAAACGGCGCCGGGACGAAGATGATGCTGGCCTCCGCACCGGTGGCCTTGACCGCCTCCTTGACGGTGTTGAATACCGGCCGGCCCAGGTGCGTGGCACCGCCCTTACCGGGGGTGACACCGCCGACGATTTTGGTGCCGTACTCGATCATCTCCTTGGCATGGAAGGTCCCGATCTGGCCGGTGAAGCCCTGCACGATGACCGCGGTATTTTCGTTGATGAGGATGCTCATGATGTCACTCCGCTCAAGCCTTGCCCGCGGCCTTCTTCCAGGCCGCGACCGCCTTGTCGGCGGCCTCGGCCAGGGTCTCGGCCATGATGATCGGTAGGCCGCTGTCCTTCAGGATCTTGCGGCCCGCCTCGACGTTGGTGCCCGACAGGCGCACCACCAGGGGGATCTTCAACTCGATCTTTTTCACCGCCTGCACGACGCCCTCGGCGACCCAGTCGCAGCGGTTGATGCCGGCGAAGATATTGACCAGGATGGCCTGGACCTTGTCGTCGGAGAGCACCAGGTTGAAGGCCTTGGCGGTACGCTCCGGCGAGGCGCCGCCGCCGATGTCCAGAAAGTTGGCGGGCTCGCCGCCGGCATGCTTGATCATGTCCATGGTGGCCATGGCCAGCCCCGCCCCGTTGATGATGCAACCGATGTTGCCGTCCAGGCCGACATAGCTCAGACCGCGATCGGCGGCCGCCATCTCGCGCGGGTCTTCCTGGGACTTATCGCGTAACTCCGAGACATTGGCGTGGCGGAAGGTGGCGCTGTCATCGAAGGCCATCTTGGCGTCCAGGGCCAGCAGGCGACCGTCCTTGGTGACCACCAGGGGGTTGACCTCGACCATGGTCGCGTCCAGATCGCGGAAGGCCCGGTAGCAGCCCTGGATGGTGCTGACCGCCTGGCTGGTCATGGCCGGGGGCAGCCGGAGACCGAAGGCGATCTCGCGGCACTGGAAGTCCTGCATGCCGACCGCGGGTTCTACCGCCTGACGGATGATGGAATCCGGTCTCTTAACCGCGATCTCCTCGATCTCCATGCCGCCTTCGCCGGAGCACACGACCATGATGCGCTCGGATTGCCGGTCCAGCACAAAGCCGAGATAGATCTCGCGCTCGATGTCCGTCGCGGCCTCGATGTACAAACGATGCACGACCTTGCCGCGCGGGCCGGTCTGGTGCGTCACCAGGCGCTTGCCCAGCAATTCCTCCGCGGCCTCCGCGATCTCGTGGTCATTGACGCAGACCTTGATACCGCCGGCCTTGCCGCGCGCCCCGGAGTGGATCTGGGCCTTGACGACCCATTTCTCACCGCCGATCTCCTTGGCGCGATACACCGCCTGCTCGGGGCTATAGGCGAGACCTCCCGGGGGGATGGCGACGCCGAAGTCCTTCAGGATCTCTTTCGCTTGATACTCATGGATATCCATCCAACCACCCTCTTCATGTGTTTCATGTCCTTAGAAGCCTAGCCGAACAAATTTGAAATTTAGGCCTTTCGTTAAAATCCCTCTCCCTCCGTGAGTTGGGGTGAGGGGATAGAATAAGAGTAACTCATTGTTTTATATCCCCTCATCCTGACCTTCTCCCGGAGGGAGAAGGGACTTCTGATGCGCCGGAGTCCGCCGGCAGGAGGCTATTTCTTGGTCTTGGCCGCGGCGGGCTTTTTCTTCGCCTGGATGGCCTTATTGATGTTGACGATGTTTTCCGCCATGCGAGCGGAGGCCGCATCGATCATCTTGCCGTCGAGCTGCGCCGCACCTTTTCCGGCCTTGGCCGCCTCCTTCAAGGCCTGCAGCACGCGCTTGGCGCGGGTCACTTCTTTTTCGGGCGGCGACATGACCTGGTTGGCGAGCGCGACCTGCGACGGATGGATCGCCCATTTGCCCTCGTAGCCCAGGGCCGCGCAACGCTGGGCGCCGGCGATATAGCCCTCGGGGTCATTGAAATCACCGAACGGTCCATCGATGGGACGCAGTCCATAGGCACGACAGGCGACTAGCATCCGCGACAGCGCGGCATGCCACTGATCGCCGGGATAGTCGGGATTCAAGCCACCGATGTTGACGGTGCGCGCCCGACAACTCGCGGCATAGTCGGCGACGCCGAAATGCAAGGCCTCGAGGCGCTTGCTGGAAGTGGCGATGGCCTCCACGTTAGCCATGCCGAGCGCGGTCTCGATGAGCGCCTCCAGGCCGATGCGGTGCTTGATGCCCTTGGCCATCTCGATCTGGGTCAGCATGGCGTCCACCAGATACACGTCGGACGCCACCCCGACCTTGGGGATCAGTAGGGTGTCGAGCTTGTGGCCGGCCTGTTCGACGATATCCACTACGTCGCGATACATGTAGTGGGTATCGATGCCGTTGATGCGCACCGAGATGGTCTTGCCGCGCCAATCGACGTCGTTCAGGGCCTGGATGACGTTCTTGCGGGCGCGCTCCTTGTCATCCGGGATCACCGCATCCTCGACGTCGAGGAAGATGTAATCGGCCTCGCTGGCCGCGGCCTTCTCGAACAGTCCGGGATTGGAGCCGGGGACTGCCAGCTCGCTGCGCTGCAAGCGCTGCTTGGCCGGCTCGTAACGGGTGTGACTCATCAGTATTGTCCTGCCTCGTATTCGATCAGGTGAGCGGTTTGACTTTCTTCACGTCCTTCGCCGTCTTGCGCAGGTATTCCTGGGCCGCCGCGACGCCGCTGCCGAGCTCGATGGGGATACCCAGGTCCTTCATCGCCATCTCGGCGCCGACGATGGGGGTCATGATCATCAACTCGTTCATGTCGCCGAGATGGCCGATCCGAAAGGCCTTGCCGGCGATCTTCCCCAGGCTCACGCTGAGCGCCAGGTTGTAGCGGCGGTAGGCGTGGCGTACCACCTCATTGCCGTCGAAGCCTTGGGGGACACAGATGGCGCTCACCGTATCCGAATGCCACTTCGGTTCTTTGGCGACGAGTTTCAGGCCCCAGGCCTTGACCGCGCGCCGGACCGCCTCGGCCAGGCGGTTATGCCGCGCGAAGACCTTGCTCAGCCCCTCCTCCAGCAGCATAGCCACCGAGGCGCGCAAGCCGCGCAGCAGTATCATCGGCGGGGTGTAGGGGAAGTAACCGTTGACGTTGGTCTTGATCATGTCCTCGAAGTCGAAGAAACAGCGCGGGCACTGGGCATGCTCGCGCATGGCGAGCGCCTTCTCGCTGGCGGCAACGATGGCGAGCCCGGTGGGTAGCATGAAACCCTTCTGCGAACCGGCGATGGCCAGGTCCACGCCCCAGTCATCCATGCGGAAATCGATGCTCGCGATCGAACTGACGCCATCGACGAAAAACAAGGCGGGGTGCTTGGCGGCGTCCATGGCCTTGCGCACCGCCTCGACGTCGCTGGTCACGCCGGTGGCGGTCTCGTTGTGGGTTGCGAGCACCGCCTTGATCTTGTGCTTCTTATCCTTCTCCAGGATCTCGGCATAGCGCTCGACCGGTACACCCTCGCCCCAATCGACCTCCAGGGCTTGGACGTCGAGCTTGTGGCGCTGGCACATGTCGATGAAGAGGTTGCTGAAATGCCCGAACCCGGAGGCCAGCACCTTGTCGCCCGGCGACAAGGTATTGGTGATCGCCGCCTCCCAGCCGCCGGTTCCGGAGGCCGGAAACACGAACACCTGCCCGGTCTTGGTCTTGAAGACCTTCTTCAGGTCCTTGAATAGCGGCAGGGTGAACTGCGGCACATCGATCGCGCGCATGTCCTCCTGCGAGATGTGCATCGCATTCACGACACGTTCCGGGACATTGGTCGGACCGGGGATAAAAAGGAAATTACGTCCGGGCATCTGGGTGGATCCTCTGTAAGAAATTATGGGCTTCTTGGATTGTTCGGCGCCCTATCGGCACCTGCTGGTGCGGGCGCTCCCCTTATCTATCTCCCGGAACGCCGCGCCCGGCGGCAATCTAACATGGCATCCGCAGGGCGGCAACACAGGGTCTTTTCCAACGGTATGAGTCTGGACATGAGGTGGCGTTTCCAACGAGGGTTGAGTCTGAACGGTAGCCGTTGGGTCGATCAGGGGTGCCATGGTGATCGACAGGAACGAGGCACGACGGTGTGCGCTGGAGCACCTCAGGGCCTTCCTGGAAGGGACGACGGAGGTCCGGTTCCAGCCGCCGGGGACGACGCGGGGCGCTACGCGCACCTCCGGGCGGTGCTCAAGTGGCCGGTCATGACGCCCCTGGAGAAAATGACCTCGCTGCCCGATCCCGACGCCTTCCTCAAACCCAGCATCACCCTGGCCCAACTCCAGGCCGAGGCCACCCGACTGACCGACAACCAAGCCGCCAAGCAGCTCGACGAAGCCAACGGGCAGTTTACGAGCCACGACATACCCCGTAGCCCCGTAGTCGACGCGGGAAACAGCCATGAATTTAAGAGAAAAATGAGGCATTGAGCAAGCTATGACAGGATGCGCTGAGGGACGAAGCGCATCGGTCGCGAGCGATGCGTTCCCTTCGTTCACCGCATCGCGGACTAGCGCCCGCCGTGACCCGATCCAAAGCCAGGCGGAATGCTAGCCAAACATATGAAATTTGAGATCCACCGGCCGTCTGCGATGATCCAGCATTCGGCGGTGCGGCCGATATTGACGCGCCGGTGACGATCCGCGAGCATCGCCGCGCCATGCGGGCCTTATTCATTTGCGGTTCGGTCAACCAGACCCGGATGATGCACCGGATCGCCGCTGCGCTCCCGCAGTTTCAGTGCTTCTTTACGCCGTATTACTGCGACGGCTTCTACAAGCTCGTGCAGCGTTTGGGCGGCTTGGAATGGTCGGTCATGGGCGGCCGGTTCCTGAAAAAGACCCTCGCCTATATTGCAGCCCACCGGCTGGCCGTGGATCATGAGGGGAAGAACGGCCCCTATGACCTAGTCATCACGTGCAGCGACATCATCGTCCCGAAGAACGTGCGCGGCACCCGGCTGGTGCTGGTCCAGGAAGGCATGACCGATCCCGAGGGCATCACCTTCTTTCTGGTCCGGCGCCTGGGCTTCCCGCGCTGGATGGCCACTACTGCCGGCACCGGCCTGTCCGATGCCTATGACCTCTTTTGCGTGGCCTCGGAGGGGTTCCGTGATCTCTTTATCGGCAGGGGCGTAAGGCCGGAGAAGATCCGCGTGACCGGGATCCCGAACTTCGATCATTGCCAGGCGTTCCTCGGCAACGACTTCCCGCACCGCGACTATGTCCTGGTCGCGACCTCGGATCGGCGCGAGACCTTCAAGTACGAGCACCGCGCTGCCTTTATCCGCAAGGCGCGGGACATCGCCGGCGGCCGGCCCCTGCTGTTCAAATTTCACCCCAACGAGGACGCGGAGCGCGCCCGCCGCGAGGTCGAGCGGCATGCGCCCGGCGCGCTCACCTATGCCGACGGCAACACGGAGCACATGATCGCCAACTGCCAGGCCTTGGTGACACGCTATTCCTCCGTAGTGTTCGTGGCCATGGCCCTGGGCAAGGAGCTG
The DNA here is from genome assembly GCA_050740655.1 of Gammaproteobacteria bacterium. Lineage (GTDB taxonomy): Bacteria > Pseudomonadota > Gammaproteobacteria > JACCXJ01 > JACCXJ01 > JBOIDW01. The sequence goes on along the minus strand of JBOIDW010000314.1, from coordinate 4,903 downwards.
CACTCGGACCTGCCGGCGGCGCTCGTACGGGGGCTCATGCCGATACAGAACGGCGGGCGCTCGGCGCAACACATCGCCGCCGAGTGCCTGCGCCTGTTTGGCTAACATGCACCGCCTCATCGTGGTCCAAGCGCGCATGGGCTCGACGCGGCTGCCGGGGAAGGTACTGCTCGACCTCTGCGGACAGCCGCTCATCCTGCGGCTGGTCGAGCGCTTGCGGCGGATCGGGACCCCGGCGCAGATCGTGGTGGCGACAACGGCAGAGCACGCCGATGACGAGGTGGCGGCACTCTGTACGCGGGCCGGGGTCGAGGTGTTACGCGGCCATCCCACGGATCTCCTCGATCGGCACTATCAGGCGGCGCAACGCTACGAGGCCGATCTCATCGCCAAGATCCCCTCCGATTGTCCGCTCATCGATCCCGCAATCGCCGATCGCGTGTTCGCAGGGTTTGAACAGGGTGATTGCGACTATGCAAGCAATCTGCATCCGGCCTCTTATCCGGACGGCAACGACGTCGAGGTGATGAGCCATGCCGCGTTGCGCGCAGCCTGGCAGGAGGCGCAACGCGAGTTCGAGCGCGAGCACACGACGCCCTACCTGTGGGAACGCCCGGAGCGCTTCCGCATCGCCAATGTGCTGTGGGAAGCAAACGCGGCCGGAGCGCCGCGGCGCGACTATTCCATGTCACATCGCTGGACCCTGGACTACCCGGAGGATTATCAATTCATATGTGCGGTCTATGCGGCGCTCTATCCGGCAAAACCGGCCTTCACTCTGGAAGATATATTGGCGCTGTTGGAACGGCGGCCGGACATCGCCGCGCTCAATGCCCGCTATGCCGGCGTCAATTGGTATCGCCATCATTTGCACGAGTTGAAAACCATAGGCGCCGCCCAGACGCGCGTCCTCCCCTGTCAGGCCCAATGAACGACGATGCCATGACACCCGAAGAGTTGCAACGGCTCGCGAACCTCGCCCATCGGGTGCGGCGGCATGTCGTTCGAATGGCGACCCGCGGCGGGTGTTTCATCGGCGCCTCCCTGTCCTGCGTCGAGATCCTGACCTATCTCTACGGCGCGTGGCTGCGCGTCGGCCCGGATCGGCTTTCCGATCTGGAGCGCGATTACCTGCTGCTCTCCAAAGGCCACGACGTCCCGGCGTTGTATGGCCTGTTCGCCGAGCTCGGGTTCATCGATGCCGCGCGCTTGGGCAATCATCTGCGCACCACTGATGATATTTACTGGCACCCGAACCGTAACATTCCCGGGGTCGAATTCCATTCCGGATCGCTGGGCCATCTCCTGAGCGTCGGCCTGGGCATCGCCCTGGACATCCGCCTCTGCCGCGGACCGAACCGGGTGGTCGTGATCCTGGGCGACGGCGAGCTGAACGAAGGTTCGGTATGGGAAGCAGCCTTGGTGGCGGCGGCCAAGGGCCTGGACAACCTGGTCGCGATCGTCGATCGCAACGGCTTTCAGGCCAATATCGCTACCGAGGCGTTGATTCCGATCGAGCCCATCGAGGACAAGTTCCGCGCCTTCGGCTGGGAGGCGGAACGGCTCGATGGCCACGATTTCCGGGCCTTGGCGCGGGGCCTCAAGACCATCCCGATGCGTCCCGGGCGGCCCACCGTCATCGTCGCCGATACCGTGCGCGGCAAGGGGCTGCCGAGCATCGAGCGGCGCGCCGATCGCTGGTTCTGCAACTTTTCGGAGGCCGAGGTCGCCGCCTTGCTGGAGGAACTGGACGGCACACGCCGGGCGGTGCTCGAGAGCGAGACGATTGTTGCGCGATAGTTAGGGCGGTTACGCATGGAGTATCGGGACCGGTTCGCTGATTAGCGGAAGCCGACAATTAGTTGCAGCTCGCATGGGCGGGGCCCAACCCGTAAGAAAAGCCGGTGAGCCGGGGACAACCCTAGCTGCGGCCCGAATCGCCCACTGGCAGCCGTCCCGCAGCCGTGCTTGGCGTCGCCGGACCGGCTTGCGTCACCACCTGCGGCGTCGTGAAGGCGATCGGGCATCGGCAGGATGACCGCGAGTATCGCGAGCAGTAAGGCCAGCGCGGCGATCCCGGTCCAGAGCACCCACTGCGCCGAGCGGAAGGCCTCACTGCGCACCAACGCCCGGGCACGGTCGAGGCGAAGTACCAGCCGGGACCCCCCCAGCCGGCTCACCGCATAATAGGCGTCGCTGTCCGCATCGAACCCCGAGGCCGGCAAGGCAGGCTTCTCCTGCACCCGCCTGAACATGGACCGACAAATGAACGGAACCCCGGACGAGATGAAATGATGTTGCGACGGAGAAAAGGGTTTCTATGGACCACGATCCTGATTGCCATCGGGTGTCTGGGGTCCTCCTTTACTCGCTGGGGTATTACCGGCAGACGGTCATCGGCCAGCTCGAGTTGCTGGCCAAACGCCGGTCGATAGCCGCCATGATCGCAGCCAGCGTTTTGAAGGCTTCACGTCCACAGTTCCCGGACGTCAAGACTGAATCCCCTGAGCAGCGGCTCGCCCGACACAGTAGCCGGGTTGTCGAGGTACTCAACAGCAACCTGCGGCCGGTACACATAGACTTTCCTCTCGACAGGATCGATCAGCCAGCCCATCTCGGCGCCGTTGTCGATGTATTCCCGCATTTTGTTCTGTAAGTCACCGAGCGAATCGCTCTCAGAGCGAAGCTCAACGACGAAGTCGGGGCACAGTGGCGGAAACTGCTTGCGTTCGATTTCCGTGAGGGCGTTCCAGCGCGAGAACCTGACCCAAGCGAGATCGGGTGACCGCTTCGCGCCACTGGGGAGTGTGAACCCGGTGGACGAGTCGAAACCCACTCCGGTGCCATCGGCCTTGGCCCACGCGTAAAAGGCCCCGGTCAGATCAAAGTTGCGCTTTCCGGTCTCTCCTCCGGTTGGTGGCATTATGATGATGTCTCCATCGCTCGTACGCTCGATGCTCCAGTCTCGATTCGCCTGACAGAACTCGAAGAAGTCCTCATCGCTAAGTCTTCTCAGCACCGGGCCAAAGTGAATCACGAAGGGATTGGACCCCGTTGGTCTAAGTGAAATGCTCATAGATTCTCCGCCGCACGGATTTGATGCAGCGTGATTATAACACCGGAATCAGATGCCAGTAGCGCCGACGCTCAGGTCCGTCTTGCGGCAGGTTGAAATGCCCAGTCGAAAAACCACGGCTCATGCAACACCCCGGGCGGCATGATGTTCTGAACATCAACTGCCACTATCGGCGCACCGGTACGCGTTAGGAAGGGCGCACAGGGCGAGTCTAGCGCAAGCGGACCAATAGCTCTTACCGGTATGCGCTACATGGAATCGAACCCAGTGGCGGCGCGCAGGGTGCAAGCTCCCGAGCAGGTATGTCCGGTTGGGGGCGAGCGAGCACGATCGGCAATGCGCCTATCGGGAACCCTGTCGAGCTCAGATCGCGGAGATCGACGTTCATGCCATCCGCGAATGTCTTGCCTACCGTCACCCGCTCTGCAATGACCGATTCCGGGAGCACGTCGAAACCACGTTGGGCAAGCGTGTTGGACGGCGCCCGCCCGAGCGGGGCATAGGAATTTCAAACGCCGTTTTTCGGCAAGCGGAAGAGAACGGATGGACCTGCGGGTTGTCAATGACGCGAGCCGTCGGTCCAGGATGGGGGACTTTTCTCCTACGCCAGATTTGGAGGCGTTTATGTAATACTGGTCGTGCCTGCATGCCGCGATCCCCCGTTGTTCCCTCGACCGCCATTCTTACAGTGCCTGACCTGAATCCCTGCGAAGTGATCCTGCTGGAAACCTTGCGCGCCGATCCCCGCGTGGTAGTCATGACCGCGGAGAATCGCGCCGCGATCCGCCATCTGCCCGAGCGGGCCGGGGCGCGCTTCATCGACGTCGGGATCTGCGAGCAGACCCTGGTGGGCGCGGCGGCGGGGCTGGCCCTGCGCGGTCGGGTCCCGGTGGTGCATGCGCTGGCGACTTTCTTGACGCTCAGGGCCTTCGAGTTTATCCGCACGGATGTCGGGATCCCAACGGCCCGACCCATCAGGCGCTCGAGGACGTGGCCTTGATGCACGGCATCCCCGGCATGCGCGTATGGTGCCCGGCCGATGCGGAGGACATGGCGATCGGGCTGCCTACCCTACTGGTCGATCCGTATCCCTGGTATATCCGTTATAACCCGCTGCCGGCACCGTTTGCTCATGACACGGACTTTCACGTGGGCGCGCCGAGGTCGTGGCCGAGGGCCGCGATGTCACGATCCTCTGCTATGGCGCTTTGCTGGGCGAATGACATAGCGCCTGCGCGCGGCTCCACGAGCACGGCTTGTCCTCGGTCTTATCAACCTGCGCTGCTTGAAGCCCGCGGATAGCCAGGCCATGCTACGCGCGGCCCGCGGCTCCGCGCTGCTGGTCACCGTCGAAGGACCATTTTCAGACCGGCGGCCTGTACTCGCTGCTGGCTGAGCTGCTACTCGGCGAGGGCCTCCGCGCGCTGCCTGCCCATCGCCTTGCACGAGCGACCTCGGGGCGGCGCCCGGCGGGTGGTCCTGGCAACTCGTCCGGCGTGGCCTTTCGGTCACCGCCGTGGACAACGGCTCACTGTGCGGGGAGGCCTCGGGATCGAGGCTCGTCCGACAGGTGCGCGCGGACGGCTTCCGTTACCGCCCCGCGCGCCCCGTGGACTGGATGGTTTGCGACATCGTGGACCGCCCCGACCGGGTGACGGAGCTCGTCGCCCGGTGGTTTCTGGAAGGCTGGTGCCGGCAATGTATCTTCAATCTCAAGCTACCCATGAAACGCCGGCTCGAGACCGTTCGGCGCTGCCGAGAAACCATCGGGCAGACGCTCGCCGCCGCACGCCTGCGGCACCGGCTCACCTTCAAGCACCTCTACCA